>NZ_JQKH01000003.1 GCF_000745955.1 Alysiella crassa DSM 2578 | reverse complement strand
GGAAAAACATTGCCAATTTGCTCAAATTACAGGTCTGCCGCATGGCAATGGTGCACAATAAATACACAAAAACAATAATGTGGCTCTTGTGCCATTTGAAAGTTTTGGTTACGATATGGGTAAGTTCGCTCAATTCAGTCATATTGGATTAGTCGTGAGAAAATTAATACGATACCACTGAATTGATGCGGACTTCTTTTTTTATTGTACTTTTTTTGTCGTGTACTGAAAGGCTGCCTGAAAATCAGGCTTCGCGCAACACGCGTTGTCGCCGTGTTTCTGCCAACACCATGCCCGCCGACACGGAAATATTCATGCTTTCCACCGTGCCAAACATGGGAATGGACACCAGCGCATCGCAATGTTCACGCGTTAAACGGCGCATGCCTTCGCCCTCGTTGCCCATCACCCAAGCCACCGATGGCGGAATGTCGTAGTGGAACAAATCGGCTTCACCGCCCATGTCTGTGCCGACCACCCAAATACCATATTCTTTCAATTCACGCAGGGTACGCGCCAAATTGGTTACGGTGATGTATGGCACGGTTTCGGCTGCGCCACAGGCGACTTTACTCACGGTAGCATTCAAACCTGCGCTTTTATCTTTGGGCGCAATCACGGCGTGAACGCCCATCGCGTCTGCCGTTCGCAAACATGCGCCCAGATTATGCGGGTCGGTAATGCCGTCCAACACCAGCAAAAAGGCGGGTTCGCGCAAATTTTCCAACACATCTTCCAAGTGAACATGATTTTTTGATGCATCAATAAAGCCAACTACGCCCTGATGTCGCGCCCCTTTTGCCATATTATTCAGGCGGTCGGCATCGGCAAAATGGACACGCACATTCACTTGCGCCGCTTTTTCCAAGACTTCTCGGGTGCGTACATCATTTTTATTTTCAAGCACATATAAATCCACAATGGATTTTGGGTTTTGCCACAAACGGGCATTAATGGCGTGAAAGCCATAAATCAGTCGTTGATTAGACATTATATAAAAAGTTTCCTATTAGATGTTTGTTTTAAATCAGATGAATGGGTTTTCAGGCTGCCTTTCAGTACATGACAACATTCATGTAGGGTGTGCCGTGCGCACCAAAATCACCACAATATTTAAATTATTCAGCCATTCGGTGCGCACGGCACACCCTATATTTTCATGACAGGCAGCCTGAAAGCAATCCCCCCTGCCCTATTATATAGGAACAAGGGGGATTGCGATTAGGCAAAGACTTATTTCACGGAAATATCGCTATCAATCCAAATTTGATAGTCGCTGCCGTTCAATTGGGCTTTGTACACTTGGTAGCTTTGACCGTTGTATTCTACAGGTCTTGCGCGTCCCAAGCCCTCCCATAAGCCCACAGAAGCATTGTCTGCACCATCAATCACCAAAACATTGCTGTAACTCACACCATTGCTGTCGCTTAATTCAGCCGCATGGTTGTCTAACAAAGCTTTCTCGGTCAATTTCAGGCTGCCTCCTGCAAACAGGGCAAAGGTTTCAAAGTTGCTGAAGTGATTTTCAACCGTTACATTCGTATCGGGCGAACCAAAGGCAACCATGTCTCTGCCTTCGCCACCGTCTACCATGCCTTGATTGTTCCCCAATTCCAGCAAGTCATCACCTGCACCCAAGTTTACACGCGCACTGTCACTGATTTGTTGCACCGCCACACGGTCATTTCCTGCACCCATGTTCAAGGTCATGTGTTGCATTGGGATATTTTGTGGGCTGGAGAATACATCTACACCATCTTGCATATCCAATGTAATCGCTTCATTAGCCGACGCACCACCCAATACCGCATTACTATCCGCTTGTGCCAAATCAATATTTTGGGACTCATCGCTCATCTTCGCTTGTACTTCAGCAATATTACTATTATCCAAGACAGTCAAAGATAAATCATTATTTGATGGTACATTGCTGTGATTTTCGCTGGTCGCGCTGACTACTTCAGTGCGATTGCCTTGTTCATCGGTAATGTAGGCTTCCACTTTATTGGTTTCAGGCACAGGTGTGAATGCGGTGCTTAACACGCCACGATTCACATGGTCAGCCGTCAGCGCAAAGGTTTGCGTTTCGCCATTGATGGTCAAGTGTAAGGTATCGCCCACGCTGTAACCACCGCCCAACGGCAACATTACCGATACGCTCACTTGTTTATCACTATTCAAGTCGCTCGCATTGATTTCATTGTCGCCGTCATCATTGATGGAAATCAATGGGTCGCTCGGTTTACCATTGTCTCGAATACCATCTGCTTGACTTAAGCCAGACGCGTTACCCGCCACATCGCTTACCGAAGCCGTGATGGCATTATTACCTTCGGTCGGCGTTACGCCCAAAGTTACCCCATTGCTGATGTCGTCTGTGGTCAATTTTACTGTTTGCAGGCTGCCTGAAGCATCGCGCACGGTCAAAACATCGCCAGCATGATAACGGTCTTTGTCTGGGAAGCTTACTTTCACTTGCAATTTACCGTCCACCAAATCGCTTTCATCAAAATAGCCTTTGTCCAGACCGATGATTTCAATATTCGGCACGGCTGGCGACAGCGTATCCACTTCAATTGTGCTGCTGCCTTCTTTAGACACGCTGCCTGAAATCTGTGTCAAGGTGGCGCGAATCGTGTTGCTGCCATCTACCACGTCCATGCTAACGCGTACGCCTTGCAATAAGTGTTCTTCGGTCAGCTTAATTTCTTCCGTGCTGCCATTTGGGTACACCACATTCAAGGTTGCGCCTACGGTGTAACCTGCTGGAATAGTAATGTCCACATCGGCTTTATTGGTAAACTGGTTCAACTCATTGCCACTCAAATAACCATCGCGGTTCACGTCCACAATCGTCAATTCTGGCGGCAAGGCAACCGAATCGTCCAGCGTAGATTTATCGCTGCCCGACAGGGATTGATTACCCGCCAAATCCGTTACATAAGCCGTAACCGTGTTCACCCCTTCCACAGGTTTCACCGTCAAGCTGTAACCATTGGCAATCATGTCATTGGTCAAAGCAACGGTTTGCTCTGTGCCATCGGTCATCACCACATGCAGAATATCGCCTTGCACATAGCCGCTATTGCTTGGGAACGTGATGTTGACAAGCACATCGCCATCGGTGTTCACATCTTCTGCATTGATGTAGCCACTTGTGCCTTGCGCGTCTTGAATAATCACTACAGGTTTGCCTGCGTCATCGGCTTGACCGTCTTGATTGCTGTCGCCTGGTACGCTGGTATCACGCGTGTAAGTCGCTTTCAGGCTGTCTGAAAGATTGGGTTTCGCGTCTTTCAGATAAGCGTTTACGGCTAATTCTTTGCCTTCTTCAGGTGCATTCAGGGTTAATGTGTATTCGCCTGTGTTAATATCCGTAGAATCAATCACATGCTCCACCTCATTCACCACCAAAATATCGCCCAAATTCACACCTTCATTTGGCAATTTGATGATGACTTTAACTTTGCCGTCCACAATTTCATTGGCAGTCAAATACGCATTGTCATCACCCACGATAATATCGGCTGGCGCGGCTGGGGCAATATTGTCCACCACCAAATGCTCGCTTTCTGCACCTAAACCCTTCGCGTCTTGGTTATTCGCCACCACGCTTGTACCACCTGCCAAAATGCCCAATGGCAATGACACCGTGCCTGTTGGCGCGTCCACGCTCACATTGTCCGCCACATTACTGCCTTTTAACCAGCCCATTGGCGTTTGGATAATTTGTGCTTCCACAATATCGCCTGTTGCGGTTTGATAGATGACGTTCAACACAGACGCGTCTACCGCAGGGGTAATATTCAAAGTCAAACCATCTTCCGACACAGCAAACACAGGTTTTGCAGGTGGATTGTGGTCAGCGGCTTCGGCGGTGGCGGCGAAGGATTCATTGCCTTTCATATCGGCATTGGTCGCACTCACAATGCTGTAATCTTTCACCGCTTCAGGCGCAATTACCACCATATTATCGGTAACGCTAATCCCTTTCAGGCTGCCATCGTCCAATGTCCACACGCCATTATCGTCTTTGCTCAAAGTGGCGGTGTGTGGCACATCTTGTTCATCGGTATAAACCACGCTGGCTTTGACTGCTTCTGTGTCCAACACAATGGTGATTGCACCATTATTGTCTGCCGTCATCAAAGGCGCATTGGGTGCTTGCAAATCAGGCGCGATAAGGGTTGTCGGTTCGCTGCTGTTGTTGTCTTGGTCGGTGGCAATCACCAACACATTTTCGCCATTGGTCAATGGCATGATTAAAGTTAAACTAAACTCGCCTTGCTCATTGGCGGTGGTGCTGACACCATTTACCGTAACGGTTGCGCCCGCTTCGGTTTTACCCGAAACCACGCTGCCATCTGCCGAAATTTCTGCGCTGATGATTTCAGGCGCAATGCGGTCTTTCATAGGCGCGGTAAGCGACAATGCCGTAGAACTATTGTTGGCACTATCTACTGCCACCACGCTCACCGTTTCGCCATTGTCCAAAGGCGTTGCCAATTGCACGGTGTATGTACCAACCGCATTTGCCATTGCCGAAACATCGTATTTGGCATCGCCATCCACATCTACCCACACCGTTGCATTTGCTTCGGTATTTCCTGAAATACTGCCACCATTGTTTGCCATTTCAGCAGTCAAAACTTGTGGCGCGGTGCTGTCTTTGGCGACCACAGTCGTGGTGCTGCTGTTGCCAGCCGCGTCTGTAGAAACCACAGTTAAGTTTTCGCCATTCAATTGCGCTTCAGGCAGCCTGAAACTGTACGCTCCTTGACTATCCGCCGTTGCGCTCACGCCATTGGCAGACACAGTAGAACCAGCTTCCGCCGTACCCGATACCGTCAAACCATCTTCCGACAACGCAGCAGTTGGCTCAACAGGCGCAATGCCATCGCTCGCCGTGATGGTCATCATTGGGCTGTTGTTATTGGCTTCATCATGGGCAAACACGGCAATGGTTTCACCATTGATTAAAGCCGTTGGCAAATTCACGCTAAACGCGCCTGTGCTGTCAGCTACACCCGTTACATCCACTTGACCATCGCCTGTGTAATCCACATTTACCGTTGCCCCAGCTTCGGTGCTGCCAGACACGACAATACCATTTGCCGACAAACGCAAATCCGACACCACAGGCGCGGTTTTGTCTGCCGCTTGGAATGTGAATGTACTTTGATTACCTGCCAAATCGGTGGCAACCACAGCAATTTCTTCTTTGTTTAACAAGGCATTTGGCAAGGTAACACTAAATTCGCCTTTGTCATTGGCGGTGGTTTCCACGCCGTTTACCGTTACTTTCACGCCTGCTTCGGTCGTACCCGTAACCGTCAAGCCGTCATCAGACAAGCTGGCGGTTGGCATGGTTGGCGGTGTTAAATCGGGCGCAGTCAATGTTGTAGTGGTGCTGGAATTACCCGCAACATCTTGTACAAACACATCAATATTTTCTTTGTTAATCAATGGCTTAGTTAAGGATACGCTGAACTTACCTTGTTCATTGGCAGTAGTCGTTACCCCATTAACAGACACAATTGCCCCTGCTTCGGTGCTGCCCGAAACGGTTGCGCCATTATCAATTACCATCACTTCAGTTAATACAGGTGCGGTAACATCTTTATCACCGCCCGCTTTGGCAACCACACTTACCTCGTCAGAAACATTGCCTGCAAAATCGCTTGCGACCACAACGACCGTTGCGCCATCTAAAATTTGGTCGCCCGAAATGGTGCCTGTGATGATGTTGCCTTCCGTTTTCACATCGGCTTTCAATTCAACTGTATTACCATCTACTGTAAACGTCAGTTGGGCATTTGCATCCGCAGCGTCCATGCTGTAGGAAACCGAACCATCGTCATTAGCCGTTAAAGTAATCACAGGTGGCGTTTTGTCATAATTAAAACGCACGGCAGACGAATCTGATTGCACATTCTCGCCTGTTTTGTAGTACACATTCACGGTTTGCTCGCCTTCCGTATCCGTTGTAAACGAATGTTTCAGGCTGCCTGCGCTAATGTGTTCGGCGGTTAATGTGATTTGTTCTGTGGATAATAATGTGTCTGCGGCTTTTAATTCAACAAACAACACATCACCAGCTTGCGCGGTGGCAGGCAATTCAATTTTGCTGGTGATTTGATTGTTATTAGCGACATATTGCGCCGCATTAATCAAACCATCTGTACCCGTTTCCAGCATAACCATTGGGGCTAATTCCGTATTTTCGTCCAACACGCTGCTGCCCGTACCCACCAAAGACTGGTTGCCATCACTGTCTTTCACATACGCTGTAACGGTATTTTCACCCAATACAGGTTTCACTTTCGCCACGACCACGCCATTTTTCAAATGCTCATCGGTCAAAACGATTTCTTGCAGGCTGCCATTTGGCGCAGTCAAATGCAACACATCGCCCACGCTGTAACCATTTTGCGCCGACACAGCAATATGCACATCAACCAAACCTTGCTGAACATCGCCACTATTAATCACATCTAAATCTGCAACATCGTCCATCACCGACACCACAGGGCTGCCGATTTCATCTGCAATATTGTCTTGATTACTATCACCAGGGAAACCATTATCACGCGCCGCTTCCGCTTTGGCGGCGGCAGACACATTGCCCACCAAATCGCTTACCGTAGCCGTAATGACATGATTGCCCGTAACAGGATTCACCTGAACCGTTACACCATTTTTGATGATTTCTTCGGTTAATGGCATGGTTTGCGTGTTGCCCATACTGTCGGTAATCGTCAAAACATCGCCCACCGCATAGCCACCGTTTTCAGGCAGCGTTACTTTCACATTCACTTTGCCATCAACAATATCACTCTCTTGAATATAACCGTCTTCACCGCCCACAATCATCACTTGTGGCGCACTTGGTGCAGTCGTATCTACGCTCACCGTATCGCTGCCCACACGAGACAGGCTGCCTGAAACGTTGGTTAAAGTTGCGCTTACCGTATTGTCGCCATTCACCACATCAAATTTCACGGTAATTGGCTCTTGCAAATGCACTTCGGTCAGCGTGATTTGTTCTGTGCTTTGATTTGGATAGGTAATTTCCAGCACCGCGCCTACTGTGTAACCAGCAGGTACGGTAATCTGTGCCGTACCTTGATTGTTCATCAATTCAGTTGCACCCAATACACCATCGCCACCATCCATAATTTCCACCACAGGTGGCAACAACACCGAGTCGTCCAACATAGATTTGTCGCTGCCAACCAAAGTAGAATTGCCCGCCACGTCTTGCACATAAGCCGTAATCGTGTTCACACCTTCAGTGGGTTCAACCGCCAACACATAGCCATTGGCAATCATCTCATCAGTCAAAGCAATCGGCTCTAATGCCCCAGCCGCCGTACTGATGTGCAACATATCGCCAGCCGCATAACCACTATTGGCAGGGAAAGTAATGTTCACGCTGACTTTGCCGTCCGCGTTCACATCTTCCGCATTAATATAGCCGCTTGTGCCTTTGCTATCTTGGATGATCACAGATGGTCTGCCTTGCACGTCTGCCACGCCATCGCCATTGCTATCACCAGGGACGGTCGTATCACGTGTAAATTCTTTGTTCAGGCTGCCTGAAGTCAAACCTGCGCTGTCTTTCAGCTGTGCAGTAACGGTAAATTTCTCGCCTTCAGTGGGCGCATCCAAAGTCAAAGACACTTCGCCCAAATTAATATGGCTATTGCTCAAAACGGTTTCTGTGCCATTGACCATTAACACATCGCCCACATTCACGCCGCTACTCGGCAATTTCACCAACACATTTACTTGATTATTGGTGATTTCATTTGCGGTTAAGAATGTGTCGCCGTTGCCCACAATCAAATCAGCCAAATCGCTAGGCGGAATCGTGTCTTCCACTTTCAGGCTGCCTGAATTGCTCAACGCACCATCACTCACAGTAACAAACACCGTTTCGCCACCCAACAAATTCACCATCGGCAAAGACACCACGCCTGTTTCCACATCAATCGTTGCTTGGTCTTGCGGATTATTGTCCAACCAACCTTGGTCGCTTTGCAAGAATGTGGCTTCGTGAATTTCACCCGCCGCGTCCACATACGCCACCGTCAAAGTAGCAGCTTCCACATCAGGCGTAATGGTCAAAATATCGTTTTCAATTTTGAAAACAGGTTCGGCGGGCGGATTGTGGTCAGCCGCAGGCTCACTAATCGCGCTGGCAGACAAGCCTGCTGCGTCCGCATTGCTTACTGTAATGCTGATGTGGTCTTTTACCGTTTCAGGCGCAAGTGTTACCAAATTATCTGTAATCGTAACGCCCGCTACAGATGGGTCAGCCAATGCCCACACACCATCGGTTTTGTTCAATACCAATTGATGCGTTTTATCATCTTCGCCCACATAATCAATGGTCGCCGTTACCGCGTCATTGCTCAACGCCACCGTGAACGAACCATCGGTCGCTGCCGAAATCAAAGGCGCGCTCGGTGGCACGGTGTCGGCTGCGGTTAAAGTGGTTTTCTCGCTGGTGTTTTGTGCCGCATCAGTGGCGGTAATTTCCACCGTTTCACCATTGCTCAAGGCTTCGGCAAATGTGTGGCTGAACGCGCCATTTTCGTCTGCGGTGGTGGTGTAGGTTTCATTGCCCACTTGAATGTTTACTGTGGCATTTGCTTCGGTTGTACCTGAAATGCTCAAACCATCTTCGCTAATCTTGGCTTCGGGCGCGGCTGGAGCGGTAGTGTCTTGGGTGGGGGCGGTCGCCACAAACGCCGCAGATGTATTGCCTGCTTCATCGCTCGCCCACAAAGTCAATTTCTCGCCTTGATTCAACACATTTGGCAATGCCACGCTGAACGCACCTGCGGCATTTGCCGTAGCTGTCGCTTCAATGGTTTTGGGGTCGCCATCGGTGTCAATATACACGGTGGCATTGGCTTCCGTTGTGCCTGAAATTACGGTGCTATCCGCAGTATTGCTTACGCTGGCTTCCAAAGTATTGGGCGCAGTCGTGTCTTTCGCCACGATGGTTTGCGTGGTTGTGTTGTTTGCCGTATCGGTGGCGGTTACGGTAATGGTTTCGCCATTCAATTGTTTTTCAGGCAGCGTTAAAGTGTACGCGCCGTTTTCGTCTGCGGTGGTGCTGACACCGTTGGCGGACACGGTTGCGCCCGCTTCGGTTTTACCGACAATACTCATGCCATCATCGGACAAAGTTGCACCCACTTCAGCAGGTGGCGTTTTGTCGGCGGCGGTTAAAGTTTGGGTAATGCTGTTACCTGCTTTATCGCTGGCGCTTACGGTAATTTCTTCTTTGTTTAATAAAGCAGTTGGCAAAGTAATGGCGTATGCGCCGTTTGCATTAGCAGTTCCGCTCACACCGTTTACTGTTACAACTGCATTCGGCTCGGTGCTGCCTGAAACCGTCAAACCATCACTAGACAATTCAGCCGTCAATGTTTCGGGGGCGGTACTATCGTTTGCCATCAAAACATGGCTGCTGCTGTTGCCCGATGTATCTACTGAAGTGATGGTAATGCTTTCGCCATTGGTTTGCGCGGTCGGCAAAGTCAAAGAATATGCGCCAGTGCTGTCGGCGGTGGTGCTGACACCATTGGCGGACACGGTTGCTCCCGCTTCAGTCGTACCTGTAATCAGGCTGCCTGAAACGTCTAATGCCGCATTGATTTGCGGTGGGGTTTGGTCGGCGGCGGTTAAAGTGGTGCTGCTGCTGGAATTGCCAGCAGAATCCGTTGCGCTTACGCTGATTTGCTCGCCATTTTTCAAAACTTCGGGCAAATTCACACTGTAGTTACCACTTGCGTCTGCCATGCCTGTTGCTTGCAGGCTGCCTGCAACAACAGTTACTTTCGCATTGGCTTCGGTTTTGCCTGAAACCACAATGCCATTTGCCGATAAAGTCGCGGTTGGTACAGTAGGCGGCGTAGTATCCACCACAGGGGCTGGTGTTGTAGGTGTTGTGGGTGCGGTCAAAGTGGTGGCTGCGCTGCTGTTACCTGCCGCGTCTGTTGCTATTACGCTGATTTGCTCGCCATTTTTCAATACTTCAGGCAAATTCACACTGTAGTTACCACTTGCGTCTGCCATGCCTGTTGCTTTCAGGCTGCCTGCGGTAACGCTTACTTTCGCATTGGCTTCAGTTTTGCCTGAAACCACAATACCATTCGCAGATAAAGTCGCCGTTGGCACAACAGGCGCAGTAGTATCCACCACAGGAGCTGGTGTGGTTGGCGCAGTCAAAGTCGTGGCTACGCTGCTGTTACCTGCCGCGTCTGTTGCTGTTACGCTGATTTTCTCGCCATTTTTCAAAACTTCGGGCAAATTCACGCTGTAGTTACCACTTGCGTCTGCCATGCCTGTTGCTTTCAGGCTGCCTGCGGTAACGCTTACTTTCGCATTGGCTTCGGTTTTACCTGAAACCACAATACCATTTGCAGATAAAGTCGCGGTTGGTACAGTAGGCGGCGTGGTATCCACCACAGGAGCTGGTGTGGTTGGCGCAGTCAAAGTCGTGGCTGCGCTGCTGTTACCTGCCGCGTCTGTTGCCGTTACACTGATTTTCTCGCCATTTTTCAAAACTTCGGGCAAATTCACGCTGTAATTACCACTTGCGTCTGCCATGCCTGTTGCTTTCAGGCTGCCTGCGGTAACGCTTACTTTTGCATTGGCTTCAGTTTTGCCTGAAACCACAATGCCATTTGCCGATAAAGTTGCAGTCGGTACAACAGGCGGCGTGGTGTCATCAGGTGGTGTGGGTGTGGTTGGAGTGGTTGGCGTTGGATTGGTATTATTGGTATCAGCAGATGTGTCGGTAGTGCTGCTACTGTCGTCTTCATCATCGCTCGCCACAACTGCCGCCGCCACCGCCGCAAACATAAACGGAGCTAAAATACGCAACCAACCTTGTGGTGCATAACTTGTCCAAGTGGGTTCAGCCGACAATTCCGTACCGCCCAAGGCTTGCATAGACGAAACCTGTTCTGCCAACACAGTAATCGCGTCTGTCGGTTTGGCAGATACAGGAATATAGGCATACATTTTGCCCGTTTCATGCAAGCCCACCAACAAACTGTCTGTTTTGCCATCAAAATAACCTTTGATGACAATATCCGAATTCGTATCGCCATCATTCAGCATAATCATCAAATCATCGCCCTGACGAAGCGTCATGATATTTTCAGGCGCAAAACCTGTTGCATTATCAATCAATTGATAATTAACCTTATTTTTTGCTTCCAATACCAAAGGTTTACCTGCTTCCGCAGTATGGCTGGCAATCGTTTTGCTCGCATTCAGCACTTTTACAGTTACCGACATAATAATTTCCTTATTTAAAATTTAAAAAATAATCCCAATAATACAATAATCTAAAACTTTTCAGGCAGCCTGAAATTACTGCTGCCCAATCACGGTAATTTCCACACGGCGATTTGGCTGATTACACGCTTGACGTGCTTTCATGTCTTTCACATGTTTCGCTGCGCAATCGCTGACACGCAATTCCGTCTCGCCCAAACCCACCGCTTCTATAGGCGCAGTAACACCACCTTTTTCACGCAAGGCAGCCTGAATCACCGCCGCACGTTTTTGTGATAAATCGCGGTTATACTCGTCCGAACCTTCGGGGTCGGTGTAACCCGCCACCACGATTTTTTGAATGCGCTCATTGCCCAACTCTTGAATTTTACGCGAAATTTCTGCCAATTCACGATAGGCAGACGGCTCAATTTTCTCATACGCAAATTGATTAAAACCAAACAACGCATTTGCCGACAAACGCATGGTTTGCAACACAGGCGTACTGCATTGCAAAGCATACGCTTCAGGCGTACGGCTTACCGTTTGTGCCACCGCTTGCGTGTTTACCAATTCTGCTTTGGCAACATCGGCTGGCACACGCACCAATCCCACTTGTCCCGCCGCATTTTGCAGCACGCGGAAAAACGCCACATCGCCCACAGGCAAAGTTTCATACACGCCCTGATTCACATCATCAAAACGGTCGGTGCGGCTCAACGCCACGCCAAATGTTTGCTTATTGGCACACACCGCACGGGCTGAAAAGGTATTGGGCAACAAGCTGGCTTGATAATGCCCATTAATATACACATTGGCGGGTATATCCGACACGTCATCCAAGCGGTAAAACACCGCCATCGCTTGATGTTCACCCAAATCACCCATTTTAATTTGTGGATTGGTGGCATAGGTTTGCCATTGCTCTAATGGCTGCTTGGGCGATTGCGCCTGTGCCATCGTGGCGGTGCTTACCCACAACAGGGCTGCTAGTACCGTCCAACGTGTCTTCATAAACTCACTCCTAAAAAAATAGAGTCAAAAAATAATGTTGTAAAAAAACCATACGATACTCTATTTTAACGATTTTTTGCAATAAATAAAACCCTTTCAGGCAGCCTGAAAGGGTTTTTAAGATATTATTTGGGGCAATTAGGGTAAAGAATTGACAAATAACAATTTTACGCCCAATTTAACCCAAAATGTGATAAAAAATGCGGTATATCACATTTCAGGCTGCCTGAAATAAACGATTTATGCCAAATCCGCAAACAAAGGCGTGGACAAATAGCGTTCGCCATAAGATGGCAACACCACCACAATCAATTTGCCCGCATTTTCTTCTTTCGCCGCCAACTGCAACGCCGACCAAATCGCCGCACCCGAAGAAATGCCCACCAAAATCCCTTCTTTGCTTGCCATTTCGCGCGCCGTTTTGAACGCCGCTTCATTGGGCACTTGAATCACGCCATCATACACGTCCGTATTCAAAATTTTCGGCACGAAACCCGCACCAATCCCTTGAATCGGGTGCGGCCCTTTTTGACCACCACTCAACACAGGCGAAGCTTCAGGCTCAACCGCAAACACTTTTACGCTGGATTTTTTCGCTTTCAAAGTTTCGCCCACGCCCGTAACCGTGCCGCCCGTACCCACACCAGCCACAAAAATATCCACTTGACCATCGGTATCGCGCCAAATTTCTTCGGCGGTGGTGTGGCGATGAATTTCGGGATTAGCTGGATTTTCAAATTGTTGTGGCAGGAAATACACATCTGGGTTGCCGCGTACCAATTCTTCTGCTTTGGCGATGGCACCGCCCATGCCTTCGGCGGCTGGGGTCAAAATCAGCTCCGCGCCATAGGCACGCAACAGCATTTTGCGCTCTTGGCTCATGCTCTCGGGCATGGTAATCACCAATTTATAGCCTTTTGCCGCGCATACCATCGCCAAGCCAATGCCTGTATTGCCCGAAGTCGGCTCTACAATAATGGTTTGCTTATTGATTTTGCCTGCTTTTTCGGCGGCGTCAATCATGGCGGCGGCAATGCGGTCTTTCACGCTGCTACCAGGGTTAAAAAATTCCAATTTCACCGCAATTTTGGCAGGCAAATCCGCCGCCAAACGGTTTAATTGCACCAAAGGGGTGTTACCAATTAAATCAATAATACTATTAGCAATGTTCATAAAATTTCACTCCAGTTTTCGTTGTGGTTAATCATCTTAACGCAAATCTTTGAATAGATAAAGATTGTGTCATCATTTGGTTTAGAAGATGTGGTTATATCTTTTTCATTTTTCAGGCTGCCTTATCCTACACGACAATTTTTACCAACACCCTACATGAGTTTTGTGGCGCACGTTCAGGCTGCCTGAAAAAATATTACGAAGCCAAAAACAATTGATACGCCGCATTTTCCGTTTGTTCTTCAAACGCGTAACCCAAATTATCTAAAAACGTATCAAACGCCGCATAATCCGATTCTGGCACATCAATCCCCACCAACACGCGCCCATAATCCGCGCCGTGATTGCGATAGTGAAACAGGGTAATATTCCAATCGCTGTGCATATTGTTCAAAAAGTTTGCCAAAGCCTGTGGGCGTTCGGGAAACTCAAAACTAATCAATCGTTCATTTTGCACTTTATGCGTGCGCCCACCCACCATGTAACGCAAATGCACTTTTGCCATTTCATCGTTGCTCAAATCAATGTAGGGCAACTGGGCAGCCTGAAAATCTGCACCGATTTTCTCACGGTCTGCCGCGCCCTGTGTTTGAATGCCAACAAAAATATGCGCCACCTGTTCATCGCCATAACGGTAGTTAAATTCGGTGATATTACGCAATTTCAACACATTCACAAAATCACGGAAGCTGCCTGCGCGTTCTGGAATGGACACGGCAAAAATCGCTTCATGCCCTTCGCCCAATTCGCTGCGTTCGGACACATGGCGCAAACGGTGGAAATTCATATTCGCACCCGATGTAATCGCAACTAGAGTTTCCTGTTCCGTATGATTGCGCGACACATAGGTTTTCAAACCCGCTAATGCCAATGCGCCAGCAGGTTCGCAAATGCTGCGCGTGTCATCAAAAATGTCTTTTAATGCGCCACACACCGCGTCTGTGTCCACCGTAATAATGTCGTCTAATAAATCGCGGCAGAGTTTAAAGGTTTCTTCGCCCACCAATTTCACCGCCGTGCCATCGGCAAATAAACCCACGTCTTTTAATGCCACCCGTTTGTCGGCGGCTAGGGAAACTTTCATCGCGCAACTGTCATTGGTTTGCACACCGATGACTTTGATTTCAGGGCGAACTTGTTTAATAAACGCCGCCACGCCCGCCGCCAAACCACCACCACCAATCGGCACAAAAACAGCGTGAATGGGCTTGGCGTGTTGGCGGGCAATTTCCATGCCCACCGTGCCTTGTCCTGCAATCACATCGGGGTCGTCAAACGGCGGAATATAGGTCAAACCGCTTTCAGCAACCAGTTTCATGGCGTGGTCGTATGCGTCATTGTAGGACACGCCTGCCAACACGACATTGCCGCCACGCGCGCGCACCGCGTCTATTTTGATTTGCGGCGTGGTTTCGGGCATGACGATGGTGGCGGCACAACCCAGTTTTTGCGCCGACAAAGCCACACCTTGTGCGTGATTTCCTGCGCTGGCGGTAATCACGCCTTTTTGCAAAACGTGTTCAGGCAGCCGCGCCATTTTGTTGTACGCGCCGCGAATTTTGAAGGAAAACACGGGTTGCAAATCTTCACGTTTCAAATAAATTTTATTGTTTAAACGGCGCGATAAATTTGCTGCAAAATCCAATGGAGTTTCATCAGCCACATCGTACACGGAAGATGTGAGAATTTTGCTTAAATAATCATGGTATTGGGGATAAAGATTGATGGACATTTTGACAATTAATCTAATTCAGTAAATGAAAAAACTTGAGTGTACTATCAAAATGCACATTTGGGAATTTCAGGCTGCCTGCAATATGATTTCCGAATATCAATCCGAATATCAAAAGGCAGCCTGAATACTCCTTTTGGCTTACCCCACTACGCCAAAATAATTTAACCCTACAAACTTCAAGAGAATGCGCCCAAGTGAAGATAAGCGTAATTTAATGCCTGTTTATTTCATCTTAATAATTTTGATAAGGGTCAAAAAATGGCTTCCGAACAATATAAACGCTATGCGGTGCTGACTTCCAGCACGGTGGCTTTTACCGTTTGTTTTATGATTTGGATGATGTTGGCGGTGGTCGGCATTCCAATTAAAAAACAATTGGGTTTAAATGAAACTGAATTTGGCTTTCTTGCCGCTTTGCCTGTGCTATCGGGTTCGCTGATTCGTGTGCCTTTGGGGATTTGGACGGATAAATTTGGTGGGCGCATTGTGATGTTTGTGCTGATGTTGTTGAGTGCACCTGCGATTTTTGCCATGCAATACGCCACTCAATATTGGCATTTTCTGATTATTGGCTTGATGATGGGTTTGGCGGGTGGTTCGTTTTCGGTGGGTACGCCGTATGTGGCGCGTTGGTTTCCGAAAGAGCAGCAAGGTTTTGCAATGGGTGTTTTTGGTGCGGGTAATGCGGGCAGCGCGATTAATAAATTTCTTGCGCCCAGCCTAATTGCTTTAGGTGGTTGGACAATAGTGCCCAATGTGTACGCTGCCATCATGTTGGCAACAGCAATTGCATTTTGGTTTTTCAGTTATCACGACCCCAAACATGTGGTGTCATCAAAATCATCATTAAAAGAGCAATTATTGTTATTGACCGACCCTGGTGTCTTGCGTTACAGCCAATATTATTCAGTGGTATTTGGTGGTTATGTGGCATTGGCTTTGTGGATGACCAAATATTATATTGATGAATATCAATTGAGTATGCAGCAAGCGGCGTTTTTGGCGGCGTGTTTCTCTTTACCTGGAGGCGTGTTGCGTGCATTGGGCGGCTATTTGTCAGATAAATACGGCGCATACAAGGTAACGTGGGGCGTGATGTGGGTGTTGTGGGTGTGCTTCTTTATTTTGTCTTACCCAGACACGAATTTTACCATTCATGGCAGTAAAGGCGATTTGTCTTTCCATATTCATTTGAATGTGGTGGTGTTTACTATTTTGATGTTTGCCGCAGGGATTGCGATGGCGGTGGGTAAGGCTTCGGTATTTAAATTTGTGGCAAATGATTATCCCGACAATATTGGTGCGGTTTCGGGTGCGGTGGGTTTGGCAGGTGGTTTGGGTGGTTTCTTGTTGCCGATTATGTTTGGTGCGTTGCTGGACTGGACGGGCGTGCGCTCTACCGCGTTTATGCTGCTGTATGGTTGCGTGTGCGTGTCTTTGATTTGGATGCACTTCTCATTCAAAGGTAAAAAACATCAATAAAATCAATCAAAAATTATTTTCAGGCAGCCTTTCACTACCCTACAAAAATAAGGCAGCCTGAAAGTACACAATAATTTTTGAAACACCAAATTCAAATCGTGCACACAACAAAGGCAGTCTAAAAATTTCTTATACGACACAAATTAAGGTTAAACAAAACTATGTCCAAAATCATCACTCACTGGCAGCCTGAAAACCCAGAATTCTGGCAATCCACAGGCAAAAAAATCGCAAAACGCAATCTATGGATTTCCATTCCCGCCCTATTGCTCGCCTTTGCCATTTGGCAAGTGTGGAGCGTAGCGGTGGTGAATTTGCCCAATATCGGCTTCAAATACACCGAAAGCCAACTGTTTTGGCTCGCCGCCCTACCCGCTTTATCGGGTGCGACTTTGCGGATTTTTTACTCGTTTATGGTACCCGTATTTGGTGGGCGCAAATGGACAACCATTTCCACCGCCAGTTTGCTGCTGCCTGCGATTGGTTTGGGTTTTGCTGTGCAGGACAATACGACTGCTTACTCCACGATGGTGATTCTTGCCCTATTGTGTGGTTTTGGCGGGGGTAATTTCTCGTCCAGTATGGCAAATATTAGCTTTTTCTTCCCCAAAGCCGAAAAAGGCACAGCATTGGGTTTAAACGCAGGTTTGGGCAATTTGGGTGTATCGGTGGTGCAATTTGTGGTGCCATTGATTATTACCGCAGGCGTGTTTGGCGCACTCGGCGGCGAAGCGCAAACGTGGACAAAAGGCGATGTTACCAAACAAATTTGGTTGCAAAACGCAGGTTTTATCTGGGTGCCGTTTATTTTATTGGCGACCCTTGCCGCATGGTTTGGTATGAATGATTTGGCAGACGCGAAAGCCAGTTTCAAAGAACAAGCCATTATTTTCAAACGCAAACACAATTGGATTATGTGCATTATTTATTTAGGCACATTTGGTTCATTTTTGGGTTTTGCGGCAGGCTTTGCGCTGCTGACCAAAAGCCAGTTTACAGGCATAGACCCTGTGAAATATGCTTTCGTAGGGCCACTGGTGAGCGCGTTGGCACGACCCATTGGCGGCATTTGGTCAGACAAAATCAAAAGTGGCGCAAAAGTTACCCAAATCGTTTTTATTGGCATGATTTTAGCCGTGATGGGCGTGATTTTCTTTTTGCCCAGCAATGGTCAAGGCGGTAATTTCTGGGGCTTTTTTGCTTGTTTTGTCGCATTATTTGCACTCACGGGTTTGGGCAACGGCTCAACCTTTATGCAAATCCCCGTGATTTTCCTGAATCAACACCAAAAATACGCCGAACAAGGCTTGGTATCGCCCGAACAAGCGCGTTTGAACGCCACCAAAGAAGGCGCGGCGGTCGCAGGTTTCACAGGCGCGTTTGCGGCATACGGCGGTTTTTTCATTCCGAAAAGCTACAGTTTGTCCATTGATGTTTCAGGCAGTGTGATGGGGGCGTTTATTGGTTTTATTGTGTTTTACACGATTTGCTTGGCGTTGAATTGGTGGTATTACGCCCGCAATGGCGCAGAAGCCAAATGTTAATTGATAGTGAATTCAAAAAATAATCAGGCAGCCTGAAAAACATTTTCAGGCTGCCTGATTTAATCCAATTATCAAGATGGATAAGTAATTACCGCATACGCCGAATGATTGTGAATGGATTCAAAATTTTCACTTTCCACTTCAAACGCTTGCACACGACTGTCCGAACGCAATGCCACCGCAATATCACGTACCATATCTTCCACAAACTTCGGATTTTCATACGCTTTTTCGGTAACATATTTCTCATCGGGGCGTTTGAGCAAACCATATAATTGACAAGATGCTTGATTTTCAACCAAATCAATCACTTCCTCAATCGCCACGTCCGCCGAACATTGCAAACTCAAAGTAACGTGTGAACGCTGATTGTGCGCCCCATATTGCGAAATTTCTTTGGAACACGGACACAAACTCGTTACAGGAATCAGCACTTTCAAACGATACGCGTATTCGCCATTTTTGATTTCGCCACAAAGCGTTACATCATAATCCAACAGCGATTTAATCCCCGAAATTGGCGCGGTTTTTTGGCGGAAAAAGGGAAACGACACGCTGATTTTGCCCGAATGCGAATCCAATCGCTGCAACATTTCCCCTGTTAAACGGCGCAATTCATCAAAATCAATCGCCGCCGTTTGCTCCTCCATCAACGCCACAAAACGCGACATATGCGTACCCTTTTGCTCGGCAGGCAAAAACACGGTCATGGTCAAACGTGCCACCGTGCTTTGCGTGCCGTCCTGCGAATGCACGCGAATGGGGAAACGTAAATCTTTGATACCCACTTGATTAATGGGCGTATTTCTCAAATCCTGCGTGCTTTGCACGTCTGGAATCATCATTATGCTATCCTTGTGTGTATGCGGAAAATGCGAAAGTATATCATTAGATAGACATGCGTGTTGGCACACAGATTTATTTTATGATTGTCATAGAATTTTAGATTTTCAGGCTGCCTTTCGGTACACGACAATTTTTACCAACACCTAAAATGTAGGGTGCGTACCACGCACCAAATCATTCAAATCACTTGATAAATTCGGTGCGTAATACGCACCCTACATGAGTTTTGTCGTGTACTGTCAGGCAGCCTGAAATTATTTTTTCCGTACCAAAGTCAGCCCATCGCCCAAAGGCAAAACCAGCGTTTCCACCCGCTCATCAGCCGCCAAACGCGCATTAAATTCACGCAAAATCGCATGGCTGGGCGGACTATTATCCTGTGGCTCACCCATTACCCTACCGCCCAATAACATATTATCCAACGCAATCAACCCACCGCGCCGCACCAATTTCAGGCAGCGTTCAAAATAATGCGGCGTGGGCGGTTTATCCGCATCAATCAATGCAAAATCAAAGGTTTCCGCTTCACCATTTGCCAATAATTCGTCCATGGTGATGATGGCAGGCTGCAAATGCAGCGCGATTTTGTGCGCCACACCAGCGCGTTGCCAATAATCACGCGCCCAATCGGTAAAGGTAACATTAATATCACAACACACCAGCCGCGCTTCATCAGGCAACGCCAACGCCATCGCCGTGCTGCTGTAGCCCGTGAATGTGCCGATTTCCAAATATTTTTTTGTGTTTATCAATTTTGCCAGCCACGTTAATAAGGCAGCCTGTTCGGGCGCAATCGCCATTTTGCCAAGACGGTGAGCGGTAATATCGGCGCGGATTTGCGCCAAAATCGGCGGCTCAGCCGTGCTGATGTCGCGTAAATAATGCAGTAATTCGGGGGAAAATTGTGGGGCTTGAACGGTCATATTGTTGAGAATTGAATTGATGTGAAATTTAGATTTTCAGGCAGCCTGAAAAAAATAGGCAGATAACAATCTGCCCATTTTGATTGAAAAAATCCAATTAATCAGGTTGATACGCATACGGTTTTTTCGGCAATTTGGCTGCTTCAAAACCTGCTTGTTCTTCGGGATTCAATTCCACGTCCCACAGCAAATGGCGATTTTTCAAACGCTGTTCGGCTTCTTCGGGGTGTTGTTCCAAAAATTCGTTTAAGAATTGAGTGGTATCTGATTGATAATTATAGTACATTTTAAAATCCTTGTTTTGAAAGGGAAATTTATTTTCAGGCAGCCTGAAATTCAATAGTTAATAACTGTGCAAAGCGCGAACCGCTTCTTCCAATTTACCGTCTAAAATATTGGGCAATTCGGTCAATGATTTTGCGATGCTGTTGTCCACCAATTCACGTTCCGCCGCGCTCGGTTTGTTCAGCACAAAGCCCACCACCAAATTGCGGTCGCCAGGGTGTCCAATGCCCAAGCGCAAACGGTAAAAATCCGCCGTCCCCAATTTCGCCTGAATGTCTTTTAAACCATTGTGTCCGCCGTTGCCGCCGCCGAGTTTGAAACGGATTTTGCCACAGGCAATGTCCAATTCATCGTGCGCCACCAAAATCTCATTGGGCTGAATTTTGTAAAATTGCGCCAATGCCGCCACCGCCTTACCCGACAAATTCATATAAGTATTTGGTTTCAATAGCCAAACATCTGCGCCATTGTAACTGGCGCGTGCCACTTCGCCAAAAAATTTTTTTTCTTCGCGCAAACTGACTTTCCATTGCCACGCCAATTCGTCTATCAACCAAAAACCTGCGTTGTGGCGCGTGTGTTCGTATTCCGCCGTTGGGTTGCCCAAACCGACTATCAATTTTATCGTCATATTTTAATTCACTTTTTTATTTTCAGGCTGCCTTACAGTACGCGACAAAAATCTTTGAGCTGCCTGAAACCTGTCTCCTCCCCTATCTGGCGGGGGAGGAGACAGGTTTGCGGTAACTTCAAAAAATTGTCGTGTACTGAAAGGCTGCCTGAATTTATTTTTTCACCCGTTTGCGCCGCGCTTCTTTCGGGTCGGCGAGCAAAGGGCGGTACAATTCCACGCGGTCGCCATCGTGCAACACCGTATCGTCTTTCACGATTTTGCCGAATATGCCCACAGGCGCGTTCACATCGGCTTCGGGAAAATCTTGCAATACGGGGCTTTGTGCGACTGCCTGCCGCGCCGTTGTGCCGTCTGCCACCGTAAAACGGTAGAGTGCTTGGCGGTCGGCGTGTCCATAAGCGAGTTCAATATTAGGCATAACGGCGATTCGCTTCTTGAATAAATGCGTCCACCAATTTATTGGTTACCACGCTAAACACGGGGCTAATCAAGCGGCTCAACAAACCTGTTAATTCATAGTGCAACTCAAATTGAATTTGGCAATCATCGCCCAAAGGCACAAACGTCCATGTGCCATACAGCGATTTGAACGGTCCATCAAGCAAATCCATGCGAATATGCGTGGGCGGCGTATTGTGATTGTGCGTGGCAAACGATTGGTTCACGCCCATGTAATCCATATACAATCGCGCTTTTAACTCATTGTTTTCACGGCTAATCACTTCCGTTTTGCCATACCAAGGGAGAAATTTTGGATAATCTTCCACCGTATCAACCAGTTGGAACATTTTTTCCGCGCTGTGCAAAACGAGTACGGATTTTTTTATCACAGTTTCAGCCATTTGATTTTTCGCGCCATAAGTGGGAAAGAAAGAATTATATCATCAAGGCAGCCTGAAAACGCGTTCAGGCTGCCTAAATCATGATTTTATTTCAATTCCAAATACAATTTATTCAATAAACTTGCTGCGTCTTTACCTTGATACGGTTTACCAAATTGGTCAAGCAAATGAATACGTTGTCCACCACTCACAGGCTCAAGCGCAACAAACATTTGTGCGGCGGTGTTTTTAGGCTCATCTTCCGCTTTGTCTTTGCCAAACCATTTGCCCAATAAACCTTTTTTCTCATTGGCTTTTTTCAACACTTCACTTTCGCTCGGCGCAGGGCGTACCACAAACATACCACGTTCCGCCACAAACTGTTGCACTGTCAAACCCACACGGTCAAGTGCCGAACCCACACGGTTCACATTGCGCTCCGCCGCGCCATACACCAACACATGATTGCCATCTAATTTGGCAAATTGCGAGCCCGTTTGCTTATCTGCTTGTTGCGCAACTTGTTGATTGGCAACCGCTTCATCTACGCCCAAATACTGCATAAAGCGCGACAAAAATGCCGCTTCCAAATTCGGGTCATTTGGGCGTGGTTGCCACACCGTGCGGTCTTGTTTTTTGCTGTCATAAACTTCTTCTAAACCTTTGTGGCTGAAGAAAATATCGTAACCGCCTTTGCTGCTCAATTCCATGCGTACCATAAATTTATCGCGCTCGCTGGTGGTGTAAATGCCGCCCAAGCCGACTTTATCAAACAATTTGCGTACGCCTTGATGGGGCAATTTAGCGCGATTTTCTGCCCATTCGGTTTCCATCAAACCTGCTTGTGGCTCTTCGCTTTCAATGGTAAAGCCGCTTTCTTGCCAAAAGGCGCGAATCAGCGACCACATTTCCGCGTTTTGCTTGCCTTCCACGTGCAGCCAGCGTTGATTGCCGCTTCGCTCAATTTGTGCGTTTTTCACGGGATTCAAAACTTTGCTGCTGCGCGTTACGTTGGCGGGATTGGGTTTGAGCGCGTCTGGCGAAGCCTTCACGCCTGCAGGTAGCGTGTACAGTTCGCCTTGACGTGGGTCGCGCAAATCAGGCGGCACGTCCAAGCTCACCACTTTATTGTTTGCCGATTGATAATCCAATTTGTTGTATTTATCTGATGAACACGCGCTGATGCTCATTGCAGAAATCAGTAAAGCGAGAATGGTTAGATTGTTTTTCATTGTGTTTTTTCCAGTTGGTTGATGAAATCGTTATCGTACAATTTGAGTTACAAAATATTCAGGCTGCCTGTACCAATCAAACACCCTGTAGGATGCGCCATGCACACCAATTATCAAAATAAATTAAATTATTTCACAGACTTGCCGCACACGGCGCACCCTACATTTTTGTGTGTGGCTTATCCAATTATCGTGATATTTTCAGGCAGCCTTACAGTACACGATAATTTTTACAAACGCTTAAAAGTAGGGTGCGTACCACGTACCAAATCATTCAAATTACTGGATAATTCGGTGCGTGATACGCACCCTACATGAGTTTTGTCGTGTACTGAAAGGCAGCCTGAAAGCGTATTTACACCAATTGCGCCGCTTTTAAGGCAGCCTGAATTTTCTCTTTGCCCTGTTCAGTGAGCGGCAAAATCGGCAAACGCACATGTTCGGCGCATACGCCCAATTCTGCCGCCGCAAATTTGGCGGGCGCGGGGCTGGGTTCGCAGAACATCACGTCATAAAGCGGAATCAATTGTTCGTTTAATGCACGAGCTTGGGCGATATTGCCAGCGAGCGCGTGTTCACACATTTGTGCGAATGCTTTGGGGGCAACATTCGCCGCCACGCTAATCACGCCGTGTCCGCCGCACAAAATAAACGGTAAACCCGTTGGGTCATCGCCCGAATAAATGGCAAAATCCGCAGGAGCGTCTTTAAACAAGGACAAGGCGCGCGCCACATCGCCGCTCGCTTCTTTCACGCCGATGATGTTTTTGATATGTGCCAAACGCAAAATGGTTTCATTGCTCATATTCACCACCGTGCGCCCCGGCACATTGTAAATAATCATCGGAATATCAACGGCTTCCGCAATAGTTTTAAAATGCTGGAAAATGCCTTCTTGCGATGGTTTGTTGTAATACGGCACAACGGAAAGCGTGTAATCCGCGCCGACTTCTTTCGCCAAACGCGATAATTCAATGGCTTCACGCGTATTATTCGCGCCTGTGCCAGCAATCACGGGAACGCGTTTATTGGCAAATTTCACCGTTTCGGCAACAACCGCCATGTGTTCTTCTACGGATAAAGTGGCGGATTCGCCCGTTGTACCCATTGCCACCAGACCGTGTGTGCCATTGGCGATGTGCCAATCAACGAGTTGCTTGAGTTGTTCAAAATTCACGCTACCGTCTGCGTGCATGGGCGTGATGAGTGCTACTAGGCTACCTGTGAGCATGATAGAACCTTTATTCTCAAAATAAAAAAACCAATTCTAACGAAAAGTGTGGGGATTGTCAGTTTTTTCAGGCTGCCCCACAGTACACGACAAAACTCATGTAGGGTGCGTATTACGCACCGACAATCAGTCATTTGAATGATTTGGTGCGTGGTACGCACCCTACATTTTAGGTATTTGTAAAAAATTATCGTGTACCGAAAGGCAGCCTGAAACTTACGTTTTCGGTAAAGTAACCCCAGTTTGCCCCATATATTTACCGTTGCGGTCTTTATAGGATGTTTCGCAAATTTCATCGCTTTCAAAAAACAAGACTTGCGCCACGCCTTCGCCCGCGTAAATTTTGGCGGGGAGCGGCGTGGTGTTGGAAAATTCCAGCGTAACATAGCCTTCCCATTCAGGCTCAAACGGCGTTACATTCACAATAATCCCACAACGCGCATAAGTGGATTTACCCAAACACACCGTCAGCACATTGCGCGGAATACGAAAATATTCCACCGTGCGCGCCAAAGCAAACGAATTGGGCGGAATAATGCAAAAATCATCTTCCACCGTAACAAAATTGCGCGTATCAAAATTTTTTGGATCAACAATGGTGCTGTTAATATTGGTGAAAATTTTAAATTCATGGGCACAACGAATATCGTAACCATAGCTTGATGTGCCATAGGAAATGATTTTTTCGCCATTAATTTGTTTGACTTGATTGGGTTCAAATGGGTCTATCATGCCGTGTTCGGCAGCCATGCGGCGTATCCATTTGTCTGATTTAATAGACATTTTTAATAACTTTCTATCAATAAATTTTCAAATAAGGTAATGAAATGATGGTTCAGGCAGCCTGAAAACTATTTCGCCGCCCCAACACGTTTAATCATGCCTTTTTCAAATTCCATATTAAACAAATGTTTGCCGTTTTGATACACTTTAAACTCGCCCACCGCCGTGCCATGTGCAAATTTTCCAGTTAAAACAAAACCTTTTACTTTGCCACTACGCATACCAAAGGGGGCTAAAAACACATTGGGCGTATTGGGCGACACAAATTGCCCCGCGCCGTGAAATTCCCCTTTGGCAAATTCGCCCGTGTAAATGCGACCATCGGCGCAAGTCAAAACGCCTTTGCCGTGCGGTTTGTGTTGCACAACATCGCCTTGATATTGGCAACCATGGTGGCTCATCACGGCGGCGTGGCTAAACAATGGCGCGAGTAATACGCTGATTAAAAACATCTTGTTCATTTTCAGGCTGCCTGTTCTTCAAAACCGACAATTTCTAAACCAAAACCCGTCAAACCATTCATCGCAGACGGTTTGCCTAAGACGCGCATTTTGCTGACTTTTAAACCTGCCAAAATTTGTGCGCCAATGCCATAGGTTTTTCTGTCCCATTTTTTGATTTGGAAATGGTTTTTTGGCATGGTGCGTTCCAGCAATGCGCTGCCGTCTTCCATGCGGTGCAACAGGATAATCACGCCTGCTTCAGCAGCCTGAATGCGGGTGAGCGCGGCGGGCAAATTCCATGAATGATTCGGGTCAAATTGAATAAAATCCATCGCGCTAAACGGCTCGTGTACGCGTACCAGCGTTTCGGTGGCGGTTTCAGGCTGCCCTTTCACGAGTGCCAAATGGGTGTCGCCATTTAATTTGTCCACATAAACATGCTGCTGGAAATCGCCCCAAGGGGTGTGAATGGTGGTATCGCCCATTTCTTCTAACAGGCTTTCGGTACGACTGCGGTATTCAATCAAATCGGCGATGGTGCCAATTTTCAAATTGTGCTGTTCGGCAAATTTCATTAATTCGGGCATACGCGCCATCGTGCCATCATCGTTTAAAATTTCGCAAATCACGCCCGCACCCGATAAACCTGCCATTTGCGCCAAATCCACCGCCGCTTCGGTGTGTCCAGCGCGAACCAACACGCCGCCTTTTTGCGCCCGAAGTGGGAAAATATGCCCTGGTTGCACAATGTCTTCGGGTTGCACATTGGGCGACACAGCTGTTTGAATCGTGTGGGCGCGGTCGGCGGCGGAAATGCCTGTGCTAATTCCTTGCGCGGCTTCAATGGACACGGTGAAATTGGTGCCATATTGTGCGCCGTTTTTCTGTGTCATCATGGGCAAGCCGAGTTTGTCAATTAACTTGTTTTCCATCGGCAAACACACCAGCCCACGCGCGTGTTTAATCATAAAATTAATCGCTTCTGGCGTAACAAATTGTGCCGCCATGACAATATCGCCTTCGTTTTCACGGTCTTCGGCATCGGTGATGATGACCATTTTGCCTGCTTTGATGTCGGCGAGAATTTCGGAAATGGGGGAAATGTGCATGAAATTAAGACTCCATTGTTGAACAGAGTTATTTTACGCGGTTTTCAGGCTGCCTGAAAATCATCTCCGCCATCAAATTTACATATTCATTCACAGATTTAACACATCATCATGTTATATTTCACTTTTCAACACCATTTTATTTCCATTCATTCAAAGGATATTTATGTTTACCCTAAAACACGCCCTACTCGCCACCGCCCTATTCGCTGCAATGGGCAGCGTTCACGCCGCCGAAATGCCACAATCCGCCACGTTGAAATACAGTGGCAGCTTGGGCATTCCCGCCACCATGACATTCAAACGCACAGGCGATAATTACACCGTAACCGCCAACATCAATGTACCCATGTACAAAATCAGTTTCCAAAGCGGCGGCAAAGTGGTTGGCACGCAATTAAAACCCAGCTATTACCGCGACACGCGCAACGGCAAATTATACGCGTCTGCCAAATTCAATAATGGTCGCGTAACTTATGGTCGCGCCGATGGTAACCCCAATAGCCAAGCTGTTTCGGGCAGCGTGATGGATTTGTTTACCCTGTCGTGGCATTTAGCGTTTAACAATGGACAATTGCCCAGCAATTTGAGCATCACCAACGGCAAAACGCTTAACCGTGCCAACGGCATTACCCCCGCAGGCAGCCTGCAAAGCAAAGTGGGCGGCGGCACCACCACCATCAACCAATACAAAGTCCACAATGACAATGGCGAAGTTACCTACGCTTTCGCCCCAGCCTTGCACAATGTGCCAGCCATCATCAAATACAATGACGGCGACCGCAATTATCATCTCACACTCAAATCTGTAACCATTGATGGCAAACCCGTGAAGCCATAAACATTCAATCACCACAAAAAAAAACCGTTTCAGGCAGCCTGAAACGGTTTTTTAATGGGATTAATGAATTTTACTTACGTCTCTTATTTTTCTTACGCTTCGGTTTGAAACCCTGACGCTTATCCTGTTCAGATTGCCTGACACTGCCAAACAAACGGTCGTTGTAATCAGATGGCGATACGCCATCATACGTTTGTCGTGCAGAGGCCGTCCGCTCCGCTTCACGCGCTGCCACCACAATCGGCGGATAATCCGACAAAAATTCTGATGATTGCAGATTAATTTGCGGTTTCGCCTGTTGTGCTTGGGCGCGTAAGGCTTGGTCAGGGTTGATAATCACGCTGCTTTTCGCTTTATCGCGGAATAAATTGGGCGATGTGCTTTCCACCCGACTCACATTATCCGTTGATTTGTAAGTGGATTTCAAAGGTTTAGGCGGTAATTTATTCACAGGCAATTCATCATCTTCGTCCACACGCACGCTAGCTGTTGCCCCCACGCTGACAGGTTTCGCCAACTGATTATCTGCCGTTTGTGGCGCATTTGCTTTGGCTTGAATCAACTGATTTTCCATAGACTGATTCGGTTCAATCATGGATTGAATCAATTGATTTTCCACCGTTTGCGGCTCAACTGGTTTGACTGTTTCAGGCTGCTTGGGTTTTGCCGATTTTTCTTTTTTCGGTTTAACAGGTTTTACACTTTCCGTTGCGGCGGCTGGTGTTGTTTCAGGCTGCCCATTACCATTATTGGTGGAAACAGTCGGCGCAACCGCTTCAACAGCTTGCTCACGGCGCGGACGGTAGAACATCAACACACCCACCACGCCCATCATCGTGTAAAACAAATACCATGAACTGCCCAAACGCATATACGGCGTTTGCCCCACCATACCATACGCCGTGCCTTCCAACACGGTTGCTACATTAATTGGCGCAGTAGCAACCACTTTTCCTTTTGGGTCAATAATGGACGTTGCGCCATTATTGGTGGCACGAATCATGTACCGCCCCAACTCCAAAGCTCGTGCTTGTGATTGTTGTAATTGTTGCCACATCGCATTGGATTGACCATACCACGCCATATTGCTGGCATTGGCTAACAAGGTGGATTTTTTCGCTGAAGCAATTAATTCATCACCAAAACCATCTTCGTAACAAATATTAAACGCGACTTTTTCGCCCGCCATATCAAAAGGTTCTTGCCCAATGCCACCGCGCTGAAAATCAGAAAGTGGCATATTCATATAACGATAAAGTGGCTCGGTTAAACGCGGAATCGGTTTAAATTCGCCAAATGGCACCAAATGGTTTTTCGCATACACCTGCATTTTTTCAGGCTGCGTGGGATTAAAATTTGCCAAATTTATCATGGCATTTAATTGCCCTTTACCATCTTCCGTAAAGGCAGGTAAGCCTACAGCAAGTGCACTGCCGTTTTGTTTTGCTTGCTCGGCAAAACGTTCTATTAATTTTTTGTCAATATGTTGTAAAAATTGGGGAAACGCGGTTTCAGGCAGCACCACAATTTCCGCTTTGGTTTTGGCAACTTGATTAAAATACGTTTGATAAGTTGGCACCAATTGTGCATCATCAAATTTCAAATTTTGCGGAATATTGCCCTGCAACAATGCCACACTAATCGGTTTGGGCTGGCGGTAGGTGTATTCTAATTTGCTTAAATCATGCGCTTGAAACAGCAAAATAGCCATCAATGTTGCAAAAATACCACGTTGCCACCACGAACGATTACGCAAAATCAACACCAACCAACAACCCACCGCCGCCGTTGCCAGCGTAACCAAATGAATGCCACCAATCGGCGCAAACGCACTCAAGGGGCTGTATCCATTGGTAATTTGACTGTAGCCCAATGCCCCCCAACCAAAACCTGTAAACACGCGTTCACGCGCAAATTCGGTAATCGTCCACAACAGGGGCAACATCACGCCAATCGCCCATGGGCGCGGCAGATGGTGTTTTTCGTCCAACCAAAACGCAATGGCGGGAAAAGTCGCCAAAAAAATCGGCAACAAAAACGTGAGCGGAATGGCATACACATTCGGCAGCCCCGAAACATCGTGTAGCGCGGTGTGTATCCACCAAAATTGCGTGGTGTATGCCACCAGCCCAAACCAAAACGCCGTTAAAACACGACAATGGGGGCGCAATTCCGTGAGCGTAACCAAACCCGCGAAAATAAGCGGCATTAACCAAAATTGGTAGTACGGCGCAAATGCGTAACGCGTTGCCAATGCCAAAAGGGTCAGCACAAAAAAGTGGCGAAACGGTTTGCGGAGAATATGTTGGAGTGATAGAGCCATAATCGTTCTGTTTTTCAGGCTGCCTTTCATTACCCTACAAATTTTTGCTTGCCACCCACCTGTTCCCTCTCCTTTGGGAGAGGGTTAGGGAGAGGGGAAAACTGGCGATACTCAACGACTTTTCCCTCTCCCCATCCCAAAGGAGAGGGAGTAGAGGTGGCATCTCAACGATTGTGGGCAATGTTTTATTTTTGTAGGGTAGTGAAAGGCTGCCTGAAAAGCTCAATTGTTAGTTTGTGTAAAAGCCTGTGATTGTATAACAAGTTAGGTAATTGGTTAAGTTTTTTTGTTTTCAGGCTGCCTAAAATACAGAATTTTGAGAAAATGGGACGAATCGTTGGTGTGGTTTGACAACAACATTGCCCCTTTAGGACAAAGGCAGCCTGAAAAGCAATTTCTAGTATAATGCCCCTATTGATTGAACACGAAAAACCCTATCTACATGAAAATTCAATTTTTTTTACTGCGACTACTGGCGCGTTTACCGCTCAACTGGCTACATGATTTGGCAAAAATATTGGGCTGGCTGGCGTATTATGCCGTTGCGCCGCGCCGCCGTGTGGGGGAAATCAATTTGCAAAAATGTTTCCCCAATTGGACGGAAGCGCAGCGTAAACAATTGTTACAAAAACATTTTCAACACATGGCTATGCTGATTTTGGAATACGGCAAATATTGGTACGCGCCCGCCCACGAATTGAAGAATATGGTGTCTTATCAAGACAAACACTTTTTAGATGAAGCACTTGCGCGTGGCGACAAAGTGATTTTGCTGTATCCGCATTTCACCGCATTTGAAGCGGCGGTGTACGCGCTCAATCAAGACACCCCCTTAATTAGCGTGTATTCTCATCAAAAAAACAAAGATTTAGATGAACAAATTTTGCGCGGTCGCCATCGCTACAATAATGTGTTTTTGGTGGGGCGCACGGAAGGTTTACGCGCCATCATCAAAAAAATCAAAAGCGAAAACGCGCCTTTTCTCTATTTGCCCGACCAAGATTTTGGCGCGAAAGAATCGGTTTTTGTGGACTTTTTCGGTATCCAAACGGCGACCATCACGGGTTTGAGCCGCATTGCAAAAATGACGGGGGCGAAAGTTATCCCACTTATTCCCACTCGTTTGCCTGATGGTTTGGTGAATTTGCGTTTTTATCCCGAATGGGAACATTTCCCCAGCGATGACCCCATCGCCGATACCCAGCGCATGAACGATTTTATCGCCGAGCGCGTGCGCGAGCAGCCCGAACAATATTATTGGCTACACAAACGCTTTAAAACGCGCCCCGATGGGGAAAAAAGTTTTTATATTTAATTTTTGGAATAAGATGGCGGGCGAATTTGGCGATTCGCCCTTCTTTCAGGCAGCCTGAAAACCGCCCCACAATATTTTTAATATTATTCATCACATTATCTGATGACAAAATTATACAAATAAATCAATTTAATCCATTTCCAATTGTTTAAAATTTTTTCAGGCTGCCTGAAAAATGTAATCGCGTGAAATAAACCGCTTGAAAACCATTCACAGTTTAGGCTATATTTTAGTTTTGACGATTATTTTTCAGGCAGCCTTTTAGTACACGACAAAAATCTTTGGATTGCCTGAAACCTGTCCCCTCTCCCGCTTGCGGGGGAGGGTTAGGGTGGGGGTGGCTCGTTGATTTACAAAAATATTGATTTATTTCCACAAATTTACCCCCACCCTAGCCCTAGACCTGCCCCGTTGGAGACGGGGGAGGGGACAGATTAGCGTAAATCCCAAAAATTGTCGTGTACTGAAAGGCAGCCTGAAAATCTCAATAATCCATTTCCACACATTTTGCACAAAGGAAACAAGCATGAACGCAGCAGAACGCATTAAACACGAAGGTTTACGCAACAAAATCATGACGGCAGAACAAGCCGCCGAATTTGTCCAAAATGGTATGAATGTTGCCATCACAGGTTTCACGGGCGCAGGTTATCCCAAAGCCTTGCCCACCGCCATTGCCGAAAAAGCCAAAGCCGAACATGCAGCAGGTCGCCCATTTTCCATTGGCATGGTAACAGGTGCTTCCACCGCGCCTGAATGTGATGGCGTATTGGCAGCCGCAAACGCCATTCATTTCCGCAACCCATTCCAATCCGACCCCACCTTACGCAACAACATCAACGCAGGCAACATCGCCTATCAAGACATGCACTTATCGCACGTTGAACAACAAATGCGTCAAGGTTTTTATGGCGAATTTGATTTGGCGATTATTGAAGTATCCAGCATCAATGCCGAAGGCAAACTCATTCCAGCCATGGGCATTGGTCATGCCAACGAAGCCCTGAAAGCCGCCAAAAAAGTGATTATTGAAGTCAATTCAGGTCAAAACATCAAATTGGAAGGCATGCACGATGCGGTGTTTGACATTGGCGTGCCACCACACCGCAAACCCATTGCCATTACCGCACCGTTTGACCGCGTGGGCGCACCTTATTTGGAATGCGATTTGGACAAAATCGTGGCAATCGTGCTGACAGACGCAGGCGACCGCAACAGCAAATTTGCCGACCCAGACGAGAATTCCAAAGCCATTGCCGCGCAAATCATTGATTTCTTTAACCATGAAGTGAAAGCAGGTCGCTTGCCGAAAAACCTGTTGCCTTTGCAATCAGGCGTGGGCAATGTGGCAAATGCGGTTATGGCAGGTTTGCTGGACGCGCCATTTGACGATTTGACGGGCTACACCGAAGTGTTGCAAGACGGTATGTTGGATTTGATTTTGGCAGGCAAAATGAAACACGCTTCTGCCACCGCCTTGTCGTTCAGCCCAGACGCTTTGCAACGTTTCAATGAAAACATTGACTTCTTGCGCGACAAATTGATTTTGCGCCCCATGGAATACACCAACAGCCCCGAAGTGATTCGCCGCTTGGGTGTGATTGGCATGAACGCCATGATTGAAGCCGATATTTACGGCAATGTGAACTCCACACACATCATGGGTACGAAAATGATGAACGGCATTGGTGGTTCGGGCGACTTTACGCGCAATGCCTTCTTCTCGTTCTTTGTGTCGCCATCGGTGGCAAAAGACGGCGCGATTTCTTGCATTGTGCCTATGGTTTCGCACCACGACCACACCGAACACGATGTGATGTTCATCGTTACCGAACAGGGTATGGCAGACTTGCGCGGCAAATCGCCACGCCAACGCGCCCAGTTGATTATCAACAACTGCGCCCACCCCGACTACCGCGATATGTTGCGCGATTACTACGACCGCGCCGAAAAAGCAGGCGGTTTGCACACGCCACATTTGTTGATGGAAGCCTTGTCTTGGCACCAACGCTTTGTGGAAACGGGCGATATGCGCATTAAATAATTGATGTAAAATAAAATTTAGGCAGCCTGAAAAAATATTTTCAGGCTGCCTTATTTTTGTAGGGTAGTGAAGGCTGCCTGAAAAACAACAGCTACCTAATTAAAAATACTTTTAAAATTAATATTTTGTTATGACTTGATTTACATCAAAACAACTTACCCCACCTTGATTACAATCACAGCATTCCCACACAAAAAATGAAAGGAACACCACCATGAGTATGTTGCTAAACAGCCCTATGGGTTTGCTGACCGTGTTCACCATCGGATTTATTATCTGTATGGCGATTTTCTTGTTTTTCTGGATTAAAAAACAAGTGGAAAAAGACGAAAATCAACCCAGATTGTAAATCTTCATTCACTTAGCATCATCAATTGTTTCAGGCAGCCTGAAAATGGGGAAACTCGTTTTCAGGCTGCCTGTGCTAAAATCGCCCTATTCTCCATATTATTTATCCCAAGCAAAATGTTGCACACCGACAATTTAACCAGCCACGCCGCGCCACGCATGGTTGCCGCCCAAAGCCAATCCAAACAAGAAGAACAATTGGAACGCGCCCTACGCCCCAAAACCCTACAAGACTACATCGGACAAGACAAAGCCAAAGCCCAACTCGCCATTTTTATTCAGGCTGCCAAAAATCGGGGCGAAGCCCTTGACCACACTTTATTATTTGGCCCCCCTGGTTTGGGGAAAACCACATTGGCAAATATTATCGCCAGAGAATTGGGCGTGAATTTGCGCCAAACCTCTGGGCCTGTGCTGGAACGCGCGGGCGATTTAGCCGCTTTGCTCACCAATTTAGAGCCACATGATGTTCTTTTTATTGATGAAATTCACCGCTTAAGCCCAGTCGTGGAAGAAATTTTGTATCCCGCAATGGAAGATTATCAATTGGACATTATGATAGGCGAAGGCCCTGCGGCGCGGAGCGTGAAAATTGATTTGCCGCCGTTTACCCTGATTGGCGCGACCACGCGAGCGGGCATGCTCACCAATCCCTTGCGCGACCGTTTTGGCATTGTGGCACGATTAGAATTTTATGAAAACAAGGATTTAGCCACCATTGTCAGCCGTTCCGCCCAATTATTAAACATGAATTTGGACGAACAAGGCGCGTGGGAAGTAGCGCGGCGCAGTCGTGGCACACCGCGCATTGCCAACCGTTTGTTGCGGCGCGTGCGCGATTATGCGGACGTGTTGCACGCGGCTGGCAGCATAAACGCCGACATCGCAGACGCGGCATTGTCCATGTTGGACGTGGACAAAATCGGATTAGACATGATGGACAGAAAATTTTTGGAAGCCGTGTTGCACAAATTCGGCGGAGGCCCTGTGGGGCTGGACAATGTGGCGGCGGCAATCGGCGAATCCACCGACACCATTGAAGATGTGATTGAACCCTATTTGATTCAACAAGGTTTTTTGCAACGCACCCCACGCGGTCGCATGGCGACTGAAGCGGCGTTTTTGCATTTTGGTTTGAATAAATAAATTCAGGCAGCCTGAAAGATTTTTTCAGGCTGCCTAATTATTTTACAGATTATTTGGCTGGCACGATTTTAGCGTTTTTACCTAATGTATCAATCGCTTGGCTCAATACCTCATCTTCCATGCCGCGCGTCAATTGCTCTTTCATTTTTGCAAATTCAGGCACGGAAATTTTGCGTTTGTCATTGATGTACAAAATCAAATTCACATCGCCATCTTTCAAAGGCGTTTTCGTGAATTGTCCTTTGCTCAAACCGCTAACGGCTTGATGTACCAAAGTATTTGCGTCTTTCAAATCCACCACCGACACATAATCAGGTACAATGCCACCCTGATTTTTGGTATTTGGGCTCATGCTGTATTTTTTCGCCACATCAGCAAATTTTTTCTTGCTATTCAATTCTTTGATGGCGGCTTCCGCGTCTGCAGCTTTATTGGTAACGATTTCGCCCAATTGCACTTCATCGGTATTGTGGTAGCGTGATTTGATTTGATTGTATTGCGCTTGAACTTGTTGTTCAGTAACAGGTTTTTGCTTAATCAAATGATTGGCATACGCCATCATCAGCAAACCATTTTGATAATCCGCCCAATTTTGTTTGAAATTAGGTTGTTTATCCAAACCTTTTTCTTTGATTTGTTTCAATGCTTCGGCTTCCGCATTTTTGTAATCATCTGATTTATCTAATTTTAAACGCTTGGCTTCTTGCACCACCAATTGTTCGGTAATCAATTCATTGGTGATGTATTGGCGCAATTGAGGTCCATCGCTCACTTGTCCATTGCTGTTGGTTTGCACGTTTTGGGCGCGGCGTTCCACATCACTGCTGTCAATTTTCACGCCGTTCACCGTTACCACAGTCGCCGCCGACAGGCTGCCTGAAAGTGCCAACCATACCGCAGCCAGCATAACTTTATTTTGTTTTTTCATTATCAATCCTTTGGTTAGAAGAAAATTAGGGTTTCAGGCTGCCTGTAAATTAGGCAGCCTGAAAGATTTACGCAAAATACTCATCAGGCGTTTTTGCCACAATGCTCAAAGCATGAATGCGCTGATTGGCAAATAAATCCGCCAATAAATCCTGCACCATGCGCTGACGTTGCACACGCGACACGCCGACAAATTTCGGACTCACCAACAAAATCGCATAATGCCCACCGCCCTTATTGCCCGCATGCCCGATGTGCAAATGGCTGTCGTCTTGAAATTCAAACACTTGCAAATCAAGACTGTGCAAGCGTTGTTCCATTAACTCATGCATTCGGAAACACTTTTTTGAATGGCTTAATCAAGACTTCGCTGTACACGCCTGCGTCCACATAAGGGTCGGCTTCTGCCCACGCTTGCGCCGCGTCCAAATCGTCAAAATCCGCCACAATCAGGCTGCCTGACATGGTGGTTTCGTCATCGGGCAAAGGGTTGGGACCCGCGATGAGCAAACGCCCAGCCGCGTCCAATTCCGTCAAACGCGCCAAATGGGCAGGGCGAGCAGCCGCACGGGCTTCTTTTACGCCGTCTGCGTCAGTAGCTAAAATCATGTAATACATGCTTATTCTCCAGTTTCTTTCGGTAAAAATTTCGCAATATATAAGGCTTGTCCAATAGAAAAAATCAGCGTGAGCGGAATGTAGCCATACATTTTGTATTTCGCCCACACATCAACCTGCTCTTTGGTGAACGGGTAGGCAATCGCCAAATTGACCAAACCCATGATAAAAAAGAAAATCGCCCACGCATAAGACAAATTTGTCCACACTTTTTCAGGCAGCGTGATTTCGCTGCCCATCAATAATTTCACGCCGTTTTTGCCCATTAATTGCGCCACCAGCACCGCCGCGCCAGTCAGCCAGCAAATCACGGTGGTTTTGAACATAATGTAAACTGGGTCGTCCAACAAAATCGTCAAACCGCCAAATCCCACCACCATCACCAAGCTCACCCATTGCATGGCACTTAATTTTTTCACCGTCAGCCAAGTGTAGGCAGCCTGCAACACACCAACTACAGTCGCGGCAATAGTTGCCCAAATAATATTTTTGGTGGTGGTGTAAATCACGAAAAATAAAATAATTGCTAGAAAATCGCCAAGTGCTTTCATAAAATCTATAATTTTGGGAAACAAAATGGTGTCATCATAGCAGCGTTTTGGGCTTTGCCATAGTGGGCAAATGATTTTCAGGCTGCCTGAAATGTTTTTTATTTGCAAAACAATGGGGTTGGAAAAATGTAAAAATATTTTACTTTATTTTAACGCGAGCTCGGGATAAAAAATTGAAAATTTTATAAAAATAAATGACTTGTGTAGGGTGGGTGCTTGCACCCACCATCTTCAGGCAGCCTGAAATGAAATTATCCAGATGACAAAATTCATGTAGGGTGCGTACCACGCACCGAAATTTCTAGGCAACAAATATCGCCACAACTTACGCCAATCCACATTCCCCCAAAAATTCCCCACAAAAAAGGCAGCCTGAAACCGCCAAATGGTTGTAAATTAGCAAAACTGAAACAGTTTCGTTAAAAAAAGTTAAAGAATTGAGTTAGATTACTTGGCATAGTCCCCCATAAAACGCTATCATTATGCCTATTTTAGAATTATTAGATTATTGTATCCAAATCATCGTCAGTCAGTCGCAGAGATTATGTGCTGTACCAGATGGGAGAAAAACATTGAAAACCAATATTAAGATTATCGCAACTTCATTAGCACTCGCCAGCTCGGTGGGCGCATGGGCGGGCATTGGCGGCTTGAATGTGCAGTCGCATTTAGGACAACCCTTTTCAGGCAGCATAGTAGTTACGGGGGACGAGGCAGAAGCCTTAAAATCCAACCGCCGCGTAACCGTGTCTGGAAGCGGCATTCGTGGTACGGTTGTACCACAAGCCAATGGTAGTGTGGTGGTGCGTTTGCGTTCATCTTCTCCCATTCGTGAGCCGATGATTACTTTTTCCGTGAGCGCAGGTCGCCAAACGCGTGAATACAATGCCATGCTTGACCCATCAGGTTATACGCCTGAACCAGCCCCGCGCCGCGTGGAAAAACCCGTCAAAGAACCACGCCGCAAACCTGCCGAATCCACTTCAGGCAGCCTGAATAAGGGTGAAGTGGATTTTGTTGGTCGCACAAAAAATCCTACCATTGAAAACACCATGCCTGTGGAAACCAAACGCCCACGCGTGGTAGAAGAATCATCAGACGATGGCGAAACCGCTTTGCGCCCAACGCGCGAAGCCCGTCAGCCACGCCAAGCGCGTACGCAAAACCAAACAGCACCCGCCACCACAGGCGCGGTAAACAGTGTACGCAAATCAGGTAAAGGCGCAGTTTCCACTCGCCGCCACCGTGCGCAAGTGGGCGAAACTTTAAGCAGCATTGCCGACCGCTACCGTCCACGCAATATGAGTTTGCAAACGGCAAGCCGCGCTTTGGCAATGGCAAACCCAGCCGCATTCAAACGTGGTAACACGATTCAACGCGCCACCACTTTGTACATTCCCACCGCAGCACAATGGCATGCTTACGCGCAACGCGCTCAAAGTCAGGCAACTCACGCCCCACAACCTCGCCGTGCCGCCGTCCCTGCACACAATCCAAATTTGGACATGGGCGTGGACAACAGCGTAAACACACAGCCTGAAAATCCACCCGTTAGCCCTGCGCCGAAAAAAGCACCACCTGCGCAACCGCCTGTAGCACCGCCAGCACAAACGCCAGTAGTGCCAGACAAAACCGCGCAGCCTGCAACCCCACCCGCACAGCCACCTGCTGCGCCAGCCAAAACCCCTGCAACTGCGCCCAATAACACACAACAACCTGCTGCCGTCCCCCCCACAACAGGGAAAGTGGCAACTGCTTCTGCACCCGCTAAAACCGTTGCGCCAACTCAAGCGGCTTCTGCGCCAGCCAAAGCAGTTGCGCCTGTTAAACCTGCTTCCACACCTGCAACTGTGCCTGTTCAGGCTGCCTCCACAGCCGCACCTGTTGCCGTGTCGCCAGCAGCCATGCCCAGCGCACCCTCTGCACCCGTAAACGAGCCTATTCCTGCCGAACAACCTGAACCTGCGATGACAGAACCTGTTACCGAAGAAGACATGGAAGAAGAAGGCATTAACTGGGGCTTGTATGGCGGCATTGGTGGTGCATTAGGCGTAGTGTTGCTAGTGGGTCATTTATTGCGCAAACGCCGCTCTGAAAACCCACCTGAAGAAGAAGACGATGATGTGGAATGGGAAACCGATTCCGATTCATCGCCAGCCAGCCGCATTAAACCCAATGCGCTCGCCAGCCATGACGATGACCACGATTTTGATGTGAACGCGGAAGACGATGATTTTGAAACTGTTTCCGATGATGACGATGAAGACGATGTGTTCTTTGCCGACACCGCCGCAGCCGCCGCAGGTGTAGCTGCCGCAAAATCTGAAAAATCCGAGTTTAATTTAAATAATTTTGAACCCGATGTGTCTTCATTTGGTTTGACATCAGATTCCACAGCCAATGCGAATAGCACAGATGATGACTGGACTTGGGACACGCCAAGTGCCACCGAAGCCCCTGATGGCTTTGATTCATTCAACACAGACAAAGCCGATGATTCGGCTGGCTCGGATTGGTCATTAGACGATGGCGCAGATTTGCCATCATCGGCAGAATATTCATTGGACGCGATTGACCAGTTAAGCAATGAAATTGACAAAACGTCATTTGATGAATTTGGCGCAGAAGACGATTTCATTCAGGCTGCCGCCCCTAATAAACCCCAAGCCGCCGTAGATGATATTGACGCGATGTTTGCCAATGCTTTGGCGAATTTGGACGATTTGGCGAGCAACACGCAGCCTGAAAAACCCAAACCAGCCGCCGCCGAATTAGATGACATTGACGCAATGTTTGCAGGCGCATTGGCAAACTTGGGTGGCAGCAAAACAAAAGCCGCCGCCGCATTGGAAGACGATGAATTAGCCGCATTTGAACAGCCCAAACCGAAATCAGCCGCCGCCGAATTAGACGACATTGATTCCATGTTTGCAGGCGCATTGGCGAATTTGGACAATTTGGCACACGAGTCGCACCCAAATGACGATTTGATGACGGCAAATGAATTAGACAGCCTGAATTCATTGGGTTCATTTGATGACGCATTGCTTGAAAAACCGATTGCGAACCCATTGGCAGAAGCCGATGATTTGGACGCTTTGTTTGCTAATAAATTCAACACTACAGCCGCCGCGCCTGCTGATGAAGTGGACGATATTGACGCGATGTTTGCCAACGAATTGAATGAGTTGGACAATCTGAATGCGTTGAGCGAATTGGATTCTTTCAGCGATGAAAGCAGCACCGTTGCAAGCAGTCAGCCTGTTGATGATATTGACGCGATGTTTGCCAATGAATTAAATGAATTAGACAGCCTGAATGTATCGAGTCAGCCTGTTGCGCCATTGGCGGATTCATTTGCGGAATTTGGCGACAATGACGAATTCACCACATCGGTTAATGTAAACACGGAAGATGATATTGACGCTTTGTTTGCCAATGAGTTGGAAAATTTAAATTCATTGAGCGAATTGAATGATTTGGAAGAAGATTTGGGTGCGCATGTCAAATTAAGCAGCCTGAATGCTTTGTCTGAATTTGATGAATTGGCGGAATTGGAAAGCAGCGCACCTGCGCCTGTGGTGCATGATGATATTGACGCTTTGTTTGCCAATGCGCTGTCAGATATTGATGAACCCTTGGTCAGCGAACCCGCGATTAAGCCGATTATGTCGGAAGAAGACATTGAAAATTTAAATTCTTTGTCGGAATTGGACAGTTTGGAAGCGAATGAGCCGAGTGCCGATGATTTGTTTGCCGATGCTTTGAATGATTTGACGGTGGGCGCGGAGCTGGACGATGTGAATGCTTTGGCATTTGAATCGCCTGTATTGGATGTTGCGCCGATGGTTGAAGAAACACCGTTGGACGATATTAACGCGATGGCGTTTGATTTGTCTGCATTTGACGCTTTGCAAAACACGGCAACGGAAACCAGCGCAACAGAAACGGCTTTAGATGATGTGGACGCAATGTCATTTGATTTATCGGGTTTTGACGCGCTGACGGAAACGGCGGCGGAAGAACCTGCGTTTGACAATGTGGATACGTTGGCATTTGCTGCGCCTGAAATTCCCGATGCGCCTGTGGAAACGCCTGAATTGACCACACCTGCGGTGGATTTTGATTTACCTGAAATCCCGTCTGCTGATTTAGACGATTTTACCGCTTCCTTAAATGAACTGGAAACGGCGGGCGATTTTATGGAATTTGATTTGCCAGCCACCGCAGAAGGTGCGGGTTTTGTCTCGGGCGCAGTAGGCACAGGCGAAACTTTGGAAGCTAAATTGGAATTGGCGACCATGTATGTGGAAATTGATGACGCAGATGCAGCGCGTATCATGTTAAACGAGTTGATAGCCGAAGCCGATGGCGAAGTATTGGCAAAAGCAAAAACTTTGTTGAATCAATTAGGCTAATTCGCCATTGAAAAGCGATACGATGAAGGTTTCATCGTATCGCTTTTGTTTTTCAGGCAGCCTGAAAACCATTTAACAGGAAAATATCATGACAAAACAAAAGAAAAATCGCTTATTGATTATTTGGTGGATAATGACTTTGGTGGTTTATATGCCAATTGGTTTTGTGTATTTAACTGGCGATTGGGTGCAAACCCCTGTTACTTTGCAACAAGATTTTCAAACCGAATGGCGCACTTGGCGACCATTTCAAACGCGTTACACAGGTTTGGAAATGGGTTATCCACGCTATGAAAACACCGAATTGGAAGAACAAATTTTAGGCGACATACGCGACCCAGAAAGCGGTACGCCTGTGCATATTTTGGTGTCAGTTAATGGCAAACATTGTGTGATGGCGCAAGAACCGATGTCGGGGCGCGGCATGATGGCGCATCGCCATTTAACGCCCTTCGCGCAATCGCAGCCTGAATGCGATTTATCCGAACGTGCTGGCACAAATCATTGGCAAATTACCGTTCAATCAGTGGGTGAGCCTTTGCGTGGCGTTCAAACGGTTTTGATGCACCATTCGCCCTATGGTTTCAAAGCAATTTCCGATGACATTTATGGCAAGATTTCTTTATGGAATATAGCGATGATGTTTATTGGTGCGCCGATTTGGTTGGTATTTAGCTTATTTTTATTGGGACAAAAATTTCTGCGCTTTGGGAAACATTGAATTTCAGGCAGCCTGGATCCCCATTTCCTTGAAAAAAACCCTTATTTTCTCTATAATTTACGGCATTTTTCAGTTTCAGGCAGCCTGAACACCTAGCGGTGGGCAAAGCAGGCTGCCTTATTTAAATTTCCAATAAAATTCAAGGAATTATCATGATTAACATTACCCTACCAGACGGTTCCGTACGCCAATACGAATCGCCCGTTACCGTTATGCAAATTGCCCAATCCATTGGCGCGGGTTTAGCCAAAGCCACCGTTGCAGGCAAAGTAAACGGCGTGCAAGTGGACGCGTGCGACCCAATTACCGCAGATGCCACCGTGCAAATTCTCACCCCCAAAGACCCCGAAGGTGTGGACATTATCCGCCACTCCTGCGCCCATTTGGTCGGACACGCGGTTAAGCAATTGTTCCCTAATGCCAAAATGGTCATCGGGCCTGTGATTGAAGACGGCTTTTATTACGACATCGCCACCGAAAAACCGTTCACGCCCGAAGACATGGCGGCGATTGAATCGCGCATGAAAGAATTGATTAACCAAGATTACGATGTCATCAAAAAAATGACACCACGCGCCGAAGTGATTGAAATCTTTAAAAATCGCGGTGAAGAATACAAATTGCGCCTGATTGACGACATGACGGACGACATCACGGCGATGGGCATGTATTTCCATCAAGAATATGTGGACATGTGTCGCGGGCCCCATGTGCCGAACACGCGTTTTCTGAAACATTTTCAATTAACCAAAATGTCGGGCGCATACTGGCGCGGCGACAGCAATAATGAGCAATTACAACGTATTTACGGCACCGCGTGGGGCAATAAAGACGATTTGAAAGCCTACATCACCCGCATTGAAGAAGCAGAAAAACGCGACCACCGCAAATTGGGCAAACAATTGGACTTATTCCATTTGCAAGACGAAGCCCCTGGTATGGTGTTCTGGCACCCACGCGGCTGGACATTGTGGCAAGTCATTGAGCAACACATGCGCCGCGAATTAACCGCCGCAGGCTACCAAGAAGTGAAAACGCCACAAATCATGGACAAATCTTTCTGGGAAAAATCAGGGCATTGGGACAATTACAAAGACAATATGTTCCTGACCGCTTCGGAAAAACGCGAATACGCCGTAAAACCGATGAACTGCCCCGGACACGTTCAGATTTTCAATCACGGTTTGCGCTCCTATCGTGATTTGCCGATGCGTTTGGCGGAATTTGGTTCCTGCCACCGCAACGAGCCGAGCGGCGCATTACACGGCTTAATGCGCGTGCGCGGTTTTGTGCAAGATGACGCGCATATTTTCTGTACCGAAAACCAAATCGCCGAAGAAACCAAAGCGTTTAATTTATTGGTGATGAAAGTTTACCAACAATTTGGTTTTGAAAATGTCAGCATTAAATTGTCCTTGCGCCCCGAAAAACGGGCGGGCGATGACGCAATTTGGGACAAAGCGGAAAACGGTTTGCGCGAAGCCTTGGCAGCCTGCGGCGTAACGTGGGAAGAATTACCAGGCGAAGGCGCGTTCTACGGTCCGAAAGTGGAATATCATATTAAAGACGCTCTGGGTCGTTCATGGCAATGCGGCACGATTCAATTGGATTTCGTGTTACCAGAACGCTTGGACGCGGAATACGTTACCGAAGACAATAATAAAGCCCGCCCTGTGATGTTGCACCGCGCGATTTTGGGTTCAATGGAGCGTTTTATTGGCATTTTGATTGAAGAACACGCGGGTTCATTCCCATTATGGCTTGCGCCTGTGCAAATGGTGGTGATGAACATTACGGAAAAACAAGCTGATTATTGCGCCGAAGTGGCGGATAAATTACGCGCCGCAGGTTTCCGTGTGGAACTGGATACGCGTAACGAGAAAATCGGCTACAAAATCCGCGACAACAGCCAATATCGTTTCCCCTATCAATTGGTGATTGGCGACAAAGAGAAGGAAAACGGTCAAGTCGCCGTGCGCCGCAAAGCGGAAGATTTGGGCGTGATGGGGATTGATGATTTGATTGCGATGTTGCAAAAAGAAATTGCGGACACGATTGGCGTGGCGTAATATTTCAGGCAGCCTGAACACCTAGCGATGGGCAATTCAGGCTGCCTTTTACTACGTTACAAAAATCAAAAATAAGGCTACCTGAAAAATTGGATAAGGTGCTCATTAAAATGTGTGATGAAAAATTAAAATGGTCAATTTTGGCTCTTGCTCAATCCCCTGATATACAAAAACAATTGGTTTGTTCACATGGTATGACTGGGGAAGAAATCATTTTAGAATTTTCTGATGCGGTAGATGAATATTACCATTCACAAACTGACAAACAAAGCAAACAATTTATTTTAATCAAAGAATTAGATGATTATATTTTGAGTAAAAGTCGTCCTGAATATGAATATTTGTGGTTAGATGATGATTATCTGATTAGCCAAGAATGGGAAATCATCAGAAATATGGCGAAAAAAATTGCTATGGAATTTAAGTGGGATATGGTTTGTCCAGCTCCTCTGTATTCTGCAATTTATTATGCATAGTAACAGTGCGTGATACGCGCTACATTTTCAGGCTGCCTGAAAACACATCAATTTAATAAAGGAATTGTCTATGCAAGCAAAATCAGTAGATTACGAACTCCACCTAACCACCAACCGCCTAAACAACGAGCAACTACCTGATTTTGAAAAACTTTGCCACAAATTAGGTGGCAAAGCCGTTCTAATTGAATTGCCCATTGGGGTGCATACCCAACAACTCATGCTGACACTTACTTTAAAATCAGAAAGTTGGCAATATGTGCGCGAATTCATGGCGCAATTGGCAAGCCAATGCCGCGAACATGGTTTCCCCATTGTTCGCCAAAAAGCGGAAATCCCCGCCAGCGAAGCCGCCACGTTTCAGGCTGCCTATCCCCATGAAAAACAAGGGTATTTTGAATGGCACGGCAAAGTATAATTTAAAAATAGCAATGTGATTTTACAATCTATTCATTATCGAGCAAAAAAACACGAGGCGCACCTATCGCACAACGCTTTGAAAAATCAGCAGAATACACGATTTCTCGCCCTACGCCATACGGGGCACTACGATGATTTTATGCAAAAAATCAGAGCCTTACTCACAGATTGGCAACAAGATTATTATCTCCCCAAATCCGCCCCATTTGTGAAACATCATTACGAATATTGCGTGTTTGATAATCAATTGACATGGGACGATGGTTGGGCGCAACCTACACATAATAGCTTGAATATTTTAGACATTTATCAAGAACAATACCCTGATTTAAGCGAATACAGCCTATTGCAATTGTGCGCCCAAGAAGCATTTTTGCGCCGCGCCGCCCAATTGCCGCAATATCCGATGATGTTAAAAGGCAGCCATTTAACGCGCCAATATTTCGCCAATCCCGCCGAGCGCGTGCCGCAAGATTTGGATTTTGTTCTTTTGGGTCAATATGATAGCGAAAAAGAAGTAGAAGCCCAATTATCCGCATGGGCGCAAGCGGTCAGCACGCAGCCCTGTGATGATGGCGTGTTGTTTACCGCGTTTGCCGAAAATGCGTTTTGGCGCAACGTGGATTATGCGATGTCGGACGATTTTCCAACCACCAATACAGATTTGACTTGCCAAATCAATGGGCAATACGTTGATTTGGAAATGGATATTTCCTTTAATTTACCCATACCTTTACCGCCCGAACCCGTGCGCGTGGCAACCGCGTGGGATACATTTACATTTGAACGGGCGGTGCCGCTACCCTTACAAATTGCGTGGAAACTCCACCAAACTTTAACGCGACCACGTTTTAAAGATTTGTATGATTTGGGTTTTTTAATGCAATCCATCAGCCACGATGAGCAAATCACACAAACATTCGCCGCATTAATAGATGAATGTGAACATGATAATATTCAACGTGAACGCATTGCCCATTTATTCAATGGACAGATTGCGGCTTTATTTCAACCATTGGACAAAGAGCAATATTGGGAAACCTTTATTCATCAATATGGTATGCCCAGCCAAGTGCAATCATGGGCGCAGCTATTTGAATGGTATGAACATCATCGCATGGGCGCGGGGTTTTCCTTGGCAGCATTTCAGGCAGCCTGAAACCGCAAATCACAAAAAACTATTTTCAGGCTGCCTGAAAGCGAGTAAAATTACGAAAATTTTATTTTTAAACGTGTTGAATAAGAAAAACACGTTTCCCGACAAACCTTTATAGGAGAATTATCATCGCACAGCAAGAACGCGAAGCACGAATCAACGGCGAAATTACCGCCAAAGAAGTGCGTTTAATCAGTGGAGACGGCGAACAACTCGGCGTTGTATCGTTGAAAGAAGCCATCGCTATGGCAGAAGAACAAGATGTTGATTTGGTGGAAATTTCCCCCACTGCCAAACCACCCGTTTGCAAATTAATGGACTTCGGCAAATACAAATACGAGCAATCCAAAAAACGCGACGAAGCCAAGAAAAAGCAAAAACAAGTCCAAATCAAGGAAATTAAATTCCGCCCCGGTACGGACGATGGCGACTACAACATCAAAATGCGTAAAATCCGCGAATTTTTGGAAGACGGCGATAAAGTGAAAATCACTTTGCGCTTCCGTGGACGCGAAATGGCGCACCAAGAATTGGGAGCACAATTATTGGAACGCATCAAAACCGAATTGGCAGAAGACGGTCAAGTGGAGCAATTCCCAAAAATGGAAGGTCGTCAAATGGTGATGATGGTTGCGCCCAAGAAAAAATAATTGTATAATCTTGCGCTTTGTTTCTACTGCCGTGAAACAAAGCGTTTTCAGGTTTTCCTGAACGAAACAACGGCAAAAAGCGTGGCTTCGGGTTTTAAGTATTTGTGAATGCAAATCTCCCGCAGCCTTATCTAATAAATCATTGGAGTTTTCCCATGCCTAAAATGAAAACCAAGTCTAGCGCGAAAAAACGCTTTAAAGTCTTGGGCAACGGTGGTGTAAAACGCGCTCATGCGTTCAAACGCCACATCTTGACCAAAAAAACCACGAAAAACAAACGCCAATTGCGCGGCACTGCTATGGTGAATGAACGCGATTTGGCTTCTGTTGCTAAAATGTTGCCCTACGCTTAAAGGAGTTAAATTATGCCACGCGTAAAACGCGGTGTTACCGCTCGTGCTCGCCACAAAAAAGTGATTGCGTTAGCTAAAGGCTATCGCGGTCGTCGTAAAAATGTCTATCGCATCGCCAAACAGGCGGTGATGAAAGCTGGTCAATATGCGTACCGCGACCGTCGCCAACGCAAACGCCAGTTCCGTCAATTGTGGATTACCCGTATTAACGCAGGTGCGCGTCAAAACGGCTTGTCTTACAGCAAATTCATGAACGGTTTGAAACGTGCAGCCATCACATTAGACCGTAAAGTATTGGCTGATTTGGCAGTATTTGACAAAGAAGCATTTGCTCAATTGGTTGAAAAAGCAAAAGCAGCTTTGGCTTAATCAGCAAATTCATTAAAATAAAAGAGACAATCTGATGATTGTCTCTTTTTTGTTTTCAGGCTGCCTGAACATTATTTGATTAATTTGCCATTTTGATAAGTTTGTTGCTGCATAACTGTACCATTGATGGCATACACGGTAAGCGTGCCGTTGGCTGGGGCGGCACGGAAAGTGTGTAATTGGTCGCGGCTTAATTGCATGGGGTCGGTGCGTTTTGCGCCGCCCATTTCATAGAAATCTTGCACCAAATAATTGCCATCGCTTTGTTTGGTCAGGATTTTGCGGCGGTATCCGTTTTTGGTTGCGGAATCCGTGCTTTGTCCGTGTGCGTCAAAATGGATAATTTGTTCTTGAATGGCTTGGATAGTGCTGTTATTGCTGGCTGGGGTGTTGTTGCCAAGTGGAATATTGACGCTAGTACCAATGCCAACATGGTTGCCCAGCATGCCGCCCAAGCCAATACCCAACGACACGCCATTGCTGGATACGCCACCACCTGCACAAGCTGCCAGAAAAAGTGTTGCAAACAGGGGAATACTGCGTTTCATGATGATTTCCTTGATTTTTTGGTTGTTTAGGAAATGGAATTATACTGGTTTATGTTGGCAAATTTGGTAAAGAAATGTTGCTTTATGTTTGATTAGGTTTTTTCAGGCTGCTCTGTTTCGGCAAGGGGGTAAAGAGTTATATAATAGCCATTATCTTCTCGCAAACGGTTTATTTTTTATGACGCAAACAATTTTTTTGGCAGATGAAGCGGCTACTTTGGCGTTTGGCGAATCGTGGTCGCGCTGTTTGCAACCGCCGATGGTGGTGTATTTAAACGGCGATTTGGGTACAGGTAAAACCACGTTTACGCGTGGTGTATTGCGCGGTTTGGGTCATACGGGGGCGGTGAAAAGCCCCACTTATGCGATTGTGGAAAGTTACAGGCTGCCTGAATATGAATTGAATCATTTTGATTTGTATCGTTTTGCCTACCCCGAAGAGTGGGAAGACGCTGGATTGGACGATTTGTTTTCAGGCAGCAGCGTGAATGTGATTGAATGGTCGGTACAGGGCGGCGAATATGTGCCTGCGCCTGATTTGATATTGAATTTTTCGGCGCAAGATGGCGGTCGGGTGTGCAACATCTCGGCGCAATCGGCGCAAGGACAACGGAGTTTAGATTTATGGCAAAATTGAGTCGTCGTCAATTATTGGGAGCGGGTGCGGTGGCATTGACTGTGCCGTCATTGGCGTATGCGGCAGCGAGTAAAAATCAATTTTTGGCGGTACGCATTTGGCCAGCGCAGGCTTATACGCGCATTACTTTAGAATCCAGCGACAAAATTAATTATAAACATTTTGTGTTGAGCAATCCCAGTCGCGTGGTGATTGATATTGAAAATGCAAATTTAAACAGCGTGTTAAGCAGCATTCCGCAAAAAGTACAACACAGCGACCCTTACATCAGAAGCATTCGCGCAGGACAAAAAGACGATAAAACCATTCGCATGGTTTTAGAATTGAAAGCGGCGATTAATCCACAAATTTTCAATCTTGCGCCTGTGTCCACATTTAAACATCGCATGGTAATTGATTTGTATCCCGTGAATGGGAGCGGCGGCGAAGACCCGATTTTGGCTTTGTTAAATGGTTTGGAGCAGCCACGCAATGAATCGCCCTATCGTCAAACTGCTGCGCCTGTGCGCCAAAACCGCCGTCCTGTGGTTATGCTTGACCCCGGTCATGGTGGCGAAGACCCAGGGGCGATTAGCCCAAATGGTTTAAAAGAAAAAGATGTGGTATTGTCCATTGCCCATGAAACGAAAAAACGCTTGGAAGCAATGGGTTATAAAGTTTACATGACACGCAATGAAGACGTGTTTATCCCCTTAAAAGTGCGCCGCCAAAAAGCGCAACGGGTTCAGGCAGATTTGTTTGTCTCCATTCACGCCGACTCGGTGGATAGACCTGAACCACGCGGCACAGGCGTGTATATTTTGAGCGAACGCGGCGCGAGTAGTGAAGCCGCCCGCTTGTTGGCAGACAGCCAAAACAGCTCCGACAGCATTGGCGGCGTGAAAATGAACAACAGCAAGGAAGTCAATAACGTCTTGATGGATATGTTGCAAACGCAAACCATCAGCGACAGTGCGCGTTTGGCACGATTGATTTTGAACCAGTTGAGCAAACACAATAAAATTAAAAATGAAGTCAATCAAGCGAATTTTGTGGTGTTGCGCTCGCCTGAAATTCCGTCTATTTTGGTGGAAACGGCGTTTTTGTCTAATCCGCAAGACGAAGCTCTGTTACGCAGCAGAGATTTCCGCAAAAAAGTGGCGCAATCCATTGCCGATGGCATGAAACAGTATTTGAATGCGGCGGTATTAGCGCGGCGTTAATTTATTTTATAATATGAGGCAGCCTGAAAATGTTTCAGGCTGCCTCATATTTTACAAACTTATACAAATAGTGGTTTTATACCCCCTACCCTACTGAGATAGAAAAATGATGATAAATAAACAAATAGATATGCCATCGCCTTTCCACGACCGCCGCTATTGGGATACGGGCATGGCTTCTGTGCAATGGGTGAATGTGGCGCGTGAAGTGGTGTGCATTACCACGCCAAACTATACTTTTTACTGGCGTGGGCGCGTGGATTACACCAACTTTTCCGAAGATTATCAATATCATGGCGAGCGATTATTGCCACCCAAAGACGATGTTTTGCCCACGCTCAAATTGCACCGCGAGCCGCTACACAAACCCGCCCAAGACATTCAGCAAGGCGATGTGTTGCAATCGACTGGCGGTATGTTGGCGCAAGTGGCACTCGCCCAACCCATGCGCGTGTATCAGGAAATCTCCACCCGCTCCCTGCGTTGCGGCAACCACAATCATTGGCAACGCTGGGCGTTTGCACATTTATTTTGTTTGCGGTTTAATTCGTTTCATCAATAAATTAATTTTCAGGCTGCCTGAAATATAAATTGAATCAATCAAAAAAATGATAAAACTCAAAAGCCTATCCACCCGACTCAAATCGCTCACCCTACTCTGGCTGACGGCAGCACTGATTTCCATCGGTTTAACCCTGCTGCTGTCGTGGCGGCTACAGGGCGGTGGTGCAGCCATCAACGATGTCGGCAGCCTGCGCATGCAAACCTACCGACTCGCCGTTTTGATTCAGCACAATCATCGCCCCGAAGTCGCTGATAAAATGGCGCAATTTGAACAAACCCTGCACACGCTCGCGCACGGCGACCCATCGCGCCCCCTATTTTTGCCACCCGATGAGCTGGTTCACCGACACATGCACCAAGTACAAGCGGCTTGGGAAACCGAAATGCACCCCATGTTTCAGGCTGCCGCCTACCAGCAGCAACGCATTAATAATGATAAAATAGAAAAATTTATTGACAAAATTAATCAACTCGCCCACAGCATTGAAACATTAAATACAAAATATATCAATTGGTTACGCATATTTCAAACCACTTTACTGGTGCTGGTTTTATTTAGCTGCGCCATCACCATGTGGTTGCTGGTGGCATGGGTGATTCGCCCCCTGCAAAATCTGCAAACGGGCGTGAACGCCATTTATGCCGAACAATTTGGCGTGCAAATTACACACGCCAATTCCACAGAATTTTATCAAGTGAATCAAGGTTTTAACCAAATGAGTTCACATTTGAAAAAATTATACGACCATTTGGAACAAGAAGTCAGCGACAAAACCCAAGATTTAACCCATAAAAATCAAGCTCTTGAGCAACTATACACCATGTCGCGCCAGCTTTCGCAAAGTTTTACCACCACGCAGGCTGCCGAATGTTTTTTGCAGAATATTGTGCAACTCGTTCCCGCCCAAGCCGCCAGCGTGCGCCTGATTGACGAACAACGCCAACGACTTGATTTTGTAGCACAAATTGGGCTGCCTGAACATTTGCAAACCGCAGACGCTTGTCAGCGTTTTGACGATTGCTTATGCGGCAATGCGGTGCAACATCATGCATGGCAACCCATTGTTTTCCGAGAAAATTTGAATAATTCGCAAGACGAAGCCGCCTGTTACCGTTCGGGTTTTGAAGCCTTGCGCGTGTTTTCTATTGAATACAAGGGCGATGAATTGGGCATGCTGACCCTGTATTTCACCGATAAACAATTGCCTGATTTTCCAGAAGATTTATTGGAAACCCTGTGTCGGCAATTGGGGGCGGCGTTTACCAATATTCGGCTGATTGGCGAAAGTCGCCAGCTCGCTGTGTTGCAAGAACGCAATTTGATGGCACAAGGTTTACACGACAGCATCGCGCAAACTTTAACTTTTTTAAATTTGCAAATTCAAATGTTGGAAAGCGCACTCAAAAATGGCGAACAAGAACAAGCAAATGAAAATATTGCTTTTATTCGGGAAGGTGTAAAAGAGTGTTACGATGATGTGCGCGAATTATTGCTCAATTTCCGCACCAAAATCAGCCGCAAAGAATTTACCGAAGCCGTACAAACGCTGGCGCAACGCTTTGAACAGCAAACCCATATTCCCGTAAACGTAACGTGGTCGGGCGAAGGTGCGCCGCTTTCGGCGGAACAGCAGTTACAATTTATTTTTATTTTGCAGGAAAGTTTGTCCAATATTCGCAAACACGCTCAAGCGCAACAAGTGGCTATCTCCATGAATAATCAGGCAGATTTTGTCATGACCATTCGGGACAATGGGCGCGGTTTTGACACAGGACATGAATTTTCAGGCAGCCATGTTGGGCTAAACATCATGAAAGAACGTGCCAAACGCATTCGTGCCAATTTGCACATTCAATCACAGCCCAATCAGTTTACCCAAATCAATTTAACCTTGCCCAAAGCAGAAAGGATTTTAGAATGATAAAAATCGTGTTGGTGGACGACCATACTTTATTTCGTAGCGGAATCAAAGCCTTGCTCTCCAGACAAGGCGATATTTGCGAAGTGGTTGGCGAAGCCGCAGATGGCTTGAGCGGTGTCAAATTGGTGGAACAAATGCGCCCCGATGTGGTGTTGCTGGATTTGGATATGCCTGTGATGAACGGGCGCGAAGCGTTGGCGCAAATTTTAAGCACCCGCCCCGAACAAACCGTGTTAATGCTGACCGTGTCGGAAGACAATGACGATTTAACCGAATGTATGCGTTTGGGCGCACGCGGTTTTTTATTGAAAAATATTAACGCGGATTTTCTGGTGGACGCCATCAAAAAAGCCTACGATGGCGACAATGTGTTTTCGCCCGAAATGACGGCGCGTTTGGTTCAATCGCTGATTCGCCCGCACCAAACCGAACACACGCCATTGGACACGCTGACCAGCCGAGAATTGGAAATTTTAGGGCATTTGGCGGCAGGGCACAGCAATAAAATCATCGCACGGAATTTGGATTTAGCAGAATCTACCGTGAAAGTGCATGTGCAGAATATTTTGCGTAAATTGGAATTGGACAGCCGCGTTCAGGCTGCCGTGTATGCGGTGCAACATAATGTGCCGCAACCCAATCAGGTGAAATAAAATTGATGTAGTTGCCTACGGCATGCGCTCTGTCGCCGCGCGGCGACTTACTTTTTGGAAAAGTAAGTCAAACAAGAGTAAAATTAAAAAATTCTTTAAAATTCAAATGGTTTAAAATTTCAGGCTGCCTTACGGTACACGACAAAATTCATGTAGGGTGCGTACTACGCACCAAAATTCCACCTTATTTGAATTATTCGGTGCGTGGTACGCACCCTACATTTTAGGTGCTGGTAAAAATTGTCGTGTACTGTCAGGCAGCCTGAAAACCCAAACACGCAAACATAAAAAAACATCAAGCAGTTTTCAGGCTGCCTGATGTTAAAGGAGTAAAAGGGAGATTTATTGTACGGGCATTTGTGCAGCTGCTGAAAACATAAACAACACAAGAACAACAATATATGCAATACACACCAACAAAAAGCGTTTCATGGTCGTGGCTTGCTCATCGTCCATCAAATCACGTTTAGTGAAAAAGTAAAGAGCTTGAATAATAGGTGAGAATAAAATACCTAAAATCAAAAACAGGGTCTCATTCTTCATAATAATCAATGATTTAACCCAGTAAACCAAAACTGCAATGGCTAAAACCAACAACAATAAACCTAAAATAGTACTCATAATGAAACTACCTTTCTTAACACATTAAAAAAAAGTAAAACCGCTTGCAGTATAGCACAAAATAAAGTTCAGTAAAGGATAAAGTATATGGTAATCAATTGAATTGTGCTGATTCAACAACATTATTTCCTATTTTCCATAAATCTCCGTACAAAAAAACCTGTTTCAATACGAAACAGGTTTTTTCTAAACTGGCACGCCCACGGGGAATCGAACCCCGGTTACCGCCGTGAAAGGGCGATGTCCTAACCGCTAGACGATGGGCGCGGAATAAAGGATTTTTACTTGGCGCACCCGGAGCGATTCGAACGCCCGACCCTTTGGTTCGTAGCCAAATACTCTATCCAACTGAGCTACGGGTGCTTGCCTTGAAAGATTTGAATTATAGAGACAGCCTGTGTTTTCGTCAAGGCTGATTAGCAGTTTTTTTGATTTAATTGTATAATGCTTTTATTTTGTTAATAAAATAATTGGATAAAATGCAACAACGTTATGCTTTTTTGGCACAACAATTCGCGCTGTTCAGGCAGCCTGTGCTGATTTTGGATTTGGAAGCGACAGGCGGCGATTTAATGCGCGACCGCATTACGGAAATCGCTTTTTTGCGTTTTGATGGCGATTCGGTGCAACATTTTTCCCAACTGATTAATCCGCAACAGGAAATTTCGCCATTCATCACGGAATTAACGGGCATTAGCAATGAGATGGTGCAACACGCACCCACGTTTGCAGAATTATTGCCCAAGATTTTGCCCCTGCTGCGCGGCGCGATTTTGGTGGCGCACAATGCGCGGTTTGATTATTCGCTGCTGAACAGCGAATGTGCGCGGGCGGGCGTGGCGTTTGCTACGCAAACTTTATGCACGGTGAAATTATCCAAATCATTGTATCCGCATGAATATAAACATAATTTAGATGTGATTGCCGAGCGATTTGCTTTGACGGTGGAAGGTTCGCGCCATCGGGCGTGGGCGGACGTGGCAATGTTGGCGGATTTTTTGCAATTGGCTTTGGCGCAACACGATTGGTTGCCGATGGCGATGAATTTGCTTCAGCCTGCCGCATTGCCCGAGCATTTGCCCACGCAGATTCGGGCGATTTTGGCGCATGAATTCAGCGACCGTTTTGGCGTGGTGCGGATTCAGGCTGCCTGTGGGCGCACGGATATTTTATTGTGCGAACAGGCGTTTCAGGAAACGGTTGTGTGGTTGAATCGTCATGCCAATCAGGTTCAACAAATTGAAAATATTGAATTTTACCCCACCATCGGCGCATTGCATAATGTGTTTGTGTACGCGAAACTGGTTCAGCAATATGGTTTGTCTTTACCCGAAAATGGGCGGCACACGGTGCAATTTTACGCGCAACAAGGCTGCCTGAAAGCCAAAATTCGCCCCCTAGCAAGCGGTGTGATGAGCGAGCCACCCACAGGTGTATTTTTCCACCCGAAAGCGGCGAAAAAAGCTGTGCAAGAATGGGCGGGGCAAGTGGGGATTTGTCCGACTTGGTTGGGGATTTTACCGTATTCGCCGCCCAAATCTGCGCCCTGCCCTGTTTCCTTGTTGAAAAATTGTGCTTGTGAATCGGGCGATGTGGCGGCGCACAATGCGCTGGTGCAATCCCATCGTTACCATTTGCCGACTGTGGATTGGTTGCCACAACCGCGTTTGCAAATTAGCGAAACCGATGTTTGCACGGGGCAAACGCTGAATTTTGTGGTAGAACGCGGAGCGTTGCGCTTGGACGATGGGACTTGGTTTGTGTGCGCGGAATTATTGAATGTGTTGAAACACAAATTCAAATCGGAACGCAAAACGGTTGCGGTCATTTAATTCGCGTATTCAATAGGGTTTTTAGAACTTGCTTTCAGGCTGCCTGAAAGTTATGCTTGCGTTTCTTTTCGTTTATTTTTCATTTTATAAAAATTTTATGAACACACAAATCAACTCCATTCAAATTCCCCACACCAGCCGCACCATTGGCAGCGAAAAAGCCTTGATTTCCGCCGAAGAAGTTTCAGGCAGCCTGAATGTGGTGTTGCAATTCGGTTTCCCAGCACAATTTTTGGCAGATGAATTGCGTGAGCAAATCGCGCAAGCCACAGGCAAAACGGTGAATTTGGAAATCCGCCACCACATTGTCGCGCACAAGGTGCAGGCGGGGATTTCCACCATTCAGGGGGTGAAAAACATTGTCGCCATCGCTTCGGGCAAGGGCGGTGTGGGCAAGTCCACCACCACCGCGAATTTGGCAACGGCAATGGCAAAAATGGGCGCGCGCGTGGGCGTGTTGGACGCGGATTTGTATGGCCCGAGCCAGCCGACCATGTTGGGCGTGAAAAATATTCAGCCAACACAACAAGATAATCGTTTGATTCCTGTGGTGAATGCGGACGGGATTCAGGTGATGTCCATTGGTTTTTTGATTGACGCCGACCAAGCGGTGGTGTGGCGTGGTCCGATGGTTTCGCAGGCTTTGCAGCAATTATTGTTTCAAAGTCAATGGGATAATGTGGATTATTTGTTTATTGATTTGCCCCCTGGTACGGGCGATATTCAATTGACTTTGTCGCAAAAAATTCCTGTAACGGGTTCGGTAGTCGTAACCACGCCGCAGGATATTGCGCTGATTGACGCGCGTAAAGCCGTTGATATGTTTAATAAAGTGAATATTCCGATTATGGGCGTATTGGAAAATATGTCGGTGCATATTTGCACAAATTGTGGGCAGCATGAAGCGATTTTTGGCACAGATGGCGGCAAGGAATTGGCGGCGAAATTGGGTGTGCCATTGTTGGGGCAATTGCCTTTGAGTTTGCCTGTGCGCGAAGCAATGGACGCTGGCACAGCAAGCGATTTGCACGCGCAACATGAGGCGGTGGCGGCGATTTATCAGCAAGCGGCGTTTGCGGTGGCGTTGGCGATTGCGGATAAGGGGCGCGATTTTAGCAGCCGTTTCCCGAAAATTGTGGTGGAATAAGTTTTTCATAAAATCAAAATAATCAGGCAGCCTGAAAAAGTTTTCAGGCTGCCTGATTGTTTTATGATTTCATATTATTTAATTTTCGCGCTGCGTTTGGCAAACAAAATCGCGCCAATCACAAATGCCAGTAAACCCAGCCATTCGGCAATCGTTCCCCAATTCGCCAAATTCAACGCCAATGGTGCGTCTGAACCACCAGAGGTTACCGAAGCCACAATGATAAACGCCAACACCACACCCACCAAACTCTCGCCCACAATCAAACCTGCGGCAAATAAGGTGGCATGACGTTCTGATTTGCTGTGTGCTTCGGTGGCACTCACGCCTTGCGCGGCGGCTTTTTTGGCAACGTGTTTCGCCACCAACCACGCAATAATCGCTCCAATCACAATCGGCATATTCACAGACGGTGGCAAGTAAATCCCCATGCCCACCGCCAAAGCGGGCAAGGCAAAACGGTTGCCACTACTGCGTTTAATCAAAGTGTCAGCAATAATCACGGCAATGCCCAAGCCTATGCCCATGAAAATATAGTTCCACTCCAAATCGCCCGAGAAAATGCCTTTGGCGATGGTGGTCATCAAGGTGGCTTGCGGTGCAGACAGGGCTTGTGCCGCGTCCATGTTTTCACGCGGCATGGCACCTGTGAAACCATAAGCGTGGTACAGCATTTCCAATACGGGCGCAATCACCGCCGCACCCACCACGCAACCAATTAACAAGGCAACTTGTTGTCGCCATGGCGTAGCTTTGACCAAATAGCCTGTTTTTAAATCTTGCAAATTGTCGTTGGAAATGGTCGCCACTGCTAATACGATGGAAGCGGTAAAGATGGTTAATGCAGTTAAAAATTGTTCGCCGCCTTGCATATCAAACATACCGCCCATTTTGCCCATAAACATCAACACCAGCGAGGTAATCACCACCGAAATAATCCCAATCCCTGAAATCGGGCTGGAAGATGAACCCACCAAACCCGCCATGTAACCACATGCCGCCGCCACAAAAAAACCAATTCCCACCGCCAACACAGTACACGCCAACACCAAAGCCACCGCCATGCCCATAGAAACTGGGGCTGCCTGAACAAAATACGCCAACACACACATAATCACCACAATGGTTGCCAAAGTGATTTGAATCATGGCTTTAGGCGATAAATCTTGTGCGGTGCGTTCTGTTTGTTGCGCCGCTTGTGGATTTTTCAAAGCGGCAAACGATTGGCGCATGCCTTCCATCATGGGTTTGAGCAAAGTAATCAGCGTCCAAATCGCCGCAATACCAATCACGCCCACGCCAATAAAGCGCACTTTGGTTTTCCACACGCCCATCGCGTAACCCGCCATTTCCGCGTCCGCAGGCATAGGCGCAGCCGCCGTGAAATATGGCACCGCCACCAACCAAGTAAACGCAATCCCCGCCAAAATCGCCATACCGCCCACAATGCCCACCAAATAACCCGCCCCCAATAATGCCAACGAAAAACCCATAGGCAATTGGAAAATCGCGTTACCCGCTTTAAACCAAACACTTGCGCTGTCCGCCACCAAACGCAAACCATTGGTAGCAAAACTTACCAAACCTGCAACAAGGCTGCCTGCAAAAATTTCTTTTGCGCCTGTGTTGCCTGTTTTGCCTTCTTCGTGGTTACCCGCTTTTAAAATTTCCGCCGCCGCCACGCCTTCGGGATAGGGTAAATCGCTGTTCACCACCATCACATAGCGCAGGGGAATGGTGAAAATCACCCCCAGAATCCCACCTGTGGCGCAAATCAACATGCTTTGCCAAAACGGAAAACCTTGCCAATAGCCCATCATCAGCAAGCCTGGTAACACAAAAATCACCGCCGACAACGTCCCTGCCGCCGATGCTTGGGTTTGCACCATATTGTTTTCCAAAATATTGCTGCCTGCAAAAAATTTCAGTACTGCCATAGAAATCACTGCCGCAGGAATAGATGACGCAAAAGTCAAGCCCACTTTTAAACCCAAATACACATTGGAAGCGGTAAACACCACCGTAATCAATGCCCCCAAAATCGTACCGCGTAAAGTTAATTCACGCATTTCTTTTAATGTAGAAGCTGTCATAACGATTGCCTTATGTGAAGAAATCAATGCATATCATATCAAAAAATAGCCAAAGTTCACATTTTTTAACACAAAAAGGCAGCCTGAAAACGCATATTATTATGTTTTCAGGCTGCCTTTTGATTTAATATCAATTTGATGTCAATCAGCTAATTTAGAAAAAACCCAATGCTTTAGGCGAATAGCTGACCAGCAAGTTTTTGGTTTGTTGATAATGTTCCAACATCATTTTGTGCGTTTCGCGCCCAATGCCCGATTTTTTGTAACCGCCAAACGCCGCGTGCGCTGGATAAATGTGGTAACAATTTGTCCACACACGCCCTGCTTGAATCGCCCGACCCGCACGGTATGCCGTGTTGCCATCACGCGACCACACGCCTGCACCCAAACCGTACATCGTGTCATTGGCAATCGCAATCGCTTCATCAAAATCTTTGAACGTGGTTACCGATAAAACAGGGCCGAAAATTTCTTCTTGGAAAATTTCCATTTTGTTATGACCTTTGAAAATCGTGGGTTCAATGTAAAAACCACCGTCAATTTCCTTGCGTTCACCACCGCCAGTCAGCACTTCCGCGCCTTCCGCCTTGCCTTTGGCAATGCAACCCAAGATTTTGTCTTGTTGCTCTTGGCTGGCTTGTGCGCCGACCATCGTGTCGGTATCCAAAGGGTGTCCTGTTTTGATTTTTTTCACGCGCTCAACGGCTTTTTTCAAAAATTCCTCTGCAATGGATTCATGAACCAAAGCACGAGACGGACAAGTACACACTTCCCCTTGATTTAAGGCAAACATGGCAAAACCTTCCAACGCCTTATCCAAAAACTCATCGTCTTTGTCCATCACATCGGCAAAGAAAATGTTGGGGGATTTGCCACCCAATTCCAGCGTAACGGGAATGATGTTTTGCGTGGCGTATTCCATGATTTTTTGACCAATTTCGGTGGAACCCGTGAATGCGATTTTACCAATGCGCGGATTGGTCGCCAAAGGTTCGCCCGCTTCTTTACCGAAACCATTGACCACATTGACCACGCCCTCAGGCAATAAATCCTCAATCAATTCAAGCAATACCAAAATACTGGTGGGCGTTTGTTCCGCAGGTTTCAAGACCACGCAGTTACCTGCCGCAAGCGCAGGCGCAAGTTTCCACACTGCCATCAAAATCGGGAAATTCCAAGGGATAATCTGCCCCACCACGCCAATTGGTTCGTGGAAATGATAGGCAACCGTATCATCATCAATTTGTCCAATTGTGCCTTCTTGGGCGCGAATGCAGCCTGCAAAATAGCGGAAATGGTCAATCGCAAGCGGAATATCCGCCGCCAAAGTCTCACGAATGGGCTTGCCGTTTTCCCATGTTTCGGCAACGGCAAGCGTTTCCAAATTCGCTTCCAAACGGTCGGCGATTTTCAGCAAGAGATTGGAACGCTCGGTAGGCGAAGATTTGTTCCACGTTTTCGCGGCGGCGTGAGCAGCGTCTAACGCCAATTCAATGTCTTTGTGATTGGATTTGGGGACTTTGGTAAAAACTTTGCCGTCCACAGGCGAGATATTGTCAAAATAAACCCCATCAACAGGCGCAACCCATTTGCCGCCGATAAAGTTTTCGTATTGAGCTTTGAAGTGGACTTTTGCCCCTTCGGTATTGGGATTGGCGTAGCGCATAGCATTTCCTTTTCAAAAAGATTTTTTAAAACAAAGGGAAAGAACTGCGATTGCCACAGAACGTTGTTGAATTACATTCGGCTACATGGCGGATTAATCGTAAAAGATTTTTGTGTGAATTGGCAAGTGGATTTAAGCCTAGTATTTGTAGGGGTATTTGTGGTTTCAGGCTGCCTGCAAAGGGAAAATACCGTTGCCATTGGATTGGGAACGGTATTTTGGCGTAGGTTGGATTGGAAACCAAACATGATTTTGGGGATTGAGTTCGTAGGTCGGCTCGGAGAGCCGACCTACGCTTGCTTGAATTTACATTAAACCATAATATTGAGAAATTGCGTTTGTTAATAATCCTGCAATCGTAGCTAATGACACATTAATTACTCCACTAGATGCCTTTGTCATAATATTGCCAATCCATTGACTAACATTCGCGCCAAATTTATTTGCTTCTGTTGGTTTTTCATCTAAATCAATCGCTTCCTTTAATGATGATAATTCTGAAAAAGGAATACCATTTTTTGATAAAACATCAGCTAATTGGTCAAAATTATTTGCTTCAACGTGAATACCATCATAAATATTTTGTTGCATATTTCCACCTGAAATATTACCAACAAAACCTTGCATATTTTGGATATGAAATTGAGTAGTCATTGCTTTTTCCTTTTCTGATTTAGAGAATTGAATACCTTCTCCCAAAATACCCTCTTCTTCAAGTTTTAATGCCCATTCTAAAACCACTTGCCTAACTTGAGATAAAATATTTTTCAAATTAGTTGTACTAAAATAAAGTTTTGGTTCAAGCGGAGCTCTTTGTGCTTTTATCAATATTTTTCTAATATCATATGATAGGGATAATTCAAGTGTATTACATTCTCCATTATCAAGATAGTTAAGTATTCCACCAATAGATTCAGGAAATCGTATTAAAGTAATTTTTGCCCTTATATCATCGGGAACAGGAAGTGATTGTAAACCCCAATAAGGATTATAGACTTGTAATTGCCCATAAAACTCCCTATAACTTGGTATATTTTCTAAATTATCCTGATACCCCTGTAATTCTAAATTACACCATTTTGATAGTTCTTCTAACTTTAATTTTCTAGCAACCATATAAGTTTTATTTAATAATTCTTCTACATTACTATCAGGATTAGCTGCTAATTCTTGTAATTCTAAAATAATAGAACCCATTTTAACTCCAAAAAAATCAATTTTATCATAAATTTGGTGCGTCTCCTTTTCTATTCCGCTCCAAACAACAAATTCTCTTTAATCAACCGAATTCGGTCGCGCAAAACCGCCGCCTCTTCAAACTGCAAATCCCGCGCCGCTTGCTGCATTTGTTTTTCCAAACGGGCGATTTCGGCAATCGCGTCTTCTTCGCTGTGGATTTCGGTTTTTTTGCTGGATTTTTTGGCTTTAGCGAAACTCGCTCCGCTCGTTTTCAGGCTGCCTGAAACTGGCTCGCCACCGTTTTCCGCATACACGCCATCAATCAAATCTTTCACTTTCTTATTGATTTGTTGGGGAATAATGTTGTTGTCCAAATTAAACTGAATTTGTTTTTGGCGGCGGCGTTCGGTTTCGTCTATGGCGGATTTCATGCTGTCGGTGATTTTGTCGGCATACAAAATCGCCACGCCGTTCACGTTACGCGCGGCGCGTCCGATGGTTTGGATTAGGCTGCGGTGTGAGCGCAAAAAACCTTCTTTGTCCGCGTCCAAAATGGCGACCAGCGACACTTCGGGTATGTCCAAACCTTCACGCAACAGGTTAATGCCGACCAATACGTCAAACAAGCCCAAGCGCAAATCCCTAATGATTTCAACACGTTCAACCGTGTCAATGTCGCTGTGCAAATAGCGCACTTTCACGCCCAATTCGCTGTAATAGTCGGTTAATTGTTCCGCCATGCGTTTGGTTAGGGTGGTAACGAGTACGCGCTCGCCTTTTTGTTTGCGGATATTGATTTCACTCAATAAATCATCAACTTGGGTGGCAACGGGGCGGATTTCAATTTGCGGGTCTGTCAATCCTGTGGGGCGCACGACTTGTTCCACAACCTGCCCTGCGTGGTCGGCTTCGTATTGCGCTGGGGTGGCGGATACGAAAATGGTTTGTGGCATAACTTGTTCAAATTCATGGAATTTTAGGGGGCGATTATCCCGCGCGGAAGGCAGCCTGAAACCGTAATCCACCAAATTTTGTTTGCGAGACGCATCGCCTTTGTACATCGCGCCAATTTGCCCTATGGTAACGTGGCTTTCGTCTATGAACATGATGGCGTTTTTGGGCAGATAATCCATCAGCGTGGGGGGCGGTTCGCCCTCTTTTTTGCCTGAAAAGTGGCGGCTGTAATTTTCAATGCCTTTGCAAAAGCCCATTTCATACAGCATTTCCAAATCAAATCGGGTGCGTTGTTCTATGCGTTGTTGTTCTACGGGGCGGTTTTCTTTGGTATAAAAATCAATGCGTTCGCGCAATTCAGCTTTAATCGCTTCGCAGGCACGGAGTACGGTTTCGCGTGGGGTAACGTAGTGGCTGGACGGAAACACGGTGTAGCGTCCCACGCGCTGGTGCAGGCTGCCTGAAAGTGGGTCAAACAAATCCAAGCGTTCAATTTCATCATCAAATAATGAAATCCGCAGGGCAAATTCGGAACTTTCGGCTGGGTACACGTCTATCACATCGCCGCGAACGCGAAAACTGGCACGTTGAAAATCCACATCGCCACGTTCGTATTGCATGGCAACCAGCGTGGAAATGATGTCGCGTTGGCTCATGATGTCGCCCTCTTTCACGGACAAAATCATTTGTTGGTATTCGGTGGGGTCGCCAATGCCGTAGATGGCGGACACGGTGGCGATGATAATCACGTCATTGCGCGTCATCAGGTTTTTGGTGGCGGAAAGGCGCATTTGTTCTATGTGTTCGTTGATTGCGCTGTCTTTTTCTATGAACAAATCGCGGCTTGGCACATAGGCTTCGGGTTGATAATAATCGTAATAAGAAACGAAATATTCCACCGCATTTTCGGGGAAAAATTCGCGCATTTCTGCGTAAAGCTGGGCGGCTAGGGTTTTGTTGTGCGCCATGATGATGGCAGGTCTGCCGCTTTGGGCGATGACGTTTGCCATGGTGTAAGTTTTGCCCGAACCCGTTACGCCAAGCAGGGTTTGGTAAGACAAGCCGTCTGACAAGCCGTCCAAAAGTTGGGCGATGGCGGTGGGTTGGTCGCCTGCGGGGGGGAAGGGTTGATGGAGTTTGAACGGAGAATTTTCGTATTGGATAATTTGCATTTTCAGGCTGCCTGAACAATTAAAATTGGGCGAAATTATAACATTTTCGCATTTTCAGGCTGCCTGTTGCGACACGAGAATTTGCCACATCACACAATGTAGGGGGCGCCGTGCTCACCAAATTACTGAATAATTTAAATATTGCGGTGGGTTTTGGTGCGCACGGCGCACCCTACTGTGATTTTGGTCGTGTATTTCAGGCAGCCTGAAAACTTGGGCGCGGCTTTTTTGCAACACTTTATTTACACTTTCTTATCATATCTTTTCAATTTAATATATTGATTTAATTAAATTATATTAAAAATAAATAATTCGCACCAGTGCAAGAAATCACACCAATATGTTAAAATCATTACATTAATTTTCTCTAATTATTCAACTATATAGGAACTAAATCATGCGCAAAAAACCCCGCAAAATGTTCAAGAAAACAGCGATTGCCACGCTGATTTCATTGTCCGCCGCTCCTTTACACGTACACGCCGCCAGCGTGCGCAGCGACATAGATTATCAACTGTATCGTGATTTTGCCGAAAATCGCGGGCAATTTGTCGCAGGGGCAACGAATATTCCAATCACGAAAAAAGACGGCACACCAGCAGACACCTTGCTGCCTGAAAATATTCCCATGCCCGATTTTAGCCCTGTGTTGCGAAACAATGGCGTGGCGACACTTATCGCGCCGCAATATTTGGTCAGCGTGGCGCACAATGGCGGCTACCAAACCGCGCAATTTGGGCATACAGGCAATAATCCCGACCAACATGTTTACGATTATCAATTGGTTGATAGAAATAATTATCCCAAAGGACAAAGTTTACATGACGATTATCACGCACCACGTTTGCATAAATTGGTAACGGAAACCGCACCCGCCGAAATGAACAGCGTAGGCCCTACGCCCATCAAAAACGATACAAATCCGTATTGGAACAAAAGTCGTTTTCCTGCTTATGTTCGTGTGGGCGGCGGCGGTCAATTTGTGCGTGAAGCCGATGGCACAAATAATCGCGCAGGCAATACCTATTCTTACCGCACAGGCGGCAACACACTCACATTAAGCCATGCCCAAGATGGCTGGCTGGATTTCCGCGATGGCGATTGGTACACAGCCGACTACAATAAATTTGCTTTGCCCAACCATTTAAGTGGCGGCGATAGCGGTTCGCCAACTTTTGCTTATGACGCGGATGAAAAGCGTTGGGTGATTGTCGGCACAGCCGTATTCAACGATGGCAATAATGGCGTGTGGTATCGCTCGGCGTTAATGCGCCCCGAGTTCCACGCCGAAACAGCCAATGAAGACAATGCCACCCCCATTAATAATACGCAAAACAACGCCGTGTTTAACTGGACAGCCGATGGCAACAGCAGCACCATCACGGCACAAGGCAGCACCACAGCCGCTACCACCGTAAAATTAATGGACACCGCCGCCGCCACCAACGCCGAACAATTACATCACGGGCAAACCCTGTATTTGGGCGGCAACAACGCCACGTTGAATTTAAATCAATCCATTAATCAGGGCGCGGGGGCTTTGCATTTTTCGGGTAACTATACAGTTGCCGCCAGCGACAACAGCATTACCCACACAGGCGCAGGCGTGTCTATTGACGCAGACAAAACGGTTACATGGAAAGTAAACAATCCCGATGGCGACCGTTTGTCTAAAATTGGCGCAGGGACTTTGTATGTGAATGGTTCGGGTGTAAATTCAGGCAGCCTGAGCGTGGGCGATGGCAAAGTGGTGTTGGCGCAACGTGCTGATTCGACTGGACAAAAACAAGCGTTCAATGAAGTGGGTATTGTGAGCGGTCGCGGCACAGTCGTGTTGGACAGCGCAGACCAGATGGATTTGAATAAACTGTATTTCGGCTATCGCGGCGGACGTTTGGACGCGAATGGCAAACACATTGCGTTTAATTATATTCAAAACGTGGACGAAGGCGCGCAAATTGTCAATCATGCGCCCCAACAAGCCAGTTTAACCATTTCACCCAAAGCCCCTGATTTATTAACTGAAAATACGATTCCGTGGTCAGATTGGGGCAAAACCAGCACGGGTTTATATGAATACCGTAATCCCTATGCAGGCGGTCGCACCGATTATTTTGTTTTAAAACAAGGACACAGTGGGCAAAATTATTTCCCCACCGATGGCACGAGTAATCATGCGTGGGAATTTTTGGGCAGCGACAAACAGGCTGCCATGAACACTTATTTAAGCCGCGAAAATGAAAAACGCAGCCAGCCACGTTTACACGCCTTCAATGGCTGGTTTGGCGAAACCGACACCAGCAAAACCAATGGCGCATTGAATGTGCATTATGCTGGTACGGTGGACAAGGATATTTTGATGGTGTCGGGCGGCACCAATTTAAATGGCAATTTGCGCGTGTCGCGTGGGCAATTATTGCTCTCTGGGCGACACACGCCGCATGCTTACGACCATCAAAATAATCGGGAAATCATTGACGAAAACGATTGGCAAACCCGTGATTTTACCGCCACCGAATTCATCGCCGAAGAAAAAGGCAGCCTGCATTTTGGGCGCAATGTTGGCAACATCATGGGCAACATCACGGTACGCGACACGGCGCGTGCGACTGTGGGTTATGTGGCGAATCAAACGCCTGTGTGCGTGCGTTCCGACCAAAACGGCACGGTTTCTTGTACGGAAACCGCATTATCCGACAATGTGTTAGCCAATATGACGGCGAGCAATTTATTGGGCAATGTGGCGGTGGAAGATTATGGCACCTTCACTTTGGGCAAAACGAATTTTTCAGGCAGCCTGAATGTGTCCAACACGTCCACCACGAATTTTGAACAAGGCGCGTTGTGGCGTATGCCATCGGCGCATACTTTGGGCAATGTGGGCGGCGACGGTGGTCGCGTGGTGCTGAATCCGCGCAACACCGCCAATGGCATTACGCAAGGCGACAGTTTTGAAACCTTAACGATTCATGGCACGCTTTCAGGCAGCCTGAATTTTGATTATTTGACCGATTTGGCGAATCAGCGTGGCGACCAAGTGATTGTGAACGGCGTGGCAACGGGCAATCACACGCTTTCCGTGCAAAACACCGCCGCCGAACCCACTGAAGTGAAACGCTTAACGCTGCTCAAATTGCGACACGGCGCACAAGATGAAAATCAGGTAAACGTGAAATTGGCAAATGATTATGTGGACGCAGGTACATGGCGTTACACATTGGCAAGCAATGAATCGCACGATTATTATTTGCACAATCCTGTGAAAGAACAAGAAATCGCGCAAGCCGAAGCCGCCGAAAAACAAAAACAAGCCGAATTAGCCGCACAACAAGCCGTAGAGCAAGCGGCTAAACTCGCCGCCGCCCAAGCGGCGCAAGCTGCCGCCGAGCAAGAATTGGCAACTTTGAAACAAAATTCGGGCGCAGATGCGGCTGCTGTTGCCGAAGCGCAAAAAGCGTTGGCAGAAAAACAAGCTGAATTAGCCCAAGCACAAGCAGATAAAGCTGCCGCCGAAGCTGAAGCCGCGCAAGCTAAAGCGCAGGCTGCCACCGCACAAGCGCAAGCCAGCCAAGCAGAAAGCGACAAAGTCGCCGCGCAACAAGCGGCACAAGCAGCTGCCACCGCGCAAGCCGCCGCCGAAGCCGCGCAAAAACAAGCGCAAGCCGACAAATTAGCCGCACAACAAGCTGCCACAGAAGCACAACAGGCATTGGCGGCGGCGGAACAAGCGCGTTTGCAAGCCATTGCCGAGCAGGAAAAAGCGCAGGTTGCCGCCACCGAAGCGCGTAAACAAGCGGAATTAGCCGCGCAACAAGCCGCCGAGCAAGCAGAAAAACTTGCCCAAGCTCAAGCGGCGCAGGCTGCCGCCGAGCAAGAATTGGCAACTTTGAAACAAAATTCGGGCGCAGATGCGGCTGCTGTTGCCGAAGCGCAAAAAGCGTTGGCAGAAACGCAAGCGCAATTGGCACAAGCGCAAGCAGACAAAGCCGCCGCCGAAGCCACCGCCGCACAAGCGCAAGCACAGGCTGCCGCCGCTCAAGCGCAAGCCAGCCAAGCAGAAAATGATAAAGTCGCCGCACAACAAGCGGCACAAGCAGCTGCCACCGCGCAAGCCGCCGCCGAAGCCGCTCAAAAACAAGCGGAAGCCGATAAATTAGCCGCGCAACAAGCACAAGCGGCGGCAGAACAAGCGCGTTTGCAAGCCATTGCCGAGCAGGAAAAAGCGCAGGTTGCCGCCACCGAAGCGCGTAAACAAGCGGAATTAGCCGCGCAACAAGCCACCGAGCAAGCAGAAAAACTTGCCCAAGCGCAAGCGGCGCAAGCTGCCGCCGAGCAAGAATTGGCTGCTTTGAAACAAAATTCGGGCGCAGACGCAATTGCGGTTGCCGAAGCGCAAAAAGCGTTGGCAGAAGCACAGGGGCAATTGGCGCAAGCACAAGCGGATAAAGCCGCCGCCGAAGCAGCCGCCACGCAAGCACAAGCACAGGCTACCGCCGCTCAAGCGCAAGCTAGCCAAGCAGAAAACGATAAAATCGCCGCACAACAAGCGGCACAAGCGGCTGCCACCGCACAAGCCACCGCCGAAGCCGCGCAAAAACAAGCGCAAGCAGACAAATTAGCCGCACAACACGCCGCCACCGAAGCGCAAAATGCTTTGCTTGTCGCACAACAAGCGCAAGCTGCCGCCGAACAAGCGCGTAAACAAGCAGAAGCCCAATTGCAAAAATTAACGGAAAACGCGCAAGCGGCTGAAGCAGCACAAACGCAAAAATTAGCCGAAGCGCAAGCCGCTTTGCAGGCTGCCCAATCCGCACAAACGGCGGCGCAACAAGCTGCCGCGCTTGCCACCGAGAAACAGCAAGCCGCCGAAGCCGCAGCGCAACAGGCGCAAACACAGCTTGCCGCCGCTCAAGCGGCTCAAGTGGCGGCGGAACAGCAAATGGCTGCCGAACAAACGGCTAAAGCCAATGCGCAGGCTGCCTTAACCGCCGCGCAAGCGGAAACCGCCGCCGCACAAACAGCTTTGGCGCAAGCCAATCAGGCTTTGGCAACACAAACCGCCGCCACCGAAGCGGCAAATTCGCAATTGTCTGCCGCGCAACAAGCGCAAGCGGCTGCGGAACAAGCGGCTCAAGCAGCTCAAGCGCAATTGGCAAAATTACAACAAGACAATGCAACCAATACAGACAGCCTGAAAACGGCTGAAGCCGCCGCCGCTCAAGCGAAAGCCGAGTTAGCCGCCGCGCAAACCGCTTTAAATCAAGCGCAAGCAGCTCAAGCTGCTGCGATTGCCGCACAACAACAGGCGGAAGCAGATAAAGCCAGCGCATTGGCACAAGCCGCCACCGCGCAAGCGGCACAACAAGCGGCAGAATCGGCGCAACAAGCAGCGCAAGCGCAAACGGCAAGCGCACAAGCCAAGCAAGCCCAAGCGGAAGCGCAAGCCGCCGCCGCACAAGCCGCTCAAAAAACAGCAGAAGCCGCCGCGCAACAAGCGCAAGCGGAAAAACAAAACGCATTAGCTGCCCAAGCCGCCGCCGAGTTGGCACAAAAAAATGCTGAAGCCAGCGCAACTCAAGCGCAAGCCACCGCGCAGGCTGCCTTGCAAGCGCAAAAAGCCGCCGAAGCGGAATTAGCGCATGCCAATGCGAATTCGCAAACGGCTCAAGCCGCGCAAGCCGCCGCCGAGTTGGCACGGAAAAATGCGGAACAAGCCGCCGCGCAAGCCGAAGCGGATAAACAAGCGGCTTTAACGGCACAAGCGAATGCGGAACAGGCGCAAAAAGCCGCCGAAACTGCTTTGAAACAAGCTCAAGCAGACGCACAAGCGGCTGAAACCGCAAAACAAACCGCGCAAAATGCACAAACAGAAGCGCAAAACAAACAAGCCGCCGCCGAAACCGCCAAACAGCAAGCGGAACAAGCTGCTCAAGCCGCACAAATGGCGAAAAAAGCGGCTGAAGACGCATTAGCCGCCGCCGAAGCGGAAAAAATCGCCGCACAACGCGCCCTTGCCGCCGCCGAAAATGCGAAAACCCAAGCGCAACAAGCCGCCGCCGCCGAACAAGCCGCCAAAGAAGCAGCATTGGCAGCGCAAAAAGCGGCAGAAGCGGCGGCGCAGGCTGCCACACAATCTGTGCCACAAGCGCAATTGGTGAGCAAATGGGCAAATGCGGCATTGTCGGAATGGTCGGCGCAGGCGCAAAGTGTGATGAATGTGGGTCATCGTTTGGACGAGCGTGTCTTGTCGGTGGCGGATACGCACGATGGGATTTGGGTAGCGACTCATGCGCGAAACCATGATTATCAGTCTGATTTGTATCGCAAATATGAACAAGATGAAGTCTTGGCTCAATTTGGTGTGGACAAAACCACGCGCACGGCTTCAGGCAGCCTGACGGTGGGGGCGGTGTTGAATCATGCTCGTGGCGAGCAAACGTATGATGAAGCCACAGGCGAATCTGAATTAAGCCTGATTTCTGCTTACAGCAAAGCGCAATTGGACAATGGTGTGATGATTGCGGCAGACGTGGGCGCGGGTCAAGCAAAATCCGATGTGAAATTGGATAATCTGAACACGTCCATTAAACGCAGCGTGGCGCAAGTGGGGGTGAAATCGGGTTATCAATTTGAGACCAATGGGCTGAATGTGTTGCCGTATGTGGGTGTGCGTTATCATCATTTGGGGCAAGCGGACTATGTGTTGCCTAGCCGCGATGGCAAAGGCGCAACGGTGGCGCAAGACAGTGTGGGGGTAACGGAATACCAAATGGGTGTTCGTGTGGCGAAATCGTTTACCACGCCATCGGGGGTAACGCTCACGCCAAGTTTCAACAGCGTGTATCGTAATGCCGACCGTGCGGCTGAATTGTCGGTAAACGGTCATCGTTTAACGCAAAAATTCGGCAAAACATGGGAAAATGAATTGGGCTTGCGTGCGGATATGGGGGCGTGGTCGGTGCGTGGCACGGCGGCTTATGCGAAAGGCAGCGAATCCAGTACGCAAAAATCCATTGGGGTATCGGTGGGTTATCGTTGGTAAACGGGTTTAAATTAGCCGATTAAAAAATAGGCAGCCTGAAAGCTGGAAATCAGTTTTCAGGCTGCCTTTTTGTATATGATTTCAGTACACAATACAAGATAAAGCTGTTTCAAAATAAGCTGTGAATGTTGGTGCTGAAAGCTGACCTACGCTTGCTCATAAAGTATCTCCTATAGTAGTAGAAATGAAAATGCAGTACAAGGCGACAACGCCCGCCGTGTACGAATAGTACATAAGGGCGTTGGCAACGCCGTACTGCTTTTTCAGTTCTGCGACTATATTCTTCAGGCTGCCTGAAATCATGTAGGTTGGGTTGTAAACCCAACAGGGCATTTTGTATGCGTTGCTTGTTGGTTTTGGCAACCCAACCTACACAAAAATCAACACTCCACCACACGCACCGAAATCGGCACGGCTTTCTGTTTCAGCGTAACCGCCAAACCCGCCAGCGAAGTTTCTTTGTAAGTGGATTTCATATCCAAGCCCGTCTGCAACATGGTTTTGATGACCATATCCAAACTCACTTTTTTATTAAACCCATCTTCCAATAATGACAATTGCGCCAATTTAATCGCTTTTTCCGCCGCAATGCCGTTGCGCTCAATGCACGGGATTTGCACCAAACCGCCCACAGGGTCGCAAGTCAAACCCAAATGATGTTCCATTGCCATTTCGGCAGCGTTTTCAATTTGCGCGGTGGTGCCGCCACTCACGGCGGAAAACGCGCCAGCCGCCATAGAGCAAGCCACACCCACTTCGCCTTGACAGCCCACTTCCGCGCCCGAAATGGATGCATTGGTTTTGTACAAAATGCCAATCGCGCCCGCCACGAGCAAAAAATCTTCAATCGCACGCGGCGCGGCAAGCGGGTGGAATTTCTGGAAATAATACAACACCGCAGGCACCACCCCAGCCGCCCCATTGGTCGGCGCGGTAACGACACGACCGCCAGCCGCGTTTTCTTCGTTCACCGCCATCGCGTAAATCATGGGCCATAAATGGGTATTCAACTGACCTGCTTCGCGCAAAGCCTGCATTTTTTGCGCCAAATCGGGGGCGCGGCGTTTCACGTTCAAGCCACCCGACAACACGCCGCGTTGCTGCAAACCGCGTTCCACGCAATCAAACATGGCTTGGGCAACTGCCGCAACACGGCGGCGTACGGCAAGCGGTTTTTCTCCACTAATCGCAGCTTCGTTTTGCACCACCACTTGCGCGATGGACAAATCTTCTTCATCACAAATTCGCAATAAATCCGCCATGTTTTGAAAGGGATAGGGAACGCTGACGGCGTCAGTCGGCGGTTTACCAAATTGCTCATCGGTAACAATAAAACCACCGCCAATGGAATAGTAAATTTGTTCATGCAAACTTTGCTCGTTTTCATCATAGGCGATGAAACGCAAGCCGTTTGGGTGTTTGGGCAAACTGTCGCTGTAGCGCACCACCACATCACGCGCCACTTCAAAATCAATGGTGTGCGTGCCATTTAATTGCAATTGGGCTTGTGAATTAATGTGTTCCAAGCGTTCAGGCAGCGTTTCCAAATCCACATCGTGCGGCAGGCTGCCTTCCAAACCGAGCAAAATCGCGTCAAACGTGCCATGCCCCAAACCCGTCAGCGCAAGCGAGCCATACACTTCGGCGGCAATGCGTTTGACTTGCGGCAACACGCCCAAATCGTTCAGGCAGCCTGAAAAGGCGGCGGCGGCTTTCATCGGCCCAACCGTATGAGAACTAGATGGACCGAGACCAATTTTAAAAATATCAAAAATGCTTAACATATTGTTCCTTTGTGAGAATATTTTTTCAGGCTGCCTTTGCTTGGACAGCACGTTTAACATGAATTGGGGATAAGTAGTCATAGGGTACGCCGTGCGCACCAAATTTACCGCAATATTTAAATTATAGTGGATTCAATTTAAATCAGGACAAGGCGACAGCGACCGCCGTGTACAAATAGTACATAAGGGAGCTGGTAACGCTGTACTGGTTTAAATTGAATTCACTATATTCAATCATTTTGGTGCGCACGGCGCACCCTACAAGTCATTTATTTTCATGAAATTTTCAATTTTTCTTATCCCGAGTTTGCGTTATTTTATGGCACATCAAATAAAAAACAAAGGCAGCCTGAAAAAAAGCCAATTTTTTCTTGCCAAGACCCACAAATCAGGTTATAGTGAAAACACTTACTACAAAGTGAGTATTTTATTAAATATAAACAAGGAGTTGTAAAATGAAACGTGATTTTGAAAGCCAAAAAGAAGCCTTGTTGCAAGACATTCGCACCGTATTGCGCGACATGGAAGATTTGTACCACGAAGGCGCAAAACGCAGCGAAGAAGAAACCCAAGCCCTGAAAGCCAAATTGGAAAACAAATTGAATTTGGCACAAGAGCGTTTCCAATCTTTGGAAGACCGCGCGGTGGAACAAGTGAAACACCACGCCAAACGCGCTGATGAGTATGTAAACGAAAAACCTTATTATGCAATGGGTTTTGCCGCTTTGGCGGGTTTGGTAGTGGGCGTGTTGTTGAATCGCCGCTAATTTTGTATTCAATCCAAGGCAGTCTCGCCCCCAATCCCAGTTATGGGGAATTGGGGGCGAACTATTTCAGGCTGCCTGAAAGGAATTTTGATGAATTTAAAACAAGAATATCAACATTTTAAAACTTTGCTGTCGCAGGGCAGCGATTTATTGCTGTTGCGTTTGCGGCTGCTGCATTTGGACGCCAACGCGCAATTGGCAAATATCATCAAAATATTGGTGGCGGTTTTGGTGGCGGCGGTGCTGTTGCTGGTGGGTTTGATTGCGCTGATGTTTGCGCTGAACGCGATTGTGTCGCCTGAAATGAAACTGTGGGTATTTGGTGGGATGATGGTGGCGTGTGTGTTGGTGTGTGTGATTTTGCTGTGTTGGGCGGTGCATTTGTGGCGCAGCAGCAGCACGCGTGTGGGCGACACTTTGCACGCTTTGCAAGATGATTTACGCCTGCTCAAAGGCACAAACCCGAATCGGAAGCTGGAAAATCATGAATGAGAAAAAATTATCCAAACAGGAAGAGCGTGAATTGTTGGCGTTACAATGCGAATTGGCGCGGCTGAAAATGCAAGTTTCGCGCCAACGCATTGAACAGCAAAAGAAAATAAAAACCCATGACCATCATCAACTGATGAATGCGGCGCAAATCGCCAGCGATGTTTTGAGCAACCCATTGTGGAAAATGAGTTTATTGCGCGGCGGCAAACAGAAATGGTGGATTGGGGCGATGTTGCTGTTGTGGCAAATGTATTCAGGGAAACAGAAATGAGTTTTCAGGCTGCCTGAACATACATTCAGGCTACCTGAAATATTTTATAAATCAAAACATTACTTTTGAAAACCGTCTTTCAAACCCACCGTTTTATTGAAAATCGGTTTGCCGACTTCATGGTCTTTGCGGTCGGTAACGAAGTAGCCCAAACGCTCAAATTGCCAACGGCTTTCAGGCTGCAAGGTATTCGCCACAGGCTCAACCCATGCGGTAATTTCTTGTTTTGATTCGGGATTGATGAAATCGGTAAACGGCAAATATTCGCCGTCATCGCCGCGCACCGCATCGGGGCGTTCCACCGTAAACAGGCGGTCGTACAGGCGCACGGTCGCTGGCACGGCGTGTTCGGCGGACAACCAATGAATCACGCCTTTCACTTTGCGCCCTTCGGGTTTTTTGCCCAAAGTGTCGTGGTCAATACTGCATTTCAATTCAATGATTTGACCGTTTTCATCTTTCACAGCTTCATCGCATTTAATCACATAGCTGTAACGCAAACGCACTTCGCCGCCCACCGTCAAACGCTGCCAGCCAGCAGGTGGGTTTTCCGAAAAATCGTCTTGTTCAATATAGAGCGTTGAACTGATTGGGATTTCGCGTTCACCCATGCTTTCGTGGTGGGGGTGGTAGGGGGCGCTGCGGCTTTGTGTTTTGCCCGCTTCAAAATTGGTCAGCGTGATTTTCAAGGGGTTCAGCACCGCCATCATGCGCGGTGCGGATTCTTCCAATTCTTCGCGGATTGCGCCTTCCAACACGCTCATGTCCACAATGTTTTCCGATTTGGAAATGCCCACGCGCTTGGCAAACAGGCGCAAACCTTCGGGCGTATAGCCGCGTCTTCGCATACCCGAAATGGTGGGCATGCGTGGGTCGTCCCAGCCTGAAACGTGGTTTTCGCTAACCAGTTGGTTTAATTTGCGTTTTGATGTGATGGAATACAGCAATTCCAAACGCGAAAATTCGTATTGGCGCGGTTGGCTGGGGCTGGGAATGTTGTCCAACACCCAATCGTAAAGTGGGCGGTGCGCTTCAAATTCCAAAGTACACAAAGAATGTGTAATGTTTTCAATGGCATCGGAAATGGCGTGGGTGTAGTCGTACATGGGGTAAATGCACCATTTGTCGCCTGTGTTGTGGTGGTGGGCGCGGCGTATGCGGTAAATCACGGGGTCGCGCATATTGATGTTGCCCGATGCCATGTCAATTTTCAGGCGCAGGGTTTTGCTGCCGTCTGGGAATGCGCCGTCTCGCATTTTCATAAATAAATCAAGGTTTTCTTCGGGCGTGCGGTCGCGATAGGGGCTGTTTTTGCCCGCTTCGGTGAGTGTGCCGCGATATTCGCGCATTTCTTCGGGCGTTAAATCGCAAACGTAGGCTTTGCCGTCTTGGATTAAGCCGACTGCGTAATCAAATAATTGGTCAAAATAATCAGAGGCATAGCGCGGTTCGCCTTGCCATTGAAAGCCGAGCCATTGTACGTCTTCTTTAATGGAATCAACGTATTCTTGGTTTTCTTTTTCGGGATTGGTGTCGTCAAAACGCAAATTGCATTTGCCGTCAAACACATACGCCAAGCCAAAATTCAAGCAAATGGATTTGGCGTGTCCGATGTGCAAATAGCCGTTGGGTTCGGGGGGGAAACGGGTTTGAATGGCGGCGTGTTTGCCGCTTTGTAAATCGTCTTCAATAATGGTGCGGATAAAGTGGTTATCGGCGAATTGGTCTTTGTTTAACATTATTTTCTTTCAAATTAAATTTCAGGCTGCCTTTCAATACCCAATCAAACTCATGTAGGGTGCGCCATGCGCACCAAATTGCAACATCATAAATTTATTGTTTCATGGATTTAGTGCGCACGGCGCACCCTACATTTTGTGTTGTTGTGTGTTTCAGGCTGCCTGAAAACAAAATAAAAACAGCCTGATTTTACCCGAAATCCTGTGTTTCGTGTTTTCAGGCTGCCTGAATACTTTTGCTATTCCCTACGCTCTTGTTTACCAGCCGATTGGTTTTGCAAAAATTTTCTACGCTGCTTCACCGCATAAATCAAAGTGGACACGCCACCCGCCACCAATAAAATCATCAACGGCACTATCAAAATATACGGCAAAAACCACAAAATCAACGCAAACAGCAGCAAAGTTATGCCCAAACCCAAATACGCATTGATTTCGCGTTCTTCCACCAAAGTGGTGGCGGTATTGTGCCAATTGCCCTTAAATGCTTGCGACAAATTCATGATTTGCAAAGAAATTGCTTGGGCTTGCGAACGATTTAGGGCTTTTAATTGCTTTAAATGCAAACGGCGTTGTCGCTTCATATTGGCAAAATCAATATTGTTCAACACGATTTCGGTGGCGTTTTCCAAATCCGCCAAAAAAGCGCGTTCCAAATCGGCAATCACTTCGGGGGCATGCAACACCACGTCCAATTCACGGTTTAAATGCCAACTGGAAAAATTCAAATTGGTTGAACCCACCCGCGCCCACACGCCATCTACAATGGCGGATTTGGCGTGTATCATCGTGCCATTCCATTCAAACACGCGCACGCCCACCTGCAATAATTCCCGATAACGCGTGCGCGACACCCGCGCAATCCACGCAATATCCGAAGTTTTCGGCACGAGAATACGCACATCTACCCCCGCATGCGCCGCATTAATCAAGGTTTGTGTGTACAAACGCGTGGGCATAAAATAGGCATCGGTAATCCATAAGTTTTTGTTTGCCAATGAAATCGCATTCAAATCCAAACGCATCATATTATTATCACGCGGCGTTGTCGCCACCACGCCAGCTTTCAGGCTGCCTGAATCGGTATCGCTGCCAAATGCAGGCAAAACCACTTCTTCGGGCAATTCATGACCTTGCGAAGTCAAAGTATCCGCCAACGCCACCATCACATCAAACACCGCTTCGCCTTGAATTTTCACGCCAATGTCGCGCCAAGCCGCCTCATTTTTCGCCGCATTGCCGTTCCACGCAGACGACACACACAAGCCGCTCACAAACGCCACTTCACCATCTATCACAAACGATTTGCGATGATTGCGCGACAGTAAACCCAAACCGCTCGCAAATCCCACAGGATTGTACGCCACCACCAATGCGCCAGCATCTTCCAAAGGCTTGAAAAATTTTTTGAACACGGGAATCAGGCTGCCCAACCAATCGTACACCAGCACCACTTTCACGCCCGATTTTTGCTTTTGAATCAATAAATCGCGCATTTGTTTACCAAATTCATTGTCGGCAAAAATATACATTTCAATCAAAATGTATTTTTGCGCCGCTTCAATTGCCGCCAGCCATTCGGGGAAATTTTCGCCACTATCGTTTAAGATTTTAATTTCATGATTGGCACGAATTTCGGTGCTGCTGCTGCGTAGGCGGAGTTGTTCTAAAATTTTGTTTGTATTCATGATTTTATTTAATCCATATAATATGAAGGCGGCCTGAAACCGTATTTCCATACTTTTTCAGGCTGCCTGTTATTTGGATTTACGCTTCGTCTTCGTTATCGTCCACGCTCACGCTGTAATCAATCAGCGTGGGCATAATCACCTGATTTGCCGATGGGTTTTTCTTAGCACTAGACAGCGCGTCCAAATACGACTCGTCCACATCGCCCGTAATATAGCAGCCATTAAAACACGATGAATCAAAACCATCAATTTGCGGATTCAATTGACGAATCACCGTTTCCAAATCCACCAAATCTTGAAACACGCACACATCAGCATTGATTTCATTGGCAATTTCTGTGTGGCTGCGACCATTGGCGATTAACTCTTCACGCGTGGGCATATCAATGCCATACACATTCGGGAAACGCACTTCGGGCGCGGCAGACGCAAAAAACACTTTTTTCGCCCCAGCCGCACGCACCATGTCCACAATTTCGCGGCTGGTGGTGCCACGCACAATGGAATCGTCCACCAATAATACGTTTTTCCCTGCAAATTCGCTGGGAATCGGGTTTAATTTTTGACGCACCGATTTTTTGCGTGTCGCCTGCCCTGGCATAATAAAGGTACGACCAATGTAGCGGTTTTTAATCAAACCTTCACGATAAGGCTTGCCCAAATGCCGCGCCAACTCCATCGCACTCGGACGGCTGGTATCAGGAATCGGCATCACCACGTCAATTTCATTGACATCAATTTCACGTTTCACTTTTTCCGCCAAAGTTACGCCCATATCGGCGCGTGCTTGGTAAATGGACACGCCATCAATCACGCTATCTGGTCGGGCAAAGTAAACATATTCAAATAAACAAGGGGATAATTTCGGTTGCTCGCTACATTGTTTGCAGAATAATTTGCCATCAAAGCTGATGAACACGGCTTCCCCTGCCCCAATATCGCGTTCCACTTCAAAATCCAAACTGGTGAACGCGATGTTTTCCGAACTCACCGCGTAGGAAATTTTGCCATCGGCTTCCACGCGTTTACCTAACACCAAAGGACGAATCCCATTCGGGTCGCGGAACGCCACCAAACCATAACCCGCAATCAACGCCACCACCGCATACGCCCCACGCACACGCGCTTGCAATTTGCCCACCGCCTCAAAAATCGCGTCCACCGACAAATTCAAAGGATTCAGGCTGCCTGAAACCGCCGAGCGCAATTCATGAGCAAATACGTTTAATAAAACTTCGCTATCAGATTGCGTATTCACATGGCGCAAATATTGGGCGTACACTTCTTGATACAATTCCGCCGTATTAGTCAAATTACCATTATGCGCCAACATGATACCAAATGGCGAACCCACATAAAACGGCTGCGCTTCCGCCGAACTTCCAGCATTGCCAGCCGTAGGATAACGCACATGTGCAATCCCCGCATTGCCATGCAAATCACGCATATTGCGCGTGCGAAACACTTCGCGCACCATGCCTTTGCCTTTGTGCATATGAAAACGGTTGCCTTGCGTGGTTACAATGCCAGCCGCGTCTTGACCGCGATGTTGCAACATTTGCAAGCCATCGTACAGTTGTTGATTAACAGGTTCATGGGCAACAATGCCGAACACACCACACATAAATAATTACTCCGTAACAGAAGTGCCATTTGGCAAATTGGAATTCTCTGAATTTTGTGAATCAGATTCGGTGGATTTTTTGACTTTCTTTTCAGGTTTCTGTTTTTTCAGGCTGCCTGATTGGGTGGACTGCTCTTCGGGGGGAACATAATCTTCATCGCCCACACGCGGTGGATACGCCACCTGTTGCGCCAAAAAATCGGGTAAAGACGGCGCAATAAATTTCGCCACCCGCTCAAAAAAGCGCGAAGTTTTGGCAATTTGCCAGCCTTCTTTTTGCGGCAGAGACGTGAATGAACAAATCAACACACTCAAACTCACAAACAAAAAACCTTTGATTAAACCCACTATACCGCCCAAAATACGATTGATTCGGTTCAATTGCGCCGCCGTGATGAAATAATCCAAAGCATAATCAATCAGGTGTAACACAATCCGTATCGCCACAAACATCAACACAAAGGAAAACACCACCGCCATCTCACGTGGTTGTAAGGTGGGGAAAAACGAGTTTGCCAACGCTTCACAGCTCACACGTGCGATAATCAGCGATAAAATCCAGCCACCAAAAGTAATCAGCTCCGCCTTAATGCCACGCATTGCCGACACTGCTACGCTTGCCACCACTGTAACAATCGCCAAAATATCAAACAGCGTAAACGCCGTTTCCACAGGAAGATTACTGTCCAACGATGATTCCTTTCACGCCTTTGTCTTTCATGTTTTTCAGAGCATTATCAGCCGCTTCTTTGCTGTGGAAACGACCTGTTTTCACGCGATAAACCGTGCCTTTTTCCGTTTTCACTTCTTCAATACCCGTTTGATAATTCATGCTTTTTAACTGCTGCTGCATTTTTTGCGCCTGCGCTTTATCGGTAAACGAACCTGCTTGAATCGCCAATTGACGGCGTTCTCGTTCTGCCGCTACGCGTTGGGCGCGTTGTTTTTCTTGTTGAACTTTGTCGGCGGTGCTTTGTGCTGGTGTTTTCACATTTTGCGGGGTCAGGCTGCCTGAATTGTTTGAATTGTCTGATTTGGCGGTTGCCGTGTTGCCCGTATTAGCCGAATTGCCCGACTGATTGGCTGCCAATTTCGCCCGTGCCGCCGCCCGTTCTTTATCGGCTGCCAATTGCGCTTGACGTACTTTTTCGGCAGCCGCCGCTTCTTGTGCGGCGCGTTCACGCTCGGCTTGAGCAGAAAGCTGTTGAGCGCGACGTTGGCGTTGCTGTTCTTCACGGGCTTTGCGGCGTTCTTCGGCGAGTTCGGCGGCGGTTTTTTGTGGTTTTTCAGGGGCTTTGGGTTTGGCAGACGCGGTGGCGGTGTTGCTGGACGGATTCGCATTCGCCATCGCAGCCTGACGAGCGCGTTCCAATTCAGCGCGTTCAGCTTGTTGCTTGCGCAATTGGGCAACACGTTGTGCTTTTTCACGCGCCAATTTTGCTTCTTCGGCTTTGCGTTCCGCTTCAGTGAGGGCAACGGTTTCACCTTTTTTATTGGTGCGCACAATCGCCACTTCGCTCGCTGCATTCAACTCATCGTCCATTGGATACGCCACCACAGGAATAGACGCGGTAGTTGGGTGCAAAATCTCAGTTTTTGGGCGCACTTCTTCGGGGCTGGGCGCAACCAAAGTCGGCTGCTTACCTGTGGTGGAAGCCGCCGCAAACAAACCACCCGCCACCAAAGCCAACGCCCCAGCCGCCACCAAACGGCGACCATTTTTGCGTTTTAATTGCGTGTATTCTTCTTCAATCACATATTGGACTTCCTCCAATACTTCCACTTCTTCTTGTGGTGTTTCCTGAATTTGTGGTTTGGTGCGTGTAGATTTGCGTGTGTGTCGTTGAGCCATTGTGCCGTTCCCCGAAAAATTTTATTGAATGACAAATTGGGTGTTTTCAGGCAGCCTTACATTACCCTATAAATTTTTGCCAACCACCCATCTATTCCCTCTCCTTTGGGCATGGGTATCTACACATCTTTTTACAATAAAATTAAAAGGTTATTTGAAATATCAATTCAATAGCCCTTAATTTTAGTTTCAAAATCACGCGTAACACGGCGAGATTTTGTCAGCTTGTTTTGAAATTTTTGTTGAAAAACAATCAACATAATCTCAAAAAAAGATGTGTAGATACCCATGCCTTTGGGAGAGGGTTAGGGAGAGGGTAAAACAGTTAATATGCCACGATTTTTCCCTCTCCCAAAGGAGAGGGAGTGAGATGGTGGTATCTCAACGATTATGGGCAATATTTTATTTTTAGGATAATGAAAGGCAGCCTGAAAACCATCACTTACACACCGCCATCGCTTCCGCAACCGTGTGAAATGAACCAAAGATGACAATTCTATCATTTTCCGTTGCAACTGATAAGGCTGCCGAACACGCCGCCGCAATATTTTCAAACGACTGCACCGCCACAATCCCATGCGCCGCCAATACCGCTTGCAAATCCGCCAAACTCCGTCCACGCGGCATGTCCAAAGGCGCAATATACCACTCGTCGAACTGGTCGCGCACCAGCTCAATCACGCTGTCAATATCCTTATCATTCAACATGCTAAACACGGCAATGCGTTTTTGCGCAAATGGCAAAGCCAGCAAATTTTGCCGCAACGCTCGCGCCGCATGCGGATTGTGTCCCACGTCCAACACGCGCAACGGACGACCCGCCAATACTTGAAACCGCCCCACATTTTCCGCCAACAACAAACCCCGCTTCACCGCCCCCAAATCCACAGGCAAACGCTCATGCAAACATTCCAACGCCGCCAAAGCACAACTGGCATTATTCAACTGATAGCTGCCACGCAAAGCAGGAATCGGCAAAGCATGACGATTGCGTTCTTTCAGGCTGCCTGAAAGCTGCCCCGCAAAACGAAACGACCATTGCTGATTATCCAATTTACTGAAATCAAAATCTTTTTTGTAAACCAGTAAATCTGCGCCAATTTCATTTGCGTGATTTTGCAAACTTTGTGGCGGCGGATTTTGTCCACAAATCGCAGGTTTGCCCGCGCGATACACGCCTGCTTTTTCAAATGCGACTTGTTCCACCGTGTCGCCCAAAAAATTTTGATGATCCAAATCCACGCTGGTAACGATGGCGCAATCCGCGTCAAAAATATTCACCGCGTCCAAACGCCCACCCAAACCGACTTCCAGCACCATCACATCAACTTGATTTTTCTGGAAAATATCCACCGCCGCCAAAGTGTTAAATTCAAAATAAGTCAATGAAATCTCGCCACGCGCCGCTTCAATGCGTTCAAAAGATTGCACAATTTGCGCGTCATCCACAGGCTGCGCGTTGATGGCAATGCGTTCATTGAATTTCACCAAATGGGGGCTGGTGAGCGTGCCGACTTTATAGCCAGCTTGCACATAAATTTGCGTTAAAAAAGCGCAAGTTGAGCCTTTACCATTGGTACCAGCCACCACAATCACGGGGCAAGTGGGCTGCAATTGCATGGCGTTTTTCACTTGCGCTACGCGTGATAAACCCATATCAATCAAACCATTGCTGTGTGCGGTTTCCAAATGGGTTAGCCATTGTTCAAGTGTGCGTGTCATGATGATTCCTTCACTTTGTGTGCAGAGAAAGGCAGCCTGAAAAACTTTCAGGCTGCCTTCAATTGTGTCTATTATTTTTTCTTGCGACCGCGTGTGGTTTTGATTTCCACCGACAGTTTAGGCGCAGAGTCTTCTGCGGCTACTGGTGCGGTTTCCGTTTCCACTTTGGGTGCAGATTCGCTGGCTTCGGCAGGAGCAGATTCGGCAGTTTGTGCGACTTCCGTATCGTGTTTGTGAATTGCCTTGTCAATATCGGTTTTCACATTTTCCACTGCTTCTTGTGCCACGTCTTGTGCCGTTTCTTTGACTTGTTTGGCGGTTTCTTTGGCTTTTTGTACCGTTTGTTCTACAGCTTGCTCTACTGTTTCTTTAGCTTTAGTAGTAATTTGTTCCACATTTTCTTTGGTTTTTTCCACCATCAGTTCTACATTATCTTTCACGCTGGTTTCTACAAATTCTTCAGCTTTTTCAATTTCTTCTTTGATGGAAGCCAATTCATCTTCAATGGCTTTGTCCACCACCACTTCATCAGCAGTTTGCACTTTGCCATCTTTCAAAGGACGCGCTGCTTCGCCAATGTGCAATTCATTGCCACTACGCAAACGCTGAATATTCTCTTTGTGGCGATACAACACCAAAATCGCCACTAGGAACAATGCCCAGCTTAATTTCGGGTGATGACCTTGTACAACAAATGAAATAAATGGCGCACACGCCGCCGCAATCAAAGCAGCCAATGATGATTTTTTGAATTTAGTCGCCACAAACAACCAAATTGCCACCGCCCAAGCTGCCGTCCAAAACGACATACCCAACATCACGCCCAAAGCAGTCGCCACACCTTTGCCACCTTTGAAATGGAAAAACAAAGGCCACATGTGCCCCACCACCGCCGCAATTGCCGCAATCGCCACAATGCCATCGCCCAAATCAAACATACTTTGCAAACATTTCGCCAACAACACGGCAATCAAACCTTTTAAGGCATCACCCACCAATGTCAAAGCCGCCGCTTTTTTATTGCCACTACGCAACATATTGCTCGCACCAGGGTTGCCAGAACCATAAGTGCGCGGGTCGTCCATACCAAAGTAACGCGACACAATAATCGCCGCCGACAATGAACCCAATAAATACGCCACCACCGCCATAATCGGAATTAAAATGAAAGCCATGAGTTTCTCCCAAAATTGGTTTACAATAAATATTTCGCTATTCTAACGTAACTTAACAAAATGGACAAAATTTTCCTACATGGTCTGCGTGCCGACACCCTGATTGGTTTATATGAATGGGAACGGCAAAATACGCAAACGCTTGTTTTTGATTTAGATATTGGCTTATCCAAAAAATTTTCTGACGATGATGAAATCAGCCAAACGGTGCATTATGGTATCGTATGCGACACACTTCGCGCCCATTTGCGTGAACAGCAATTTTTATTATTGGAAACCCTAGCCAATGATGTCGCCAAATTAATTTTTTCTGAATTTGAAGATGTGGCGTGGCTAAAATTGAAAATCGTCAAACTCGGCATTTTGCCCAATGTGCGCGAAGTGGGCGTGGAAATTGAACGCACTCGCTGATTTTCAGGCTGCCTTTCAATACACCAATTTTTCCCATCACAAAAATGTAGGGTGTGCCGTGCGCACCAAATGGCTGAATAATTTAAATATTATGGTGGATTTGGTGCGCACGGCGCACCCTACTGTTATTTTTGCCGTGTACTGAAAGGCAGCCTGAAAAATTTTTGTCGGGTACTTAAAGATGAAATAATATGTTGATTTTTATATTTAAATTACTCTCTCGCATTCCCCTTATTTGGCTACACCGTTTGGGAAACTGGCTGGGCTGGCTGATGTACGCCTTGCCGCGTGAACGACGCATGATACGCCGCCATCTCAATATTGCAGGGCTGCCCCATCAACCCCAAGACGTGTTGCGTGTGTGCCAAGAAACCGTAAAAAGTGGGCTGGAATTGCCCATCGCCTTTTTCAGGCAGCCTGAAGAAATCAGCGCATTGTTTCACGAAGTGCATGGCTGGGAATATGTGGAAAAAGCGTTGGCAAATCAACAAGGTTTACTGCTGATTACGCCACATTTGGGCAGCTATGATTTGGCTGGACGATTTATCAGCGAGCGATTGCCCTTTCCACTCACCGCCATGTATAAACCACCTAAAATCAAAGCGTTTGACGAGATTATGCAACTGGGGCGCGTGCGCGGCAAAGGCAAAACCGCCCCCACCAATTTGCTCGGCGTGAAACAAATCATCAAAGCCCTACGCAATGGCGAAGCCACCATCGTCCTGCCCGACCACGTCCCGAGCGACCACGATGGCGGCGTGTGGGTACGCTTTTTCGGCAAACCTGCGTACACCATGACTTTGGTTGGCAAATTGGCGCAAGTGCAAAATGTTTGCCCACTCTTTTTTGTGGGCGAGCGTTTGGCGAATGGGCGGGGTTTTGCCTTGCACATTGCCCCACTTTCAGGCAGCCTGAATGGGGAAAAACGCCATGACGCGCAAATCATCAATCATAATGTAGAACAATGGGTTACACGTTTTCCAGATCAATATTTATTTGCCTACAACCGTTTTAAAAATCCAACGGGCGAACCCTACGATTTACACGATTTAAGCGATGAATAAAATAAAGGCAGCCTGAAAAGTTTTCAGGCTGCCTGATTACTATAAAAATCAATAGATTAATCTTGCAATGTTTCCATCAAATCAATCATAAATTCCGTTTCTTCCACCGTCAAATCTTCAAAGCCATTGGGCAAACCTAAATCTTCCAAAATGGATTGTGCGCTGGCATCATGTTTCATGTCAATAAAAGCCCGTTTGATGGTATTTAATTGAAATAAATAATCGGGGCGCAACAAAACCACATGGCTCAATTCATTCAAACGGCTTTCCATCAAAGGGCGCATTTTTTTCTTGGTGCTGGAGCTGAATTCGTGATACGCCGAAGCAAGGAAAAATGCCGCGTCCGCTTCGCCCTCAATCAAACGCCGAGCAGCAGCCTGAAACGTAAGCGCGTCTTTCCACACAATCTCATCTTCCAGCAAAGGCGCAGATTCCAGCAAACGCAAACCAATCAGGCGCACATCACGATTATCGGTTACTAAAATGCTACAGCCTTTGGGCAAATCATCCGAATGCTGATATTCCGTGCCTAAATGGGTGGCAATCACCATTTCATCAAATTTATTGATGGGTTTCGCCACAGGCAAAAAGCCTTTTTCGCGCACCAATTCGGTTGCGTCAAATGGATTGGCATAAATCAAACCGATTTTTCCCAATTCCAATAATGCCGTTTGCTCGTCATTGTCGGCAGGCATATACAGATGAACATCGGTATTGACTTTACGCTGTAATAATGTGTTAAACATATGCCAGCCAACAAATTTTTCAGGCGGAAAATCAGGCGCAATCACAAAATTCAACATAATTCAAACTCGTTTCTATTTCACACGAATCATTCGCGCTTGGTCATTATTTAATTCTGTTTCCAGCATTTTTTGGTAATCTGCTTCTGCTTGGGCAATTTTATCACGCGATGGCTTGCGGCGCACAGAAGTAAAGCCCATTAAAATATCATGGCGAATATTGGGAATCACAGTCGCATACACCCAATAAAAACTGCTGTCTTTACGCAAATTTTTCACATAACCATGCCATTTTCTGCCCGCTTGTATGGTTTCCCACATTTCTTTGAACACGGCGGAAGGCATATCGGGGTGGCGCAACACATTGTGTTGTAAACCAATGATTTCATGACGTTGCCAGCCGCTCATCGTGATAAACGATTCATTGGCGTGGGTGATTTCGCCTTTTAAATTGGTTTTAGACGTAATCAGGCAGCCATCGGGAAACATCACTTCTTCTTCGGTTGCATAAATGGTGCGCTCATGTCCATCATAGCCTTTAATGCGAAATTCGCGGTAATGGTTTATAGTGGGCGTAGGCATGATAAGATTGCCATTGCTGTCTTTGATAACGGCACTTAATGCGTTGGCAGGTGGTTTTTTGTCTTTTGTGTCTGATTTAGACTTGGTTTTAAAAAAATCAAACAAGCTCATTCTTCAATCCATTCAATTATTTGTTTCACCGCTTGCCGTGCATTGAGTAAAACCAAACCCAATTTCGCTTCCTGTTTGGCGGTAATAATCAGCGAGCTTTCTGCGCTGGCTTGAATCAACACAATGAGACCATCATCGCCCTGCACCATCACTTGCTGCATTTTGCCGACTTTCATCTCACGCGCGGCACGACTACCCAGCGAAAACATGGCGGCGGTCATGCCACCCACGCGGTCGGGTTCAACATCTTCAGGCAGCCTGAACGCAATGGGCAAACCATCGTTTGACACCAATGCCGAAGCCAAAATATCGCTGGACGAAGCATGCAAATCCTGCAATATCAAGCTTATCATTTTAATACTTGAACTCACCATTTACTCCTTAATCGTTTTCAATCTTTAATCACATTATGGTTCTCGGGCGATTCAGGCAGCCTGAAAACCAATTTGTTTATCTAAAAAAACCATTACTTTTTCTCTTCCGCCAACCACACGGCATACAATTGAGACAATTCGGCAATTTTTTCACGCGAAGGTTTACGGCGCACCGATGTGTAACCTTTCACCACGCCATGACGAATATTGGGAATCACAGTCGCATGCACCCAATAAAACGCGCCATCTTTACGCAAATTTTTCACATAACCGTGCCATTTTTCGCCACGCTGCAAAGTTGCCCACAAATCCGCAAACGCCACTTTGGGCATATCGGGGTGGCGCAAAATGCTGTGTGGCATGCCAATCAATTCTTCACGCTGCCAGCCACTCATAATCACAAACGCTTCATTGGCGTGGGTGATGTAGCCATTCAAATCGGTGCAAGACGTAATCAAGCAGCCATCGGGGAACATTACTTCGCGCTCGGTCATGTGTGCGGTATAAGATTCGCCATAAAAATTCACCAATTGCGTGCTGCGATAAGGCTCATTGGGAATCGGCATAACAGGTTGCGCATGACGTTCAGGCGTAAAATTCATGTTGTTATCCTTTTTATTTATCAAACATAGGGATTACGACAAATTAAAATATCTTAATATCAATTGGTTTCATTCCGAAACAAAATTGACAAATGATAAACTGGTATATGATATATGATGTGTTGCATATTTTCAAAACAAATTTGTCATATTCTCAATAAAATTGAATCAATACGCCATGCTCAACCCTTGTTTAGAATTAACTGATTTATTTGAAATATTTTTTTTCACTTAATTTCAATTCAAAAAATTTTTCAATGAAATCAATTCTGGAAAAAGAGTTGAGAATCACGTTAAATCCATATTTCAATTTATATAGTTGCAGAATTGAAATACTCGGTACACGGCGGCGTTGTCGTCTTGTATTGCATTTTCACTTCTACGACTTTTATAGATAGCAAAGGGCAGCTTTGGGTGTTCAGGCTGCCTAAAACGCAAATAATCGGTTTAAAAAAACCCACGTTTCGCGTAAAATACGCCCCAATTTTTGCTTGAAAAACGCCTTTTCAGGCAGCCTGAAAACCCCATTAACACGAGAAAAAACATGACCGACCAAACCCCCAATCCCCAAATTGAAGAACAATTAGACGAAAACCAAATCATCGCCATTCGCCGCGAAAAACTCAATGAAATCCGCGCACAAGGCGTGGCGTTCCCCAACGATTTCCGCCGCGACCGTTTCGCGCAAGATTTGCAAAACCAATATGGCGAAACGCCCAAAGAAGAACTTGACCCACAAGAAATCCGCGTAAAAATCGCAGGACGCATGATGTTGAAACGCCAAATGGGTAAAGCCAGCTTTGCCACCGTGCAAGACATGACGGGCAATATCCAACTGTATTTAAACAATAAAGGCGTAAGCCAAGAAACATTGGACACATTCAACCGTTGGGACATGGGCGACATCATCGGCGCGGAAGGCACGCTGTTCAAAACCAATCATGGCGAATTGACGGTGCGCGTGTCGGCAATCCGCTTGTTGAGCAAATCTTTGCGCCCCCTGCCCGATAAACACAAGGGTTTGACCGACCAAGAAACCAAATACCGCCAACGCTATGTGGACTTAATCGCCAATGCCGACAGCCGCGATATTTTCATCAAACGCAGCCAAATTGTGCAAGCCATTCGCAGTTTTATGGTGGCAGAACAATACCTTGAAGTGGAAACGCCGATGATGCACCCCATTCCAGGGGGCGCAACCGCCAAGCCCTTTGTTACCCACCACAATGCTTTGGATATGCCGCTTTATCTTCGCATTGCGCCCGAATTGTATTTGAAACGCTTGGTGGTGGGCGGTTTGGAGCGCGTGTTTGAAATTAACCGCAATTTCCGCAACGAAGGCATGAGCGTGCGCCACAATCCCGAATTTACCATGATGGAATTTTACGAGGCGTTTTGCGATTACCAACGCATGATGGAAATGACGGAAAAAGTGATTCGCGCAGCCGCCAAAGCCGTTTCAGGCAGCCTGAAATTGCAATACAACGGCAAAGAAGTGGATTTGGAAAGCCCATTTGAACGCTTAACCATTTTACAAGCCATCAAAAAATTCAATCCGCACTACACAGATGAGCAACTGCATGACGCGGAATGGCTGAAAAAAGAAATCGTGAAACATGGCGAAAGTCTGCCCCACGCGAGCGGTTTGGGCAGCCTGCAACTGGCTTTGTTTGAAGGTTGCGCGGAAAGCAAATTGTGGAACCCGACTTTCATCATTGATTATCCTGTGGAAGTGTCGCCATTGGCGCGCGCTTCGGATACGCAAGCGGGCTTGACCGAGCGTTTTGAATTGTTTGTGGTGGGACGCGAATTGGCAAACGGCTATTCCGAGTTGAACGACCCCGAAGACCAAGCCGCGCGTTTCAAAGCGCAAGTCGCGCAAAAAGACGCTGGCGATGATGAAGCCATGCACTTTGACGCAGACTACATTCGCGCGATGGAATACGGTTTGCCCCCAACAGGCGGTTGCGGCATCGGCATTGACCGTTTGGTGATGTTGCTGACGGACGCGCAAACGATTCGTGATGTGGTGTTGTTCCCACAAATGCGCCCAGAGTAATATGATGATTTAATTAAATTAAGGCAGCCTGAAAAGTTTCAGGCTGCCTTTTATAATTTGATTTATTGGATTGAAAAATTTAACGGCGTTCGATGTCCAAATCTTGGTCAATTTCAATCCAGCCATTGTCTTTGTCTTCAATGCTGATGCTCAATTCATGATTGCCACGGCGGAATTTCAAATCGGCATCTTCGCGGTCAATCTCTTGCTCTACCACGCGAAAACCTTTAGATTGAGCATGTCTGATGGCTTGCTTGGCTAAAGCAGGTACGCTGTTTTTGCTTTTTTGTACACGAAATTCGGCTTCGTATTCGCCATTGCCTTGCGCTTGAGATTTAATGGTTTGTGCGCCACGTGGTTTGAAAATTTCAGATGGCATGCTTGTGGCTTGCGCAGTAAAAGAAATGCCTAATACAACAGCGAAAATAGCTGTTTTAATGGTTTTCATTTGTGTATTCCAATGATGTAAAAAATAAAATTATAATGGTGTATTACGTTAAGTTCACCTCATAATCGGTAAAATACAGTTACAGAAGTGAAAATACAGCGAAGGCAGCCTGAAAAGTTTTCAGGCTGCCTTAATTCTTTTTTACTCAATTAGTTTTTGGCAACAGTTTTGCTCAACACCACGCCAATCACCAAACCAGCCACCGCAGGCAATACCCAGCCCAAACCCGATGAATAGAATGGCAAACTTGCTTTCAAAGCGGTGTCAATTTGCATTACCAAAGCATCTTCCCCACCACCCAACATACCATGTGCGGTTTTCCAACCGTCCAACAAAGCAATCGGCATGGTGCCTGCAATGGTGGTGATATACACAATTTGTTTGCCACCAAAAATATTATGCAAAAACGCCAACACAATAATTGCTACCGTCAATGGATACAACAACATCAACACAGGCACGGAAAATTTAATAATCGCGCTCAAGCCCACATTTGCCAACGCAAATGAAATCAAAGTGAAAATAATCACCCATTTGTGGTAACTCAATTTGGGAACCAAGCGTTCAAAATATTCGCCACAAGCGGTAATCAAGCCCACCGCCGTAGACAAACACGCCAAAAATACAATAATCGCCAACAATATTTTACCAAAATGACCAAAATAATGCCCTGCGCTTTTAGACAAAACCGCCGCGCCACTTTCTTGCATGCCAATGCCCACCACGCTAGTCGCGCCCATATAGCCAATGAAAATATACACCAAAGCCAAAAAACCAGCCGCCACCAAACCTGCACGTGTAATCAAACTCAACATGGGTTTGTATTCGGTTACGCCCATATCACGAATCGCGTTAATCACAATAATCACAAACACCAGCGAAGCCAATGCATCCATCGTGCCATAGCCTTCAATCATGCCTTTGGCGAATGCACCTGTTTGATAGGTTTCAGTGGGGGCTTGTGGTGCGCCCATTGGTGAAATGGCGGCGGTAATCACCAAAATCGCGATCACAATCAGCAATACAGGCGTTAAAATTTTACCAATCCTGTCCACCAATTTACCAGGCGAAACACTCAACCAGTATGCACAAGCAAAGAAAAATACGCAAAACCCAAACAAAGCCGTACTTTTCAGGCTGTCTGAAACATTGTCGCCCAAAAATGGCATCACGCCAATTTCAAACGACACCGTTGCCGTGCGCGGCGTGGCAAACAAAGGGCCAATCGCCAAATACAACGCCACCGAAAAGGCTATGCCATACCATTTTGCCACACGTCCAGCCAATTCTTGCAAATCGCGTGAACCCGAATAGCCCACCGCAATCACGCCCAGCAAAGGCAAACCCGCCCCTGTAATCAAAAAGCCCAACATGGTTTCCCAAATGTTTGTGCCAGCTTGTTGCCCCATGCCAGCAGGGAAAATCAAATTGCCCGCACCAAAAAACAGCGCAAACAACATCAAACCCGTAGCAACAAAGGCTGATTTGTTCTGATTGTTCATAGTATTTCTACCTGTAAAAATGTGTTGTTGTGGAGCGCGGCGGTGTTCAGGCTGCCTGTTTGTATGGCAAATATTTATGCCATATTGAGGCAGCCTGAAAACCACCACGTTATTCTAATTGGCAAAATATATCAGAGTTTGTAAATTTTGTGCAATATTTGTAAACCAGCGCACAAGTATAAGCAAAAAGATTTATTCATGATAAAGCGAGAATCTATTATAATTTGCGCTATTTTTTCATTTTCAGGCAGCCTTTTGGTACACGATAATTTTAATTTTACCAACCATCTGTCCCCTCCCCCACCAACGTGTGTGGGGACAGATTTCAGGTAATATCTAAAGATTTGTATCGTTTACTGTAAGGCAGCCTGAAAATTCACCCACACACAAAGATTTCATCATGGCAAGAAAACCCAAAATCCAAATGCTTCCCCACGAATTCCGCGCCAGCACATCATTGGCGGGGGTGTACGCGCTGCGAATGTTGGGCATGTTTCTCGTATTGCCCGTGTTGGCATTGCACGCCAAAGAGCTGGCGGCGCATTTACCCGCGTACGAACAATTGCAAATGGTTGGCTTGGCAATGGCAATTTATGGCTTAACGCAAGCCTTGTTGCAACTGCCTTTGGGCATATTGTCCGATAAAATTGGGCGCAAAAAAGTGATTTATTTGGGCATGGCTGTGTTTGCAGGGGGCAGTTTTTTGGCGGCGGTTGCCAATAGTGTGGAAATGCTGGTGTTGGCGCGGGCGATTCAGGGGGCGGGCGCAGTGAGCGCGGCGGTAACGGCGTTGCTTGCCGATTTGACGCGTGAAGAAGTGCGGACACGCGCTATGTCTATGATAGGTTTGAGTATTGGTTTGACGTTTTCCATCAGTTTGGTTTTATCGCCAATTTTAACGCGTTGGGTGGGCGTGAACGGTTTGTTTGCGATGATGGGGGTGTTGAGCGCGGCGAGTTTGGCGTTGGTGGCATTTTATACGCCCAATCCGACACAATCGCGTTTGCACCAAGACGCGCAAGCGCAAACGGGGCGCATGGGTGAAGTGTTGCGTAATACACAATTATTGCGTTTGAATTTTGGTATTTTTACTTTGCAAGCTGGACTAATGGCGATTTTCACCGCCCTACCCTTTGCGCTGCAACAATTGGGTTGGGAAAAAACAACACATTGGCAAGTGTATTTGCCAGCGACTGTGATTGGTTTGGTGTTGATGATTCCTGCGATTATTGTTGGCGAAACGCGCAATAAATTGAAACAGGTGTTTGTATTGGGGATTGCGCTGGTGTTGCTTGCCCAATTTGCTTTGATTTTTAGTTTGCATTCTATTTGGGCGATTGGTGTGGCTTTGATTGTTTATTTTATTGGTTTCAATATTTTAGAAGCCAGTATTCCATCGCTGGTGTCTAAAATTGCACCATCTGATTTGAAAGGCACGGCGATGGGGGTGTACAACACTTTGCAATCCGTTGGTGTGTTTACGGGCGGCATAATCGGCAGCAAAATGTATGCGCTGTATGGGTTTACAGGGGTGTTTGGTTTTTGTTGCGTGATGATAGGCGCGTGGTTGCTGCTTGCCATCACCGCGCCCGCACCGAAACCTGTGAAAAACGTGATTTTCGCCTTGCCCGAAATGTGGCACAATCGTTTGGACGAGCTTTCAGGCAGCCTGAAACAGGTGGAGGGCGTGGAAGCAGTTAGTTTTAGTGATGACAAAAATAATTTGTTTATCAAAGCCTTACAACACGGTTTTGATGAAGAACAAGTGAAACAAATTTTAACAGGAGTGTAAGCTATGTCTTTGAATAAAGTAATGTTAATTGGGCGTTTGGGGCGCGACCCCGAAGTGCGCTATTTGCCCAGTGGCGACGCGGTGTGCAATTTTTCCATCGCCACATCAGAAAGTTGGAATGATAAAAAAACAGGCAATAAGGTAGAACGCACGGAATGGCACAATATTTCCATGTTTGGGCGTTTAGCGGAAATTGCGGGGCAGTATTTGAAAAAAGGCAGTTTGGTGTATATTGAAGGGCGCATTGAATCGCGCAAATACACCGACCGCGACAATATTGAACGCACCGCTTATGAAATTAAAGCCAGCGAAATGAAAATGTTGGGCAGCAAAAACGACAATGCCAGCAATTCATCAGGCTGGGACGATGACAACGGCAGCAATTACGCCCCCGCCGCGCCACGCCAAGCAGCCGCGCCGCAACATTCATCTTACGCCGATTATGACAACACGCCATCTGCGCCCCCAGCCGCGCCGCAACAACGCAAAGCCCCTGTTGCCCCCGCCGCGCCTGTGGAAGATATGGACGATGATATTCCGTTTTAATTTTGTAACATATAGTGAATTCAATTTAAACCAGTACCGCGTTGATTGAATCCACTATAATTATTGCCCCAAAATAAAGGCAGCCTGAAAACCATAATTCATGTTTTCAGGCTGCCTGATTATTTATTCAATCAAAATATTAGCGGCGGCGAACAATCTGCCAAGCGCGTGGAATGTAAGTCAAACTCGCAAAACCACTCCACACATGCACCATGCGCGTAAATGGAAAAATCGCAAAAAAACTCATGCCCATAAAAATGTGTAATTTAAACAAGAGATTCACATCAGTAATGTAGTCGGCGGCTGCACCACGGAAGGTAACAATGTGTTGCGCCCATGCCATGAATTTGGTCATTTCGTGTCCATCGGTGTGTCCTGCACTCACAAAAATGGTCATCAAACCCAATCCCAATGTGATGGCAATCCAAATCAACACCAATTTATCGCGCCAAGTGCTGTTTGTGTTGATGCGGTCAATCAGGAAACGGCGTTTAATCAGCAACACCAAACCATACATCGCCAATAAACCAAAAATCCCACCCATTACCATCGCAAAAATCTGTTTTGCACCATGTGAAATCCCCAATGCGTCCCAAAACCACAAAGGTGTGAGCAAACCCACCAAATGCCCAAAAAACACCGCCAAAATCCCAATATGAAAGCAAATATTACCGCGTCTTAAATCGCCCTCATACAAAATTTGACTGGACTCGCTTTTCCATGAATATTGTTCACGTTCAAAACGGAACAAGCTCCCAAAAAAGAAAATCGCCAAACAAATATAGGGATAAATGCCAAAGAAAAAATGATGTAATGTATTCATGATGTTGCTCCTTCGCGTACAGTTTGAAAACTGCCTTTCGGATAAAACTGTACTGTTTCAATACTGGGTTTTAACAAAGGTTCAGTGCCTGAAAAATCGGGCCCAAAGGTTTCCATTGCTTCGTCCATGTCGCGTACGGGCGGCTCAATCAAGGGCTGGGGGGCAACAGGACTTAACGCCACCACCGCATTCAATAAAACGGCATATGGCGATTGGCTTTGTGCCAATTTTTTCGCAATATGGTCAATCACATGAACCGCATCACCCAATAATTTCTGTGCATTTTCGGCTGGAATGTGTGCGAAAAATTCCAATAAAGCAGGCAAATAATCAGGCAATTCATCATCACCCAATTCAAAACCGTATTTGCGATATTCTTCCAACAAATCCACCATGGCACTGCCACGGTCGCGGTCTTCACCGTAAACGTGTTCAAAAATATACAGCGCGTGATGGCGATTACGGTCAAAAGTGGCAACATAGTTTTCTTGCAATTCGCGCAAACTGCCCTCGCCCAAATAATTCAAAAAGCCTTGCAAACCATCGCGTTGTTCCGCCAACAGTTCATGATTGTTTAAGGCAGCCTGAAATTCGGGCAATGCCGCAATTAACTCCGCTTCGGGATAGCACAACAATGCAGAAAACCACTTGTAAACCAAGTTGTTATCCATAATTAACGTGCTCCTTTTTCGCGGTTTTCCTCACGGTCTTTGCGTAAACCATGGAACACAATGGGCGTACCTTTGCGTTTACCAAACAAACTTTCTTCGCTGGAACCGCCCGAACAGCCATTGCCAAACGTGAAACCACAGCTTGCTTTGTCTTCAAACGTGTTTTCCACCAATTCTTTGTGTGAACTTGGAATCACAAAGCGGTCTTCATAATTGGCGATTGCCATGATTTGATACATTTCTTCCACTTGTGCCGCAGTTAAACCTGTGCCGTCTAAAGTTTGTTCCAAAGTTTCACCGTGTACCACTTGACCGCGCTTGAATCTACGCATGGCAATCATGCGTTCCAAAGCCTCTTTAATCGGTTCAATTTTGCCTGCTGTCAATAAATTCGCCAAATAGCGCAAGGGGATACGCATTTCATCTACGCTTGGAATAATGCCGTTTTCACCCACCAAACCATTTTCAATCGCAGATTGAATGGGCGACAAAGGCGGTACATACCAAACCATAGGTAAGGTGCGGTATTCTGGGTGCAATGGGAACGCGATTTTCCATTCCATCGCCATTTTATACACGGGCGAATTTTGAGCGGCATCCAACCATTGTTGGCTAATACCTTGTTTCAATGCTTCTTTTTGAATTTCTGGGTCGTGTGGATTCAAGAAAATGTCCAATTGAGATTGATACAAATCTTGTGGATTTTCCACGCTGGCGGCTTGTTCAATTTTGTCCGCGTCATACAACAACACACCTAAGTAGCGAATGCGTCCCACACAGGTTTCCGAACACACAGTCGGCTGACCGCCTTCAATGCGCGGATAGCAGAATGTGCATTTTTCGGCTTTACCGCTTGTCCAGTTATAGTAGATTTTTTTGTAAGGACAGCCTGAAACGCACATGCGCCAACCACGACATTTGTCTTGGTCAATCAAGACAATACCATCATCTTCGCGTTTATAAATGCTGCCAGATGGACAAGAAGCCACACAAGTCGGATTCAAACAATGTTCACACAATCTGGGCAAATACATCATAAAAGTTTGCTCAAACGCTGCGTGCATTTCCTTTTGAATGCCTTCAAATAAAACGTCTTTGGCGCGTTTTTCAAATTCGCCTGCCAAATCGTCTTCCCAGTTTGGACCCCACTCAATTTTGTCCATTTTTTTGCCTGTTAATACCGATACAGGACGCGCAGTTGGGGGGGTGGACATTTTGGGTGCATTTTGCAAATGCTCGTAATCATAAGTGAACGGCTCGTAATAATCGTCAATTTTCGGCATATTTGGGTTGGCGAAAATATTAGACAAAATTTTCAATTTGCCGCCTTGTTTGGGGACAAGTTTGCCATCGGGTTTGCGTACCCAGCCACCTTGCCATTTTTCTTGGTCTTCCCAATTTTTTGGGAAACCGATACCAGGTTTGGTTTCCACATTATTGAACCAAGCGTATTCCACACCATCGCGTGAAGTCCATACGTTTTTGCAGGTAACAGAGCAGGTGTGGCAACCAATACATTTATCTAAATTCAGCACCATGCCGATTTGGGCTCGGATTTTCATGTTTTGTGTTCCTTGAAATTTTTATTTTAGGGAAATGCGTTTTCAGACTGCCGATTCGGTTTTTCGCCTTTTCAGGCAGCCTGAAAAGCATTTCTTTCCATATTATTTAACGGGTTCGTCTTTCCATTCTACTTTATCCATTTTACGGATAATGACCCATTCATCACGATTTGAACCCACTGTCCCATAGTAATTGAAACCATAGGCTTGTTGCGCATAGCCGCCAATCATGTGCGTGGGTTTCAACACCGTGCGCGTTACCGAATTGTGAATACCACCGCGTTTGCCTGATACTTCTGCTGCTGGCGTGTTCACAATTTTTTCTTGCGCGTGGTACATCAAAATCATGGTTTCAGGAATACGCTGGCTGACAATCACACGGCATGCAATCGTACCATTGGCGTTAAACACTTCTACCCAATCATTGTCCACAATACCTGCTTTTTTCGCGTCAATTTCGCTAATCCAAACGTGTGGTCCACCGCGAGACAAAGTGAGCATACGCAAATTGTCCGAATAAGTGGAGTGAATGCCCCATTTTTGGTGTGGCGTTAAGAAATTCAAGGTAATTTCTTTATTGCCATTGGGGTGTTTGCCCAATAATTTGGCGGTGGTTTTGAAATCAACCGCAGGTTTGTAAACACAAAAGCCCTCACCAAAATCACGCATCCATTTATGGTCTTGGTAAAATTGCTGACGACCTGTGATGGTGCGCCAAGGGATTAATTCATGTACATTGGTATAACCTGCGTTGTAGCATACTTCTTCACTTTCCACGCCCGACCAAATGGGCGATGACACAATTTTGCGTGGTTGTGCTTGAATGTCGCGGAAACGAATTTGTGTGTGTTCGCTGGCGGCAATCAAATGGGTGTGGTCGCGTCCTGTGGCTTTGCCCAAAGACTGCCACGCTTTCATGGCAACATGTCCATTGGTTTCAGGCGCAAGTGTCAAAATCATTTCTGCCGCGTCAATCGCTGTTTCAATTTTTGGCTGACCTTGACCTGCACCAGTCGCCTGAACACCATTTAATTTACGCAAAAATTCTACTTCGTGTTTGGTATCCCAAGTCAAACCTTTACCGTTATTGTTGATTTTTTCTAATAAAGGTCCAACGGATGTGAATTTTTCATAAATTGCACCATAATCGCGTTCCACAACCGTCATCATGGGCATGGTTTTACCAGGAATAGGGTCGCATTCACCCAATTTCCAGTCTTTCGGGTCAAATGCTTGCCCCATTTCCTGTGGGCTATCGTGCATCAGTGGGGTTAAAACAATGTCTTTGCGTACGCCCAAATAATCTTTGGCGGTTTCACTGAATTTTTTGGCTAAACCTTTGTAAATTTCCCAGTCGGTTTTGCTTTGCCATAATGGGTTTACTGCTTCCGATAAGGGGTGAATAAACGGGTGCATATCAGACGTATTCAAATCGTCTTTTTCGTACCAAGTGGCGGTCGGCAACACAATATCGCCATATAAACAAGTCGTAGACATGCGGAAATCCAATACCGTCAGCAAATCCAGTTTGCCTTCAACAGCAGGGCGAACTTTGATTTCAGTCGGTTTGATGCAATCTTCTTCATCGCTCATTACCGCGTTTTGCGTACCCAATAAATATTTCAAGAAATATTCATGCCCCTTACCAGACGAACCCAAAATATTAGACCGCCACACAAATAAATTGCGTGGGAAATTTTGCGGATTGTCGGGGTCGTTACACGCCATGTCCAAGCTGCCATTTTTCAATTTTTCAACGGTGTACTGCACGGGGTCTTGACCTGCTGATTCGGCTTGTGCCACCAAATCCAATGGATTGGTGGATAATTGTGGCGCAGATGGCAACCAACCCATGCGTTCGGCTTTGGCGTTGTAATCAATCATGGACATTTTTGCCAAACCGCCATCGGCTGTGGGCGCAAGAATTTCGTTTACGCCCAATTTTTCGTGTCGCCATTGGCTTGTGTGGGCGTAGAAAAACGATGTACCGTTCATTTGACGCGCTGGGCGGTGCCAGTCCAAAGCAAATGTCAGAGGCGTCCAACCCGATTGTGGGCGCAATTTCTCTTGTCCCACATAATGACACCAACCACCACCTGATTTGCCAATACAACCACACATCATCAACATATTGATGATGCCGCGATATGCCATATCCATGTGATACCAGTGGTTCAAGCCCGCACCCACAATCACCATGCTGCGACCTTCGGTGTCATGTGCATTTTGGGCAAATTCACGCGCCACGCGAATCACCATTTCAGGCTGCACCCCTGTGTGTTTTTCCTGCCAAGCGGGGGTATAAGGTTTGTCATCAAAATAATCTTGGGCGCAATTTTCATCATTTAAACCATGTTCTACGCCATAGTTTGCCAACATTAAATCAAATACGGTTGCCACCAAAGCGGTTTCACCGTCTGCTAATTGAACTTTTTTGACGGGGACTTTACGATGAATCAATTCATCATGTTCGCCACCAAAATAGGCAAAACCAACTTGAACCACATCGTCAGCCAAATTTTTTAAACTCAAAGCAGCCTGAATTTCTTCGCCTTGTGCTTTGGTTTCTAAATTCCATTTTTGGCTACCGTCCCAACGGAAACCAATTGAACCATTGGGTACAATTAATTTGCCTGAACGTTCATCAATCGCCAAGACTTTCCAATCGGGATTTTTCTCTTCGTTAAAATGATTGTCTAACTGTGAAGCACGTAAAAAATATTCAGGAATGTATTGACCGTCTTTTTCTTGTAAACGTACTAACACAGGCATATCAGTCAAACGGCGAATGTAGTCCGTGAAATAAGCTGACGGCTTATCTACATGAAATTCTTTCAAAATCACATGACCCATTGCCATCGCCAAAGCCGCATCTGTGCCTTGTTTGGGTGCGAGCCAAATGTCGCCAAACTTTGCCATTTCGCCAAAATCGGAAGACACGGCTACAGTTTTCGTGCCTTTGTAGCGTACTTCGGTGTAGAAATGTGCGTCTGGGGTGCGTGTTAAAGGGACATTTGAACCCCAAACCATTAAATAATTGGCGTTATACCAATCGGCAGATTCGGCAACGTCTGTTTGTTCGCCCCAAATTTGTGGCGAAGCAGGTGGCAAATCGCAATACCAGTCGTAGAACGACAATGGCACACCCCCCAATAAACCCAAATAACGCGCACCCGCCGCATAGCTCACCATAGACATGGCTGGAATAGGGGAGAAACCAATCACGCGGTCAGGACCATAATTTTTAATGGTATAGGCGTTGGCGGCGGCAATCATTTCATAGGCTTCGTCCCAAGTGGAGCGCACAAATCCACCTAAACCGCGTTGAGATTTATACTTTTTGGCGCGTTCAGGGTCGGTGGTGATGGTTTCCCATGCTTGAATAGCAGATTGAGTTTTGCGTAATTCGCGCCACATTTCAGCCAAAACACCGCGCATCATCGGATATTTCACGCGCTGTGCTGAATACACATACCAGCTATAAGACGCACCACGCGGACAACCACGCGGTTCGTGATTCGGCAAATCAGGGCGCGTGCGCGGATAATCGGTTTGTTGGGTTTCCCAAGTAATCAAACCGTTTTTCACATACACTTTCCAACTGCACGAACCCGTACAGTTTACGCCGTGTGTGGAGCGGACAATTTTGTCGTGCTGCCAACGGCTGCGATAGGCTTGTTCCCAGCCTCGGTCTTCGGTGGTCAAAACACCGTGTCCGTTAGAAAACGGTTCGCGTTTTTGCTTGAAGAAAGTCAGTCTGTCTAAAAAGTGGCTCATGGTTGTTCCTCGTTGCATCGGGATTATTTTTGTCTGTTTCAGGCTGCCTTTGGCGATACGGTAAATGGTGGCAATATCCAGCCTACTGTGTTCACAAAAGGCAGCCTGAAAAACCTGTTTGCTTATGTGGCAGAATAAGCGATTTAATCGGCAAACTAAATTCACTAAAGGCACAGAGAAATGAGACGGAATAAGGGGGGCTTCTAGTTCTTTAGATGTAGGGGCTAAAATGATTTTGTTTAATGGTAAAATGCGGCACCATCATGACCCATTATTTTTCAGGCAGCCTGAAAGAAAGTTCACACCAAAATGACACAATTATTCAAACCCGCTCCAGACTACGACACCAAAATCCTGCTCCATCGCGGCGTGGCAGGCAATATTGTGAAATGGAACGCCGAACGCGGTTTTGGTTTTATCAAAACGGCGGCGTTGGAAGAAGAAATCTTTTTTCATGCCAACAATTTAGTTGCCAAACAGCAACGCGCCCCACGCAAAAACGAAGCCATCACCGTGTACGCCAAATACGATGAAACCCAAAAATGCTGGACTGCCACGCAAGTTACCTCCGCCGAACGCGCCGAAATCGCCGATGCTTATTTGGCGCAAGAACAAGCCCTACTCCGCCCGATGAAAGACAAATTGATGTGGGCGGTGCCCTTGGTGTGTGTTTGGTTGATTTTATTGATGATTTTGGCGTGGCAGTTGGCGGCGATTTCCGCTTTGGTTTCGGGCGTGGCGATGATTTTGTATGCGTGGGACAAGCATTGCGCTTTGCACGCACGCAGCCGTGTGCCTGAAAATTCGCTGCACGCGGTGGCTTTGTTGGGCGGTTGGGCTGGGGCGTTGGTGGCACGGTATCTGTTTCGCCATAAAACGCAGAAACAGCCGTTTGTTGGGATTTTTTGGGGGACGGTGGTGTTGAATGTGGTATTGGTGGGGTATTTGATTTTTTCAGGCAGCTTGAAATAAAAATAAAGGAAAAATCATGCAATACAACCCCGATTTTTTGAACCCACGCCCCATTTTCAACGTACAAGAACACGCTCATTTGGCTGCGTTAAGTCAAAATTTACCGCTCTCTATTTTGTTGTCATCGCCGCGCAATATGGAAGAAATCGGCATTGATTTTGTGCATATTTTTGCAGGACAGCTACAAAGCCTATTCAGACGGCATTTTGGCATATTATGAAACAGGCGAACTTGCTTTATCGCGTGAATACTTTATTCATGCTTATGAACAAACCATGCAAAAATACGCGCCCAAACCTGACCCTGAATTTTCGCGGTAATTTTCAGGCAGCCTGAAAGAAAAATCATGAAAAAATACTTACATTCCCTGTTGGCATTTTTTGCGAAAAATAAGTCAATCTCCCATGCTATGCCTATTGATAGGCAGCCTGATACACCGATTGCATTTGGATTTAAAACCGATTGGTTGGCAATTAAATCAGATTCACCCAAAGCCGTATTGGCAAAATTGCCGCTTAAAAATGTGCAAATTGCCAACTGGCAAAGCGGTTTCCAAGCGATTGGAGAAACCGATTACAAAAGCAGCCTGCAACCCGTTTTTGTTTCACCCAGCATTCGCGGTTGGGTGTTTGTTGTCAGCTATTTATCATTGCCAACGCCCACCCAAACAGAATCGTTCCATGCTTTAATGCAACCATTGTTAGATGAATTTCAAACAGTACAATACTTTGGCACATATCGCGTAAGCGATTATATTGCGTGGGCAAAAGCAGAAAATGGACAATGGCAACGCCGTTTTGCTACCGCAGAAGGAAGGATTTTAGAAAATTTTGGCAAACAAACTACCGAAGAAAAATCGCTTGGTTTATTAGACATAAGAACAGAAGAAGAATTGGAACAAGACGACATTTTTCAACAATGGATACAATCCTGTGATGAAGAAACACCAGCACAATTAGCCGCTTTATGGAGCGTTAATCCATTGGAATTAGAACAAATGAATTTAGTACCATCAACAGGCTGGTTAGGCTATATCCAATCTAACAACCAATAATTCATTTTCAGGCAGCCTGAAACCCCATTTATTTTTTAATTTTTTACGAGAAAAAACATGAACATCAACCAAATCATCGCCACCGAACTCAACGCCCAAGAATCCCAAATCCAAGCCGCGATTACCCTGCTGGACGAAGGCGCGACTGTCCCCTTTATCGCACGTTACCGCAAAGAAATGACGGGCGGTTTGGACGACACCCAGCTCCGCACCCTTGCCGACCGCCTGCAATATCTGCGTGAACTGCTGGAACGCAAAGCCACCGTGCTCAAAAGCATTGAAGAACAAGGCAAACTCACGCCCGAACTCGCCCAGCAAATTGAAGATTGCGACAACAAAACCGCGCTGGAAGACCTGTATTTGCCCTACAAACCCAAACGCCGCACCAAAGCCCAAATCGCCCGCGAAAACGGTTTACAGGATTTGGCGGACACGCTTTTCAGGCAGCCTGAAACCGACCCCGACACCTTCGCCCAATCATTTTTAAACGAGCAAGTGCCTGATATTAAAAGCGCATTGGACGGCGCGCGAGCCATTCTCATGGAACAATTTGCCGAAGACGCGGAACTGATTGGGCGTTTGCGCGAAAAATTGTGGCACGAAGCCGAAATCCACGCCCAAGTGATTGACGGACAACAAGAAACAGGCGAAAAATTCAAAGATTATTTTGACCACCGCGAAGCCATCGCGCGTATGCCCAGCCATCGTGCGTTGGCGATTTTGCGCGGTCGCAACGAGGGCGTTTTGCAGGCAGCCTTAAAATATCAGCCAGACGAAACGCCCATTACCGAGCAATCCGAATACGAAAAAATCATCGCGCAACACTTTGGTTTGCAAGACAAAAATCGCCCAGCCGACAAATGGTTGCGCGACACCGTGCGCCTGACTTGGCGCGCCAAAATTTTCCTGTCGCTGGAATTGGAAGCCTTTTCCAAACTCAAAGAATTGGCAGACACGGATGCGATTACCGTTTTCGCCAAAAATCTCAAAGATTTACTGCTTGCCGCGCCAGCAGGTCGTTTGCCGACTTTGGGTTTAGACCCTGGTTACCGCAATGGCGTGAAATGCGCGGTGGTCAGCGACACGGGCAAATTGCTGGATACCGTGATTGTGTATTTACATCAAGAAAACAATATGTTGCAAACCTTGTCTGCCCTGATTAAAAAGCACAGCGTGAAACTCATCGCCATCGGCAACGGCACAGCCAGCCGCGAAACCGATAAAGTGGCAGGCGAATTGTTAAAACTGTTGCCGAACATGGGCTTGCACAAAATTGTGGTGTCGGAGGCAGGCGCGTCCATTTATTCCGCATCCGAGCTGGCGGCGGCGGAGTTCCCCGATTTGGACGTGAGTTTGCGTGGCGCGGTGTCCATTGCGCGGCGTTTGCAAGACCCGCTTGCCGAGCTGGTCAAAATTGACCCCAAATCCATAGGCGTGGGGCAATATCAGCACGATGTGAATCAAAGCGCATTGGCAAAATCGCTGGACGCGGTGGTCGAAGATTGCGTGAACGCGGTGGGTGTGGACGTGAACACGGCTTCCGCGCCTTTATTGGCAAGAATTTCTGGTTTAAATCAAACTCTTGCGAAAAATATTGTCGCTTATCGTGATGAACATGGCGCATTTCCCAATCGCAAAACCTTGTTGAAAGTGCCGCGTTTGGGCGAAAAAACCTTTGAACAAGCGGCAGGTTTCTTGCGCGTTTTGGGCGGCACCGAGCCTTTGGACGCGAGTGCGGTTCACCCCGAAGCCTATCCTGTTGTCGCCAAAATGTTGGCAAAACAAGGTGTTACCGCCCAAGAATTGATTGGCAAACGCGAGCTGATTTCGCAAATCAAAGCCGTTGATTTTATTGATGAACGATTTGGCTTGCCGACCATTATGGACATTTTGGCGGAATTGGAAAAACCCAACCGAGACCCACGCGGCGAGTTCAAAATCGCCAGCTTTGCCGAAGGTGTGAATGAAATCAGTGATTTAGAAGTGGGCATGATTTTGGAAGGCGTGGTGTCCAACGTGGCGAATTTTGGTGCGTTTGTGGATATTGGCGTGCATCAAGACGGTTTGGTGCACATTTCGGCTTTGTCCAATCGGTTTGTGTCCGACCCACGCGAAGTGGTCAAGGCGGGCGATGTAGTGAAAGTGAAGGTGCTGGAAGTGGACGCGGTACGCAAGCGCATTGCGTTGAGTATGCGTTTGGACGATGATAAACCTGTTGAAAAATCAGGAGAAAAACGCGATTTCAGGCAGCCTGAAAAGTCATCGCGCCAAAATAAACCGCAAAATCAACGCGAAAAAGCCCCTACCAATTCGGCAATGGCTGATGCGTTTGCGAAGTTGAAGCGTTGATTTTTTGAAATTTCAGCAGGCAGCTTGAAACGTAAAAGGTTTTAGGCTGCTAGACATTAAAATCATGATAGGAGTTTTAAAATGTCTTTAGTATTAAATAATAATGACTCTTGGGAGTTGATGAATGAAATTTTAAATATTTTAGATTGTTCTTTTCAAGACGTTAGTCAAACAGAACCACAATTAATAGCAAATTTAGTTTGTTATTTCCCTAGTATTTTAAACAACTTTAATTTATCTCATGGGAGAGTAAAATTTGAAGTTGGTGGGATTTTTATACATCAAAAGCCTTATGTTAAAAATATCCAAAATCCTAACAATTGGACAAAAAATTATGTTGAATTGGGGGATGTATTATTGATAAATAATATTGTAGAAAATGGGGGTGTAAAACAGAGAAAAGCTCTGTTGTTACAAGCTAAAAAAGATAGTATTTTTCATAGTGCTAATTTAGTTCCAGATAATAAAGACCAATGGGATTTGTATGCAAATTGGCCTAAATTTGAATATGTAAAATCTTCAAAACAAGGATTACAGGGGCAGATTAGGTATATAGATTGTCAAGTTGAATGGGATATTTTCTCATCAGCTAAATACTTGTTTATAGATAATAATAGTTCGAACTCTTTCTATTGTAGTAATATTTTTGCTCATTTGGTAGGGGAGGCAAGTGTACCGAATTTAAGTAAGTTCAAACCTTTATTTTTTGAGTTGTACGAATTTGTGCTAGGTAATGCAGGAAAAAAATTTGATATTCAAAACATTTCTCCAAATGATATTGGGTGGAATAAAATCATTGAAGATTTAATTAATAAAATACAGTCAGTTCCTTTATCAAAGACAATTAAAAATCATGTTCCAAAAGGCGTTTCATCAACAAGAGGGCAAGGAATGTTATTTTGCACTAATCAATTACCGACATATGGCTGTGTAATTAATTCAAATTTACCTAATCTAAATAACGTTTTTCAACAAGATAGTAATATTCCACCAAATATTCCAAATGTGAATGATGATGGGGAAGCGGAAGACGGGGCTATTTCTGTAGTAGAAATTACTACAATCATTGAAAGATGATTAATTTTTCAGGCAGTCTGAAAGTACAAAAATGAACGAAACCGAAACCCACCCACTTCCCCCATTTTTGCCCGAAAACGCCAAAATCTTGATATTGGGCAGTTTTCCGCCACCCAAACACCGTTGGAAAATGGATTTTTACTACCCCAATTTCAACAACGATATGTGGCGTGTTTTTGGTTTGGTGTTTTTTGGCGATAAGGATTATTTTGTTGATTTGGCAAACAAAACCTTTCACGAACGCAAAATCCGCGATTTTCTGCACCAAAAAGGCATTGCCATTTACGACACCGCTTATCGCGTGAAACGTCTGCAAGGCAATGCTTCGGATAAATTTTTGCAAATCGTGGAAGCGGTGGATTTGACAAAACTGTTGGCGCAAATCCCATATTGCCAAACCATCATCACCACAGGCGAACTTGCCACCCAAACCCTGCTCACCCATTTCAGGCTGCCTGAAATGCTGAAAATCGGCACGCCATTCGCGTTTTCGCACAATGGGCGTGATTTGACGTTGTGGCGTATGCCGTCCACCTCACGCGCTTATCCTTTGAAATTGGAACAGAAAGCAGAAATATACCGCCCTATTTTTTCAGGCAGCCCTAAACATTAGACAAATCCGCCCCCAAATCATACAATAACCGCCTTTTAAATTAAGCAGAAAACCATGTTTCGTACCCTTTTAGGTGGCAAAATCCATCGCGCCACCGTAACCCAAGCCGATTTAAACTACGTGGGCAGCATTACCATAGACCAAGATTTGCTGGACGCAGCAGGGATTTTGGTGAACGAAAAAGTCCAAATTGTCAATAATAACAATGGCGAGCGTTTTGAAACCTACACCATTTCAGGCGAACGCGGTAGCGGCGTGATTTGCTTAAACGGCGCGGCGGCGCGTTTGGTGCAAGCAGGGGATATTGTGATTATTATGTCCTATGTGATGTTGTCCGAGCCTGAAATCGCTGCACATCAGCCCAAAGTGGTACTGGTGGACGAGCGCAATCACATCCGCGACATTATCCATTACGAACCAGCCCACACGATTTTGTGATTGAATGCCCATAGGCGTGTAGAATATCGGTTTTACACGCCATTTTTGTTTTTCAGGCAGCCTGAAAGAAAGACAATATCATGATTTCCAAAAAAGAATATTTAGAACTCGCCCACGCGGGCTACAACCGCATTCCCCTTGTGCAAGAAGTGCTGGCGGATTTGGATACGCCACTTTCCATTTATTTAAAACTGGCAAATCAACCATTTAGCTATTTGCTGGAATCGGTGGTGGGTGGCGAGCGTTTTGGTCGCTATTCATTTATCGGTTTGCCGTGCCACACTTATTTGAAAGTGTCGGGCGAAACCACCGAAGTGTATCAAAATCATCAGCTTACCCAAACGCATACAGGCAATCCGCTCCCCTTTATTGAGCAATTTCACGCGCAATTCAACACGCCTGAAATCCCCAAATTGCCGCGTTTCACAGGCGGTTTGGTGGGCTATTTTGGCTATGAAACGATTTATTATTTTGAACACATCAAACATCGCCTGAAAAATCCGCCCAAAAACAACCCTTTGAATACGCCTGATATTTTGCTGATGTTGTCGCAAGAGCTGGCGGTGATTGACAATTTATCGGGCAAAATTTATTTGATTGTTTATGCCGACCCTGCTAATCCGCAAGGCTATGAATTGGCACAAGAAAAATTGGCAAACTTGCGCGACAAATTGCGCCAAAGCGTTGAAATTCCTTTGAGTTTGGGCAGCGCAACCACGCAGCCTGAACACAGCACAGGCGAAACCGCATTCAAATCGTACGTTCGCCAAATTCGTGAATACATTTTGAATGGCGATTGCATGCAGGTTGTGCCAGCGCAGGGCATGAAATTGCCTTTCAAAGACAATCCTTTGCATTTGTATCGTGCGTTGCGAACGCTCAATCCGTCTCCATATTTGTTTTATTATGATTTTGGCGATTTTCACATTGTGGGTTCATCGCCTGAAATTTTGGTGCGCCGTGAACGCGATAAGGTGGTGGTGCGTCCGATTGCTGGCACACGTTTGCGCGGCGCAACGCCAGAGCAAGACGCTGAAAATGCACGCGATTTGCTCAATGACCCCAAAGAAATTGCCGAACACACCATGTTGATTGATTTGGGACGCAACGATGTGGGGCGCATTAGCGAGATTGGCTCGGTGGTGGTTACCGATAAAATGGTCATTGAGAAGTATTCGCATGTTATGCACATCGTGTCCAATGTGGAAGGCAGCCTGAAACAGGGCGTGAGCAATATGGACATTTTGGCGGCAACTTTTCCTGCTGGCACGCTGTCGGGTGCGCCCAAAGTGCGCGCTTTGGAGATTATTGAGGAGTTGGAAACGGAAAAACGCAATATTTTCGGTGGCGCGGTGGGCGTGTGGGGCTTTAATCAGGACATGGATTTGGCGATTGCGATTCGCACGGCAATCATTCAAGATGATGTTTTGTATGTAAAAAGCGGTGCTGGCATTGTTGCCGATAGCGTGGAAGAAAGCGAGTGGCAGGAAACGCAAAACAAAGCCCGTGCGGTATTGCGAGCGGCACAAATGGTGCAGGAAGGCTTGGACAGTTAATGTTTTTTTGATATTTGTGAATGGCATTGCCGTCCGCTAGGATTTTGCCGTCCGCTAGGACTTTCAGGCTGCCTGAAAGCTTAAAATCATGGAAAAATATCCTTATTGGCGCGTTTTGATTGGTTTTCCTTTGGTAACGCAATTGTTGGTGGCATTATTATTGTTCATCTTTGTTACAGATTTGTCTCGCCAGCAAGCCAATGATATTCATATCATTTTTTTCATCAATGTTTACGCAGCAATCTTGGCAACCACGCCCACTTTTTTATTGGCAATGGTGTGTTGTTTGGCGCATTTTTGGCGCGACACACCTATGGTTTGGCAAAAAATGGCGGCAATCATGTTTGGGATTGTGTTTGTTTACGCTTTGGTTTTGATGGCTTGGCGAGATATAACGATTTGGCATGAAGTGCCATTCAGCATGGCGATAGGTAGCGGCTTGGTCGCGGCAATTTATGCGGCGGTGGTGTTGCGTTGGATTTTGCCGAAAAGTCATATTGCCGTCCGTCAGATGTAAGCGTTTTATGTAAAAATCGGTGCGCACAGCGCCCCCTGCATTTCAGGCAGCCTGAAAAGGATTAAACCATGCGAATTATCCTGTTTTTACTGTTGTCCATTTTGTGGTTTTGGTGGGTGTATGGGCTGACTTTGGCGTTGGCGGGCGCGTTCAAAACGGGCGTGGCACGCACACCCATCGCCCAATATTCACGCCAAAATCAACCGCTAAAATTCGCGCTGACGGTGTTGGTGCAAGCGATTTTTTGGGTGGGATTGGTGTTTTGGTGGCTGAATGGTTTGTGGAATTTTTTGATTAAATTGTTTGATTGATTGGCAAAATATTTTTCAGGCAGCCTTTTAGTACACGAAAAAAATCTTTGGATTGCCTGAAACCTGTCCCCTCTCCCGCTTGCGGGGGAGGGTTAGGGTGGGGGTGACTCGTTGATTTACAAAAATATTGATTTATTTCCACAAATTTTCCCCCACCCTAGCCCTCCCCCGTTGGAGACGGGGGAGGGGACAGATTGGCGTAAATCCCAAAAATTGTCGTGTACTGAAAGGCAGCCTGAAAATCTCAAAAAACAAGGAAAAATAAAACATGACAAAACCCCATTCTCTGCTCCCTCAAACCCCTTGGCAAGCCAAATCGCGTTGGTCGTTTGAGCGACAATCTTTGACTGTACTATTGATTGGTTTGACGTTTTGCGGTTTGGGTGAAGCGATGTTGGTGCTGGCAAATTTGGGGGCTGCGCCGTGGGTGGTGTTTGCGCAAGGTTTGGCGAAACTGCTGGATTTGAATATCGGTATCACGACTTTGATGATTAGCGCGGTGGTGATGTTGCTGTGGATACCTTTGCATTTGCGCGTGGGTTTGGGGACGTTGACGAATATTGCGGTGATTGCGCTGGTGTTGGGGTTCGTGGTGGCATTTGTGCCTGCGCCGAGCGCGGATAATTGGCTGTTGCGCGGATTGTTGTGCGTGGGTGGCGTGGTCGTGATTGGCGTGGCGGCGGCAGTGTATTTGACTTGCCACATGGGCGCGGGCCCGCGAGATGGCTTAATGGTCGGGCTGTGTCAGCGCACGGGTTGGCGCGTGGGCGTGGTACGCAGTTTGTTGGAAAGCACGGTGTGTTTGATTGGCTGGGCTTTGGGCGGCACGGTGGGCGTGGGGACCTTGTTGTTTGCCTTTGGCGTGGGCTGGGTGGTGCAGATGAGTTTATTGGTTTTGGCAAGATGGTTTGCAAAATGATTTTCAGGCAGCCTTTCAGTACCCTACAATTTTTGCCACCTACCTATCCCTCCTGTGGGTTAGGGAGAGGGTGAAATTGGCAATACTCAACGATTGTGGGCAATGCTTTATTTTTGTAGGGTAATGAAAGGCAGCCTGAATATTTAAATTGTTTATTTATTTAAAAATTTTGTGATGGTTTTATTGTGAATAATCCTTTGTTTAAATGGTCTTTATTGCCCCTTTGGGTGGGTTTGGCATTGCTGTTTGTGCCGTTTTTGTCCATCTGGCGCGTGGGCATGTTGAGCAGTTTTTATTTGGAAAGTATGTCGCTGCTGTTTACGCTGTTGCTGGTGATGATGACGGTGCTAATGTTTTGGCAATCCGCGCGCCACCATCACGCCCATTTTTCAGGCAGCCTGAAAGCCAATTTGCCACCTACAAGTCTCTATTTCCTTGTTTTGGCAATATTTTGGGCAATTCAAGGGCGGGCGATGGACGTACCCTATGTCGGACAAAACGATATGGTGGCGTGGACGTTTGTTGCCTACGCGCTGTTAGCATGGGCGTGTCGGCAATGGGTGGCGCGTTTTGGGCAAGAGCGCGTGGTGTCTATTTTTGCGTGGCTGATGATGGTGGCGGCTGGTTTGCAGGCTGCCGTGGCGTGGGCGCAATATACGGGCTATGCGGCTGAATTTGCTGGCTATTTAATGTATCGCAAAGGCATTATTGAAGGGCAATTGGGGCAATACAACCATTTGGGGCATTTCATGATGTGGGGGATTCTGGCGGCGGGCTATTTATGGGGTGTGCGGCGGATAAAATGGTGGTTGGCGGTGCCTGTGTTGCTGTATTTGACCGCGACAACGGGGATTATCTCATCTCGTGCGCTGATGGCGTATGTGATGGCGATGGCGATTGTGTTGCCCCTAGCACGCGTGTTTGGCGGCAAAACATTAAATCGTGTCGCAATCTGCATGGGCGTGGCGACGGCTGGCGTGATTGCATTCCAATTTGCGCTAGAACCCATCATGCAATTATTCAATGAACAAACCAATCTAAACAGCAGTTTAGAACGCTTAAGCGGACACAGCCACGAAGGTTCAGGGCGCAGCCACGAATGGCAAAAAGCATGGCAAGTCTTCCAATCCGCCCCCATCTGGGGACACGGCTGGGGCAGCTATCCCGCACAAAGTTTCCTACTCGCCCCCGATGTGTACAAAACAGGTTTTCGTTTATACGACCCCAATGTCTTGTTCACCCACAGCCACAATTCATTTTTGAATTTATTGGCGGAGATGGGTTTAGTTGGCACCCTTTTGATATTGGGTGGTTTGGCGTGGACAATTTCAGGCTGCCTGAAAACGCGCAACGCCCCCAGTTTACTCTTATTAGCATTGATGGCGGTGTCTTTAACCCACAGCGTGTTGGAATATCCGCTTTGGTATATTTATTTTTTAACCATTTTTGCCCTATTCCCCAGTTTCATGACCACAGGTTTAGACTACCCTGAAACAGAAACCGACACCACCAGCCAAACCCTTTCAGGCAGCCTGAAAATCAATTGGTATGGCGTGGTGATGGGCTTTTGCGCCTTAATTATGGCGTTGGGGATAGTGCGTTTGGCGTTTGTGTACAACGATTTGGTCATCGCCACCAAAAAAAATAACACCAGCAAAGAACGCGCCGAGCAAATTATGCACCTACTCATGGTCAGCAAAACCGAACCCATGCTCGCCCATTATGCTGACTTAACCCTGATTAATTTTACCCACACCAATCAAGCAGAAGTGGCAAGCTGGGCAAATCTTGCCCAACGCTCCATAGCTTTCCGCCCCTACGCCCACGCGTATAAAAACGGTTTATTACTGTATCGTCAGGGCAAAATTGACGAAGCCAAACGCTGGATGTACCAAACCTACCGTTACTATCCGCACCAAATGCCCGTGTATGGCAATGAAATCATGTTGGGCGAATATTATCCCGAATTGCGCGAACAATACACCCAACAATGCAAAGCCTACCAAGCCGCCAACAAACACGCCCCTGCTTGTGCCGAAGCCTTGCCCCCAAAAGACAAATTATTTGGCAAATCAAATCATTAAATTGTAAAGACAACTTCGCAAGTGCAAAAACGCGCAAAGGCAGCCGCCAAAAGATACAAATGTAAAGACAGAACTGTTAAGATACATATTGTTTTGATTTCATAGCTTTTCAGGCAGCCTGAAAAGCCCAAATTCACAAAGGATAAACCATGAGCCGCGTATTATTAGTAGATGATGACGACACCTTAACCGAATTACTTGCAGAATACCTGTCCGCCGAAGGTTTGGAAGTGAACCGTATGCCCGATGGCGAAAGCGGCGTAAAAGAAATTTTACACAGCGGCAATCAATACGATGTCGTGGTTTTGGATTCCATGATGCCTAAAATGGGCGGTTTGGACGTGTTGAAAACCGTACGCGCCCAAAGCAAAATTCCCATCATCATGCTGACCGCAAAAGGCGATGACATTGACCGCATCATCGGCTTGGAAATGGGCGCAGACGATTACGTCCCCAAACCTTGCCAACCACGCGAATTGTTGGCGCGTATCAACGCCATCTTGCGCCGCGCCCAACAAAATACCGACAATGCCGCAGCCACCAACAGCATTTCCGTAAGTAATGTAACCCTGTTCCCCGCCAAACGCCAAGCTTCTGTGGGCGAGACACCTTTGGAATTGACCAGCACCGAGTTTAATTTGCTGGAAGCACTGATGCGCCACGCAGGACAAGTAGTCAGCAAAGAAACCTTGTCATTAGAGGCACTTGACCGCAAATTAGCCAAATTTGACCGCAGCATTGATGTGCATATTTCCAGCATTCGCCACAAATTAGGCGACCCATCGCTGATTCAAACCGTGCGCGGTTTAGGATATTTGTTTGTGAAAAATTAATCCAATTTAAATAAACAGGCAGCCTGAAAATTCGTTTTCAGGCTGCCTTATTTGTTATAATTTCATTAAATTATTTATTTCACGAAAACACATTATGAAACTTTTTCAACGCATTTTTGCCACTTTTTGCATGGTGATTATTTGCGCGATTTTTGTTGCCAGCTTTTCCTTTTGGCTGGTGCAAACCCAGTTAGCAGAAAATCAATCCAAACATCAACGCGATATGGAAATCAGCTTATTGCGCGATGTGGTCAATTCATTGGCGGTAGGCGGCGAATTATCCGTACGCAACCGCTTGGAAATGTTGCGAAAAGAATCCGCCGCGCAAAACATCATCGTCATCACGGGCGATTCCAAACAGGATATTTTAAGCCGCCCCGTGCCACCCGAAGAAGTGGAACACGCCTACCATTTCGCACTGAAAAATCCCAATTCTAAATTGGTTACACTACGCTACGACCCATTTGGTGAAGAATACCTGTTTTTTATCCGCAATTTTGACCGCACCCAATTGGAGCGTATGCCCAGCCCGTTTTTGATTCCGGGTTTGCCGCTTGCACCGATTTGGCATGAAATCATTATTTTATTGTCGCTGTTGGCAATTGGTTTATTGCTGGCGTATTTATTGGCGAGCAATATTACCAAGCCGATTCGCATTTTAGAACAAGGCATTAACCGTTTGGCGGCGGGCGAATTAAACGCGCGTGTCTCCCAACAATTGCTTGACCGCAAAGATGAATTAGCCAATTTGGGCGTGCAATTTGACCGCATGGCACATCAATTAGAGCAGCTTTTGGAAAAAGAACGGCATTTATTGCACCATGTTTCCCACGAAATGCGATCGCCATTGGCGCGAATTCAGGCAATTGTTGGCTTGCTGCAAGCACGACCTGAAAAACAAGCGGATTATATTGCCCGTTTGGAAAGCGAATTAAGCCGCATGGACACGCTGGTTGGCGAATTGCTCACCCTATCGCGCTTGGAAACGGCGAATATTCCAATGGAACGCGAAAATTTGCAAATTGTGCCGTTTGTGCAGCAGATTGTGGAAGACAGTCAGGCAGTCGCCGAAAAGAAAAATCATACAGTTCAATTAGATGTGAAAAATATTCACCCCGAAGCACGTTTTGAAGCCAATGAAAGCTATTTGTATCGTGCGCTGGACAATGTGATTCGCAATGCGATGAATTACAGCCCCGAAGGCAGCACGATTCAGGTAAATATGTATGAAGACCGCAAAAATTTGCATATTGAAATCGTGGATAATGGCAACGGCGTAAAACCCGAACAATTGCCACATATTTTCACCGCGTTTTATCGCGCCGACAGCAGCGCAAATACTACGGGAACGGGTTTGGGTTTGGCATTAACCAAGCATATTGTGGAGCAACATCATGGAAAAATTATTGCCGAAAATGTGCAACCCAATGGCTTGAAAATGCACTTTATTTTGCCGCACACCAGCAAACCCGAAAAAATCAAAAGCCCCAAAACGCGTCCGCCCAAAACCGATGGGGAGAAATAAGGTTTCAGGCTGCCTTACAGTACACGACCATTTTTCTAATCACGAAAATGTAGGGTGCGCCGTGCGCACCAAGTAGCTGAATAATTAAACATTGTGGCGAATTTGGTGCGCACGGCGCACCCTACTATCCTTTTTGTCGTGTACCGAAAGGCTGCCTGAAAACACCAAAACGGTGTAAAATAATGCGTTTTCTCATTAATGACATCACAAGGGAGTTCCACATGTCTAAATTAATCTTGGTATTGAACTGCGGTTCATCTTCATTAAAAGGCGCGGTATTGAATACCGAAAACAGCGAAGTTTTGTTGAGCTGTTTGGGCGAAAAATTGGGCTTGCCCGATGCCTACATCACGTTCAAAGTGGACGGTCAAAAAGAAAAAGTGGATTTATCCGCACAACCCGACCACACAGGCGCAGTTGGTGCTATGCTGGACAAATTAAAAGCCATGGGTTTAGACAGCCAAGTGGGCGCAATTGGTCATCGCGTAGTGAGTGGTGGCGAATTGTACAGCGATTCGGTTTTGATTAATGATGATGTGATTGCCGCGATTGAAAAATGTATTCCGCTCGCACCTTTGCACAATCCAGCAAATTTGTTGGGCATTCGCGCTGCACAAAATATTTTTGAAGGTTTGCCAAATGTTGCCGTGTTTGACACCGCATTCCACCAAACCATGCCCGAACACGCCTACACCTACGCCGTGCCACGCAAGTTATACCGCGATTTAGGTTTGCGCCGCTATGGTTTCCATGGTACAAGTTACCGTTTTGTATCTGAAGAAGCAGCACGTTTCTTGGGCAAAGATGTACATAATTTACGTTTGGTGGTGGCGCATTTGGGCAATGGTGCGTCTGTGGCTGCCATCAAAAATGGGCAATCAGTAGATACTTCTATGGGTATTACCCCATTGGAAGGCTTGGTAATGGGGACACGTGCGGGCGATATTGACGCGAGTGTGTACGAATTTTTGGCAGACAATTTGAATTTGTCTGTGAAAGAAATTACCAATTTATTGAACAAACAAAGTGGCTTATTGGGCATTTCCGAATTGTCTAGCGACTGTCGTACCATTGAAGAAGAATCTTTAAATGGTCATGCAGGTGCAATTTTGGCATTGGAAATTTTCTCCTATCGTTTGGCGAAATATGTGGCGTCTATGGCGGTGGCGGCTGGTGGCATTGACGCTTTGGTGTTCACGGGCGGTATTGGTGAAAATTCCGATATTATCCGTACCAAAGTATTGAATTACTGTGAATTCTTGGGCATGAATGTAGATGCTGAAGCCAACTTGGCAGCACGTTTTGGCAATGCAGGCATCATTACCACTGCCGACAGCAAGGTGGTTTCTGTGGTAATTCCAACCAACGAAGAATTGATGATTGCACAAGACACTGCACGTTTGTCAGGGTTGTAATTTATAGTAAATTATAGTGAATAGGGCACAATGTAAGAAGCAACAAATTGCACCTTACACGTGTACTGTTTTTAAATGAATTCATTATAAAATCAAAAACACCTTGAAAATTTTGATTTTCAAGGTGTTTTTGATTGAAAAAACAAAATAGTTGTCTCTTTTCAGGCAGCCTGAAGACAATTAGCAAGATTTAACTACTTGATTACTTAAACCTACTCATACTTCACTATACAATGATACACAAGCACACCATGCTGCCTGAAAGACATTTCACATTTTCAGGCAGCATTGTTTTATTTTTATTTTAAACAAGGAAACAGAATGACCGAAACAACGATTGGTTCACCGCTTTTTTATGCGGTGTTTTTCATTGCCGTTATCATCATGATAGGGATAGACATGCTCACGCTGAAAAAAACAGGTGTGCATAAAGTCAGCACCAAAGAAGCTAACATGGACGGTGGTGTGGGTGCTGGTGTCCTGTGCATTCGCAGGCTGGCTGTATTGGGAAATAACACAAAGTCATGGCGCAGCTTTGGCGAAAACCAAAGTATTGGAATATTTCACAGGTTATGTGTTGGAAAAATCGTTGGCGGTGGACAATTTGTTTGTTTTCCTGATGATTTTTTCTTATTTCAAAGTGCCAGCGCAATATCAACACCGTGTTTTGTTATACGGCGTATTGGGCGCGATTGTGTTGCGGGCGATTATGGTATTTGTCGGTGCGGCATTGGTGAGCCGTTTTGAGTGGATTTTATATATATTCGGCGCATTTTTACTGTATACAGGCGTGAAAATGGTCAAACACAATGACAACGATGATGACGAAGATTTGTCGCAAAACAAAATGTTGCAATGGTTGAAAAAACACATTCACGTCAGCGAGCGTTTGGACGGCGAAAAATTCTTTACCATTGAAAACGGCAAACGCATTGCCACGCCCCTGCTTTTGGTGCTGATTATGGTAGAATTGAGCGATGTGGTGTTTGCGGTGGACAGCATTCCCGCCATTTTCGCGGTAACGACCGACCCATTTATCGTTTTGACATCTAATATTTTTGCGATTTTGGGTTTACGCGCCATGTATTTCTTGCTGGCGGACATGGCTGACCGTTTTGTGTATTTGCATTATGGTTTGGCGTTTGTGTTGAGCTTCATCGGTATTAAGATGTTGATTTTGCATTGGGTACACATTCCTGTGGGAATTTCGCTATTGGTGGTGTTTACTGCTTTGGTGGTGGCGATGGTGGCTTCATTGTTGCACAAACCGAAAAATAATGACGCAGCCTAATTTTTTATTTTGAAACAAAAACGCCGTTTGAATGCGATTTCAAACGGCGTTTTGGGGTTTTCAGGCTGCCTTTCGCTACCCTACAAAAAATGAAATACTGCCTGAAATCGTTGAAATACAGCAATCTAACCCCCTCTCCTTTGGGAGAGGGAAAAATCGTGGTGCATTGAAAGTTTTACCCTCTCCCTAACCCTCTCCCACAGGCATGGGTATCTACACATATTTTTACAATAAAATTAAAAGGTTATTTGAAATATCAATTCAATAGCCCTTAATTTTAGTTTCAAAATCACGCGTAACACGGCGAGATTTTGTCAGCTTGTTTTGAAATTTTTGTTGAAAAACAATCAACATAATCTCAAAAAAAGATGTGTAGATACCCATGCCCACAGGAGAGGGAACAGATGAGCGGTAGACAAAAATTTGTAGGGTAATGAAAGGCTGCCTGAAAACCCACACACACAAAAGGATTCCCCATGCTTGCCCTATTCTTTGCGACTTTCGCGTTTGCACTGAAAGTTACCTTGCCGAATATTTTATTATTGTGTTTGGGCAAATATTTGCGGCTGAAAAAAATGGTTACGCTTGAATTTTGTGAACAAGCGTCTGAATTGGTATTTAAATTTGCCTTGCCATTTATGCTGTTTGTGAATTTGATTGACATCAAAATTGACTATGCCGCCAACGCCAAACTGGTGGCGGCTGGCGCGATTTGTACCACGCTTTTGTATTTACTCGCTGAATTGTATGCCTATTTTCGCGTGCCAAATGTGCGCGACAAAGGCGTGTTTGTGCAAGGCGTGTTCCGCAGCAATTTGGGCATAGTCGGATTGGCAACCGTGCAAAACGCCTACGGCGCGGCGGGTGTGGCACATGCGGCGGTGTATATGGGTTTAATCACGATTTTGCTGAATGTGTTTTCCGTGCTGACTTTAAGCCGCACATCCAACCATTCTGTACGCGACAAATTGTGCGAAATCGGCAAAAAAATTGCAAAAAACCCCTTAATTATCATGATTGTATTGGCACTGATTGGCAATGCACTCCACATCAGGCTGCCTGAATTTCTCATGCACACTTTTCAATATCTCGCCCACATTGCCCTACCGCTTGCGCTGATTTGTGCAGGCGCGACTTTTGATTGGCAATCCATGCGCCAACGCTCCGATGTGTCCATGCAAGCCAGCATTGGGCGGCTGCTGATTGCGCCGATGATGGCGGTGGCGATTGGGGTGTGGTTGGGTTTTCGTGGGACGGATATGGGGATTTTGTTTTTGATGACGGCAACGCCTGTTGCGGCAGCGAGCTATGTGATGGCGCGCGCAATGGGCGGCAATGATGTAGCGGCGGCGAATATTATTGGCATTACCACCGCAGGCAGCATGGTAACGACTTCGGTGGGGGTAATGATTTTGCGTGGATTCGGTTTGATGTGATGAATTTCAGGCTGCCTTACCGTTTCGCCCCCAAAATGTAGGGTGCATACCACGCACCAACTCATTCAAAATATTGGGTATTTTGGTGCGTAATACGCGCCCTACATTTGTTTGTCGTGTACTGAAAGGCAGCCTGAAACATCATTTACGCGCTCAAACCATTGAATACATCAAAATAAGTCGGGAACGTTTTGTGCGTGCATTTCGGGTCATTGATTTGCACCGCCACGCCCAGCAAACTCACCAGCGAAAAACACATCGCCATGCGGTGGTCGTCATAGGTGTCAATCGCTGCGCCGTTGGTCAATTTTTCGGGCGGTGTGATGTGGATTGCGTCTTGCTCTTCCACCACTTCCGCGCCCACTTTTCGCAATTCGGTCGCCATAGCGGCAATGCGGTCGGTTTCTTTCACGCGCCACGATTCAATATTGCGAATGCTGCACTTCGCGCCCGTCGCCAACGCCACCACCGCCAACGTCATTGCCGCGTCTGGAATGTGGTTCGCGTCCAAATCAAAGGGTAGGATTTTTTGTTCGGGCGAACGCGAAACTTCAATAAAATCATCGCCCCACATCACATTTGCGCCAATTTTCGCCAATTCGTGCGCGAACGCCACATCGCCCTGAATTGCGTTTTTGCCCAAACCCGTTACGCGAACGGGGCTGCCTGAAAGCAAACCTGCTGCCAAAAAATAACTTGCGCTGGACGCATCGCCTTCCACATTCACGATTTCGGGCGCGTGGTATGTCGCATTTTCAGGCAGCCTGAAAATTTGATAATCGTGATTTTCCACGTTTACGCCAAATTGTTTCAATAAATTCAAGGTAATATCAATATAAGGCTTGGAAATCAAATCGCCGTCCACGCGGATTGTCCACGCCTCGCCCGTGAGCGGCAATGCCATTAACAGCGCGGTCAAAAATTGGCTGGACACATTGCCTTTAATCGGGATTTCGCGGACTTGTTTATCTGAAAAATCATGGATTTGCAAAGGCGGATAGCCTTCGTTGCCCAAATAGTCCACATTCGCGCCTGCAATCCGCAGCGCGTCCACCAAATCGCCAATCGGACGCTCGTGCATGCGCGGCACGCCGTGCAAATGGTAGTCGCCGCCCAAAATCGCCAACGCGCCCGTGAGTGGGCGGAATGCCGTGCCAGCGTTGCCCAAAAACAAATCGGCTTGCTTATTCGGAAATTTGCCCGACTGCCCGACCAATTTCAGGCTGCCTGAATCGGTTTTTTGCATGGGAACGCCCAATTTTTCAAGGGCTTCCAACATGCGGTCGGTGTCGTCTGATTTGAGCAGCGAGCGGATTTCGCACTCATTGTCCGACAAAGCCGCCAATAATAAGGTGCGGTTGCTGATGCTTTTTGAACCTGGCAAAGCAACCGTGTTGTGTGCTTTCAGGCTGCGTGGGGCGAGTGTGATTGATTCAGTCATTTATATATAACCCATTTATTGTATAGTGAATTCAATTTAAACCAGTACAGCGTTACCAGCTCCCTTATGTACTAGGTGTACACGGCGGTCGCTGTCGCCTTGTCCTGATTTAAATTGAATCCACTATATTAATTAACAAAAAAGGACAGGAAAAAATCCTGTCCCGACAAAATTCAGTTCAGGCAGCCTGAAAAATCATTCCACCGTAGTAATATATTTCAAAGCCGCCGCCAATTCGTCTTGATTGCCTTCCGTATTGCTGGCGCAAATCGTGTACAACTTATCTTTGCCGTGCAGCATAATTTTGCAACGCTCATTCAACAAAATATTGCCCTGCTCATCGGCTTGGCTGAAACCATAAGTCATGCTGTTGGCGGCAATATCGCCCAATACCAAATTATTCAATGATTTATCTGCTTCCAAAGCCGCTTTCACTTTTTGGAAATACTCGGCTGGATTGACAGATGTACCCGTATCAATCACGGTCAAAGTCGTGCCTGTTACATTATCTTTTTGTAATAAAGTGATTTTTTCTTTCGCAACACCTTCTGGCAAAGCGGCTTCATCGCCCAATTTATCGGCAAATTGTCCCGATGTTTCAATGCTGATTTTGCCATCGCTGCTCAATAATTTCACTTTATCTTGCTCATGCGCTGCCGCCGAAGCCGCCGCAGGTTCAGACGATGGCGCAGCCGTTTTCTTGTCTGCCGTACCACCATTACACGCCGTCAAAGCCACCGCGCTACTCAAAATTAAGGCTAAAAATTTAGGGTTCATTTCATTATCCTTACTGGTTAAAGGCAGCATTATAACACTTCAGGCAGCCTGAAAAATACTTTCAGGCTGCCTGAATCTTTACGAGCGCAATTAAGGTTTACGCAATGACACCACAATCGCCGCCGCGCGGTTTTTCCAAGTAATCGGAATCACAAAGCTGCGGTCTTTGCGTGGCAACAAGATTTCATCGGGTGCGCCACGCAACACGATTGGCACAGAAATTTCAAATTCTTCGCCAAATTCGCTACGTGCATTACCTGCAATCGTATTTGCCACTTCGCCCACCAAGTCAATCATAAACGCTTCGCTGATGTCTTTTTCGCCCATCAGCACCAACAAGCGTTCCAACAACTCTTTGGGTGCGGTGAAATACACAATCCCCTTGCTTTTGCCAGAAATCGCAATTACACCTGTGAAATCTTTGGCAGATGGCACGCTGTTTTCCACCAAATACGGTGTACCCACAGACAGCTCTTCGGGGTCCATCATTTGTTCAAAATATTTTTGAACGCCGTCCAAAAATACTTGTAATTTCTCTTCTTTCATTAGATTAATCTTCCATCATTTCAACGAGAGCTTGAACCAAGTCTTCGTCAGTAAAAGGTTTACAAATAAAACCACGCGCACCTAATTCCAATGCCTTAATCCCAGTTGCTTTATCAGATAAAGCGGAAATTACCAAAATATTGGCATTGTCATCAAAGTCGGTAATGGAAAAAATACATTCCAAACCGTCCATTTTTGGCATGGTTAAGTCCATTGTTACGATGTCTGGACGGTGCTGTTTGTACAGTTCCAATGCATCCGCGCCATTCATTGCCGTAGCAACTACTTCAAATTCAATTTCTTTTGAGCTACGGCTAATGCGGTTACGAATCACATTAGAATCGTCCACAATCATAATGGTTTTTCTTGCCATCTTCAGTCTATTCTCCGTCAATTATTTGGGTAATGTAAACGTGAAACGCGTGTACATACCAGCAGAAGTGGAAATATTGATTTTACCGCCAATAGCATTTACACGGTCTTTAATCACATCCAAACCCACACCACGACCCGCATCACCTGTAGCCTGTTCCACAGTAGAAAAGCCAGAGCTAAACATCAATGCCAACAATTCTTTATTATTCAAATTTTCCGCTTCGGCTTCAGAGTAACGACCCAATTTCACCGCTTTAGCGCGAATGGCGTTGTAGTCAATACCGTTGCCATCATCTTCAAAATTCAAAATGTATTGAGAACCTGTATCTTGCAATTCCATGCGAACATGACCTGCTTCCAATTTACGGCGCGCATGGCGTTCTGCTGGGGTTTCAATACCGTGTACCACCGCATTGCGCAACAATTGCACCGCTACTTCGTGAATGGTGGTGCGCAAATCTTCATTTTCCACTTGTTGCAAACCAACATAGTTGAAATCTACGATTTTGCTATTGCGTTCTGCCACATCAGCCACCAAACGCTCATAGTAATCCGACATTTTTGGTTTACCAGAAGTAGATTGGTTACTCACGCTGTCATTGTTGTTACCCAAACGACCCACCAAATCTTCAATGGTTTGAGTCAAGTTCATCAATTCTTCCAAATGAACCGCCAAGCCCAAGAAGTTTTCACCTGTCAAGGTAGAAGTGGCTTGCAATTTTTTCAAATCATTTTCAATGTTTTCCGCAATCACGGTAAAGCCATGCAAGTTCAAAGCATACGCTTCACCTTTCAGGCTGTGTACTTCACGGAAAATATGTTCTGCTTTGCTACGCAATTCGCTTTGACGCTCACCAGGGGCTTTCAAAGTGTTATTGATTGCCATATTGTGTTTTTGCGTGTTGCGAACAAAATCGTCAATCATTTGACGGTCAGCGCGCAAAATGGTGCTCAACATTTCCAATTGAACGTCATTTTGTTCACGTTCTTGCTGAATTTTCTTCTCCAGCAATACCGCATTGGTTACGTCAGATACGTTCACCAATACACGCGAAATTTCATCGCCTTTGTAAACGCGGTTAAATTTGAAATCCAAATAGCGTTGAACTGTATTATTGCCTTCTTGAATGTTCATCACTTGGCGAGTCAATGGGTTCAAGCTGCCAATCAAACGCTCTTTCACACGTGGGTTATATAATTGACCGATGAAACTGTGGGTGGTGTTCAAATCTTCTTGCGAAATCAGGCTGCCCAACATATCAATTAAGTTTTGACCTGCCAAATCTTTTTGACCAATCAAGCGTTCCAATTCTTTAGAATATTGCGAACCGATGGTTAAGTCTTTGTCCAACAAGAACAAACCCGTGCTTACCGTATTCATGATTTCTTCGGTTTCTTTACGAGATTCGTCTGCTTTTACGTCCGCAGCAGCCAAGCGGCGAATCACGAAGAATACGAAACCCAAGAAGAATACCAAAGAACCAAATACACCTGCAAGCTGCAACATATTGGTGCGTTGGCTTTCCACACGAATCTGGCTGTTTAAGTTACCACGAATCGCGGTCAAGCTGCCACTTACTTGCTCATAGTTATTTTGAGCACTCATACTTGCCAATTCCAAATGTGCTGGATTGGAAGTGGGCGACATTGCATCTTTCAAATACAAAGCAATTTGTGGTTTTAAGTGATTCCAACGTTCAATCACAGCCTGCAAATTCTTTTGGCTTTCCGCATCACCCAAAGGGTTAATCGCCACTTCTTGACCTGAAACAGAAACACCTGTACCACCTTTTTGCAAAGCATCCAAGTTTTTCTGGAATATATCAAGGTTGCTTTGCAAGACTTTCAGCGAGTGCGCCACATGTGGGCTATTTGGGTCTTCGCCGTAAGACATTTTCAAGTTAAACAAAATACGCAGCATATTTTCGTGCGCCTCATTCGCGCGTGCTGCGACCTGTACTTCCGTATTGTGTGCCGATACCGCACGAGACAGCGTCAAAGAGTACGTCATCACCGCAATAATCACCGCCAAGAACACGCCCAGCGACAATAACAAGCTACGATAACGCTCAAATACGCTGACTTTCAGCGTTTTTTTGGAATTTTCTGCAGACATAGTCAAACTTTCCTATTGAATAAACGTTAAATTATTTTTGAGTTAAATTTAGTTAAACAAATTTACTTCGCAATCTCTTATATCTTAATCCGAAAATGGATTTTTGTAAATCCAAACCATGCAAAAGCCTTGCATTTAATGGATTTGCGTATGATTTTGTAAACAAATGCTCAATAATTTACAATATTTAACACTTATATCCATTGTGGATTTGCAGGCTGCCTGAAAATCGGCGAAATAATGGATTGATACCCCTATTTCCCACACGCATCGCGCCAAATTTCGCGCACCAAATCACACCAATCACGCCCAAATTGTTCCGCATCAAAAAGCGGCGATTGCAACACTTTTTCACGCAAATTCACGCGAATCTCGTTTAACTGCTGCCAATTTTCAGGCTGCCCCCAATACACGGCACGTTCCACATAATCATCTAAATGATGACACACCCATTCGGGCAAACCCGCCGCGCTCAATAATTGCTCGCCCTGCCGCGCCAACATGCCCGATTGGGCAAACGTGAGCGTGGGGACACCCATCCACAAAGCTTCGCTGGTGGTCGTGCCGCCGCAATATGGAAAAGTGTCTAAAATCAAATCAATATCCTGATGATGGGCAAAATATTCCGCACGTGGCACAGAACCCCGAAAGGAAACCTGCGCCATATTGAAACCAAAATCGCACAATTTTGTAGCGAGTTTTTCTTGGTCTTGGCTATTTTCACCCAATCTTAAATTTTGAAAATGCCAACGGCTTTCAGGCAGCCTGCGCGCAATTTGCGCCCAGATTGCCAATACTTCATCGTTGATTTTGGGTAAATTTTGGAAACAGGCAAATGTAATGTAACCTTTTGTTAATGCAGGTAATTCATTGGTTAGTACATTTTCCGTTGGCACAGACAAACACAAGCGGCTGTGCGGCATGCGCCACACGCGTTCCACAAATCGGTTTTCTTCATCGGGCGGCACGCAATAAGGGTCGGCAATCACGGCTTGCATGGTGGACAAACCCGTTGTGCCAAAATAGCCCAACCAATTGATTTGCACAGGTGCAGCTTGCGCAGCAAACACGCCTATGCGATTACCGCGTGTCAAACCCGACAAATCCACCAAAATATCCACGCCATCTGCTTGAATTTGTTGAATCAATCGCTCATCGCCCCATGTGTTTACATGGTGCCAATTTTGGAACACGGGTTTCAGCCGCGCACTCAAATCGTCAAAAGTGGGCGAATTGGCATACGCCGACCATGTAAATTGTTGTGCTGCTTGGCTTTTGAGTAGGCTTTCCACAAAAAAACCAACGGGGTGAGTTTGCAAATCAGCCGACACCAGCCCAATATGCAAGGGTTTTTCGGCATTTTGAGCAGGCAATTTAATGGCAAGTGATTGAGATTTTTCCACATAAAGTTGCCCCAAACGTTTGGCGCGTTCAAAAATCACTTCGGGCTGATACGGCACAACATAGTGTTGTGTGAAAATTAAATTGGCTAAAGCATTGGTATATTGTGGATTTTCGCGCAATAAATGTTCATAACATTGGTAGGCAGCCTGAAAATCCAATTCATCCTGATAAACAGTTGCCAAATTGAATCGTGCCAATTCGTAGTGCGGATTGATTGATAAAATTTTTTGATAATTTTCAATAGCTTCCTGTCGGCGTTCCAATTTTTGCAACACCACACCCATGTTCACCAAAGCGTCCAAATGATTCGGCTCAAGTTGCAGCGCGATGGATAAATGAGTGTGCGCCAAATCCAATTGATTGGCTAATTGATACGTTCTGCCGATATTGCTTTGCAGTGATGCCTTGTTTTGCCAATTCGGAATACGCTGCCACATGGCAATCGCGTCCTGAAAACGGCGGTTTTCGGACAATAAGGCGGCGCAGAGATTGGGGATATTTTCGCGTTCATGCGGATAATTGGCGGCGAGTGTTTCACAACGTTGTAGGGCGCGCTCGGTGTCGCCGTTACGCAACATTTCGGCGATGGCTTGGTATTCTGGCACCCATGTTCGGTCATCGGCTGGTGGCGTGTTTTTTTGATTCAGAATTTTGTTTAATAAGGGATTTTTTGCCAATTGTGCTTTGCGTGTTGGCACGGCTTTGTGGGATTTAGACATGGTTAATCATTCGTTTAATCAGATGATTTGATTATAACAAAAACCTTTCAGGCTGCCTGAAAATGAAAAAATTGCCCTTATTTCATCAATAATAATCATGCGAACAAATATAGACAAATAAAGCAGTAGGGGCTATGCTTCTGCGGTTTTGGTTTTCAGGCTGCCTTTTGGTACGCGGCAATTTTTCTATTCCCACAAAACTGTCCCCTCCCCAGTCCTAAACGGGGGAGGGGGCTTCAGGCAAGCTAATAATTTGTGTCGTGTACTTTCAGGCAGCCTGAAAACTGGTTTTCCCTGTATTTTGAAAGACTAAATTTTATGAGCGAATATTTATTCACCTCCGAATCCGTATCCGAAGGACACCCCGATAAAGTCGCCGACCAAATCTCAGACGCGATTTTGGACGCAATTTTCTTGCAAGACCCTAAAGCGCGTGTCGCCGCCGAGACTTTGGTGGCAACCGATTTGTGCGTTTTGGCTGGCGAAATCACCACCACCGCGCAAGTGGATTACGAAAAAATCGCCCGTGAAACCATCGCCCGCATTGGCTACAATGACGAAAAATTGGGTTTTGCCGCGCAAACGTGTAAAGTCGTGTTGAACTACGCCGAGCAATCACCCGACATCGCGCAAGGCGTGAACGAAGGTCAAGGCATTGATTTAAATCAAGGTGCTGGCGACCAAGGTTTGATGTTTGGTTACGCGTGCGATGAAACGCCAACTTTAATGCCGTTTGCGATTTATTACAGCCATCGCCTAATGCAACGTCAAAGCGAAGTACGCAAAAGCGGCTTGCTCCCTTGGTTGCGCCCAGACGCAAAAGCACAATTAACCGTTGCCTACGACAGCGAAACAGGTCGTGTAAAACGCATTGATACAGTGGTTTTGTCCACACAACACGATGAAAGCATTAGCCATTCTGATTTAGAAAAAGCGGTCAAAGAACACATTATTTTCCCCGTCTTGCCCAAAGAATTGATTACCCCAGCCACCAAATATTTTATTAACCCAACTGGCAAATTCATCATCGGCGGACCTCACGGCGACTGCGGTTTGACAGGGCGCAAAATCATTGTGGACACCTACGGTGGCGCAGCCCCACACGGCGGCGGCGCGTTTTCAGGCAAAGACCCGAGCAAAGTAGACCGTTCCGCCGCCTATGCAGGGCGTTATGTGGCGAAAAATATTGTTGCGGCGGGTTTAGCGAAACAATGCCAAATTCAAATTTCTTACGCGATTGGTATTGCCGAGCCAACTTCCATCGCCATTGATACCTTTGGTACAGGTGTGTTGAACGAAGCGGAATTGATTGCTTTGGTACGTGAACATTTTGATTTGCGCCCAAAAGGGATTATTCAAATGTTGAATTTGTTGCGCCCGATTTATGGCAAATCGGCAGCTTACGGACATTTTGGTCGTGAAGAACCCGAGTTTACTTGGGAACGCACCGATAAAGCCGCCGCATTACGCGCCGCCGCAAAATTGTAATATACTTATTAATCAATAAATTAGGCAGACTGAAAAATGTTTCAGGCTGCCTTCTCTTTTGCCAACTGGCAAGGTGGACACCGTCTACCATCTTCAAAACTCATCATTTCAATATTTTTCAGTGGACGCTGTTCCCCCTACCATTTATCGCATACAACAAGGCAGCCTGAAAAAATCTACAACACTCAATTACATTTTTCCTAAACGTATCTTAACTTTTCTTCGCAAACTGGTTACAATGCGCCCATCTGAATAGTGTTTATTTGGATAATCCATAAGTCTAATATTTCACAGAGGATTTTCACCATGAACCCCATTTACATTACATTTGGCTTGTATTTACTCGCCGTACTGGGTATTGGTTTGGTTGCCTATTTTTCCACACGCAATTTTGATGACTACATTCTCGGTGGTCGCAGTTTGGGTGCATTCGTTACCGCGATGTCGGCGGGTGCGTCTGATATGTCGGGCTGGCTGCTGATGGGTTTACCAGGTGCGATTTATGCTTCGGGTTTGATTGAAGCATGGATTGCGATTGGCTTGACCATAGGCGCGTATTTCAACTGGTTACTCGTATCGGGTAGATTACGCATTCACACCGAATTGAACCACAACGCACTCACGCTGCCTGAATATTTTGCCCACCGTTTTGGTGAACACGGCAAATTACTTAAAGTGATTTCGGCAATTATCATCTTGTTTTTCTTTACCATTTACTGCGCTTCTGGCGTAGTGGCTGGGGCGCGTTTATTCCAAAGCCTGTTTGAAGGCATGAGCTACACGCAAGCCATGTGGTTGGGTGCAGGCGCAACCATTGCCTATACCTTTATTGGCGGCTTTTTGGCGGTGAGCTGGACGGACACTTTGCAAGCCAGCTTGATGATTTTCGCGCTGATTTTAGCCCCCGTGATGGTATGGCTAACACTCGGTGGCACAGACCAAATGAACGCTGCCATCGCCGCCGCTAGCACCAAAACAGGCGTGAGTTACAGCAGCTTGTCGCCCAGCGATTTGGCAGGTTGGATAACGGCGATTTCTGCCGCCGCTTGGGGTTTGGGCTATTTTGGGCAACCGCATATTTTGGCACGTTTTATGGCGGCGGATAGCGTGAAATCATTGCACAGTGCGCGCCGTATTGGCATGACTTGGATGGTGGTGTGCTTGGCGGGCGCGGTGGCGGTGGGCTATTTTGGTATTGCTTATTTTGGCGCACACCCCAACCAAGTTACCGCGATGGGCGGTAAAAATGAACGTATTTTCATTGCCTTGTCCACTTTGTTATTTAATCCATGGGTGGCGGGTGTGGTGTTATCGGCGATTTTGGCGGCGGTGATGTCCACTTTGTCTTGCCAATTATTGATTTGCTCCAGCGCGATTGCGGAAGATTTTTACAAAGGCTTTTTCCGCCCACAAGCTTCACAAAAAGAATTGGTGTGGCTGGGTCGTGTGATGGTGTTGGTGGTGGCGGTAATTTCCATTTTGATTGCGTCTGACCCTGAAAGTATGGTGTTGGGTTTGGTGGCGTATGCGTGGGCGGGTTTTGGCGCGGCGTTTGGTCCTGTGGTGATTTTGTCGCTATTCTGGAAACGCATGACGGCAAAAGGCGCGTTGGCTGGCATGACAGTTGGCGCGGTGCTGACGGTGGTGTGGGCGGAAATGGTTAATCCTGCGTTGAAAGCAGCAGGCTCACCTACCATGTATGAGATTGTACCTGCGTTTATTGCCTGCTGGCTGACCGTTTGGTTGGTGTCTTTGTCGGACAAACAGCCGTCTGCTGATGTACAAAATCGTTTTGATGAAGCCAATAAGCGTTATTTGGACAGCAATTAATTTCACGTAAATGTGCATAGTCGTAGAAGTGAAAATGCAGTACAAGGCGACAACGCCCGCCGTGTACGAATAGTACATCAGGGCGTTGGCAACGCCGTAATGCTTTTTCAATTCTGCGACTATATTTTCAGGCTGCCTTTCAGTACACGACAAAAAAAGTACAATAAAAAAAGAAGTCCGCATCAATTCAGTGGTATCGTATTAATTTTCTCACGACTAATCCAATATG
>NZ_KN050786.1:73265-199476 GCF_000745955.1 Alysiella crassa DSM 2578 | reverse complement strand
AGTTCGCTCAATTCAGTCATATTGGATTAGTCGTGAGAAAATTAATACGATACCACTGAATTGATGCGGACTTCTTTTTTTATTGTACTTTTTTTGTCGTGTACTGAAAGGCTGCCTGAAAAATCATTCAGGTTTCTTATCCGACAAATAAATATTTTTGTCGCTCACATCGCGCGGCAAAATCACATTCAGCACCACCGCCGTAATGCCGCCAGCCGCAATCGCATTGCGGAACACTTCGGGCAATAATTTGAACACATCAGGCTCAAACGCCACGCCCAAACCCACGCCCACCGCAGTTGCGGCAATCACGGCTTCGCGGCGGTTAATCCCGTTGGTCATGATAATGCGCACGCCCGCCATCGCAATCAAGCCAAACATCAACACCATCGCCCCACCCAACACAGGGCTGGGAATGGTCGTGAACGCGCGCCCCACCACAGGGAACAAACCTGCCACCACCAAAATCACCGCAATAAACTTGCCCACATGACGCGAAGCCACACCCGTCATTTGAATCACGCCATTGTTTTGCGCGAAAGTCGTCAAAGGCAGCGAACCGAGCGCGGTCGCAATCACGGAAACCAAACCATCGGCAAACACGCCACCGCGCAAACGCGATTGAAATGCTTCGCCCTCGTATTTTTGCCCCGACACCATCGCAGTCGCGGTCAAATCGCCTACTGCTTCAAATACACTCAACAGGTAAATTGTACCAGCCATCAAAAATGCCGCAAAATCAAATTGAAAGCCATATTTAAATGGCGTGGGAATGGTAACAATCGGCGCGTTTTTAATCGCCGAAAAATCCACCATGCCCATTAACAAAGCGACAATGTAGCCCACAATCAAGCCCACCGCCACGCCACTCATACGCAACAATGGGTGTTTCATGCAGTTGAATAATAAGACGATTGCCAACACCAAACTCGCCAAACCGACATATTTCAGGCTGCCAAATTCGTCCGTGCCTTTCAGATGAAAGCCGCCGCCGAAATCGGTAATCCCCACATCAATCAAACTCAAACCAATCAGCAACACCACCACGCCACTCACGGTGGGCGTAATCACGCGTTTCAAATACGGCAACGCCCAAGCCGCGCCACACACCAAAAACGCGCCCACAAACGACACGCCCAACAGTGTGGAAATCATGGTGTTTTCGTCCAAGCCCTTCTCTTTCATGGAGAAACCGAGCGAAATCATCACGCCCACAAAGGAAAAATTCACCGATTGAATCGACAACATGCCCGAACCGACCACGCCAAAACGGTTCACTTGCAAATAAGTGCCAATGCCAGACGCAACCATCGCCATAGATACCAAATAAGCCGTCATTTCTACGGGCAATTTCAACACATTACCGACAATCAGCGCGGGCGTAATCATGGGAACAAAAATCGCCAGCAAGTGCGTCATCGCGCTCACCAGCGAGTTAAAGAATGGGGGTTTGTCTTCCAATTTGTAAACCAAATCTGCTTCGGCGGTGGCTTGGGTGTGGAGTTCTGCCATTTTTGGGTATCCTTAAAAAATGATAAAAAAGTCAGCGAAATGATTTTTCAGGCTGCCTTTTCGTACGACAAAAATCACAGTAGCGCCGTGCGCACCAAACACACCACAATATTTTAATGATTCCAGACATTTGGTGCGCACGGCGCACCCTACATGGTTTGTGATTGAAAAATTGTCGTTTACTGTACGGCTGCCTGCAAAACGATTCCACTATTGGTTTAAAAGGGCGCGATTCTAACGTATATTAATATTTTATTGCAAAAAATATTGTGCACATCGTACACACGGGATAAAAAATCAATTAACCATTTGTTTTAATGAGTTAATTATAATAAACGTAGGTTGATTCTACGAGCCAACATCTCTATCCCAAATTCACATTATAGTCGCAGAACTGAAAAAGCATTACGGCGTTGCTAACGCTCTCATGTACTATTCGTACACGGCGGGCGTTGTCGCTTTATACTGCATTTTCATTTCTACGACTATATATCAGGCAGCCTGAAATATTTTTCAGGCTGCCTGATTATTTGGGAAATGATTAGAACGTATAATCCGCTTTCACCCAAAATGTGCGCGGCATACCCACTACCGCAAAGCTGCGGTCAAAACGTCCGCGTTGTACTTGCCAATAATTTTTGTTAAACACATTTTCCACCGCACCGCGAAGTGTAACAGTTTGGTTTTTTGGCAATTTCCACGCGTATTTCGCGCCCACGTCCACCAAAGTGTAGGACGGGAAAGCATATTGTTTTTGCGTGTCTTGATAAGATTTGCCGTAATATTGCACGCCCGCATTCAGCGTTAAACCACGCGCAAACGGCGTATCCCACTCAATGCCCGCTTTGGCAATCACGCGCGGGCTAGACACCTGCGTTCCCGTAAGCAATTTGCCTGTGTAAGTCGGAAAATCTTGCACATCGGCTTTCATATACATCAAACCGAAACTGGGGCGCAGACTTTGATTCAATAAATTGGCATACGCGTTCAATTCCACGCCGCGATTGCGTTCCCTACCTTGCTTGTCGCCGCCATTGTAATAACCAGGGCGCGTGATTTGGAACACATTGGCGGTGCTAACCCAATTGCCCCAATTTTTGCGTACCCCCATTTCAATTTGTTTGCTGACACGGGGCGTATTCATATTGCCTGTGTCGTCATCAATTTCCCCAGGTTCCAAATCTTCCATATAGTTGCCGTATACCACCAAATCGCGGCTCGGCAGCCACGCCGCCAACAGCATGGGACTGAAACGGTCTTCTTTAAAGGTTTTGCCATTGTTGAAATTTTCCTGTTTCAGCCATTGATAGCGACCACCCAAAGTCAGGCGAATTTTATTGTCCATTAAGCCCAAAGTATCTGATAGGGCAAGACTTTTTGCTGTGTGCGTGATGTTTTGCCCCTGCGTGTTGGTGGGGCTGAAAGTTGGGGCTGGCGCAAATGTGGGTTGATAAATATTCAAATTAGACATCAGTGCATTCGCCACACGCGTACCCGTATCGTGGTCGCGGGAACGCTTCACATGGTCAAACGCCGCATGCCAACGGTGGCTGATTGCACCCGTTTCAAATTCGCCGACTGCTTTGACATTCGCACTGGTGGTGCGGGAGCGGAAGTCCATTGGCTGTGCGCCTTGTGCGACAAATCTGCCTTGTCTGGTATTGTAATTGGCATTGCGGTATTTGCCCGTACCGTCTTGAATTTCAATGCCTGCAAAATTGCCCCAATAACGCGATTCCATGTGTCCCAAACCACCCGACACCATCACGCGGTCAGCCACATCGTATTCAAAAGTCCCCATAACCGATTGGTCTTGAGTGCTTTGTTGTTGCCAATGTGGGGCGAGATTGATTTTGCCGTCTGGCGCTTCAGGCAGCCTGAAACCAAATAATTGAATGTCTTGCACACGCGCCCGACCGCCTGTGGTTTTGCGTTTCGCGTATAAACCATCAATGGCGGCGCGTAATTTTTCACCGCGATAATCCAAATTCAACGCTACTTCTTTGCTGTCTTCTTCGTAACCATCGCGAGGGGTATCGCCTTGACGCATTTTGGCATTGATTCGTGCGCCAAATTGCTGGTTTGCACCAAAACGTCTGCCAAAATCCACGCTTGGTTGCCAACGCGAATCGCCAAACCAACCCAAACTGATTTGATTAATTGGCGTATTGCCCGCTTTTTTCGTTTCAATATTGACCGATGCACCGACCGCGCCTTCAGGGTCCATGCCAACTGTGGCGGAACTTGCGCCCTTAATCAATTGCGCCGCGCCCACACCCGCCGTCGGCGAACTGTACGCCGAATACAAACCCGCCAAACCGTTCACACTAAATTGCCGTGCGTCCAATTGCAAGCCGCGCACATAAACGCCTTGCAGCGTATTGGTTTCGCCGCCAAATGCCATTACGGAAGCATCAGTTTGCGCCATCACGTCCACCACATTGCGTGGCGATTTGTCGGCGAAGGCTTTTTCGTCATAATTTACCACCGTAATCGGCGTGGTAAACGCGTTTTGCCGACCGAGTAAACCCAAGTTTACATGGTCGCGCAAATCGCCATCGCTGGCTTTGGAAAACGAGCGTTGCGCTTTGCCTTTCACGACTACGGTGTCTAATTCCTGTGTCGCGCTGGGGTGTTGGGCGGCAGCCTGAAAGCTGGTAAACACACCCAATACCCAAAAAGTCAATGGATTGAATTTCATCATAATATAAATATTTGTGTTGTGAAGTGAAAAAATCAGTCAAGAAATGTAAACCATATTATATAAGAATTATTTAGTAGATGAGAATTATTTTTTATTGTATTTAAAAAAATGTGGTTTTTAAACCATGACAGGCAGCCTGAAAACCGTATAATACGCACCATAATAACCATAAACACAAATCACCCCAAAATGAGTATTTTCGCTTTGATTCTATTGGCATTTAGCATGTCAATGGATGCATTTGCTGCTGCCATTTGCAAAGGCGCAGCCATTAAACACGCCAGCGTAAAGGACATTATTCGTACCGCGCTGATTTTCGGCATTGTGGAAACCATTACACCACTTATTGGCTGGTTGTTGGGGCATTCCACACAAGCGTTTATCGCGGAATATGATCATTGGATTGCCTTTGTTTTATTGTGTATTTTGGGAATACGTATGGTGCGCGAAAGTTTTGCGACTGGTGAACATGGCTCGCCCAGTAATCCCAATGACTGCGGTTGCCCACCCACCACTGCACCGAGCAAACATGGTTTGGGGATATTGTTGCTGACGGCGATTGCGACCAGCATTGATTCTATGGTGGTGGGCGTGGGTTTGGCGTTTTTGGACGTGAATATTTGGCGAACTGCGCTGGCAATTGGTTTGGCGACCACAATAATGGCGGCAGTGGGCATGAGTTTGGGCAAAATATTGGGCGCGAAAGTGGGTAAACGGGCGGAATTGTTTGGCGGTTTGGTGTTGATGGGGATAGGGGTGTCTATTTTGGTGGAACATTTGGGTTGGTTAAATTAAGAACCTGTGTTCATAATCTTAATAGCTTGCTTTTATAGCTACTTCATGCGCCTACTGCGTTGGCTTTCCACGCCAATATGTTCAATATTGGCATGAAAAGCCGCCTTGTATTCGCAAGAATTATCCATAAAATCAAGCCATCAATCTTAAAAACACAGGTTCTAAATTAACGCGAACTCGGGATAAGAAAAATTGAAAATTCTATGAAAATAAATGATTTGCGTAGGGTGAGTGCTCGCACCCACCATTTTCAGGCAGCCTGAAATCAAATTCTCAATAATGCTACGGTAAACTCGTGGGTGCAAGCACCCACCCTACGGCAGATTTTTTATTAAAACAAATGCTTAATTTATTTCTTATCCCGAACTCGCGTTAAATTAACCATTTATTTTAGGGGCTAATACCATATTTATAATATACAAATTAATCTTTCCCTGTGTTGATAATTGCATAATCACTTGGGACAATCGGCAACCAGTAATTCTGATGATTCAACCAAACAGGTGTGTGATACCACACACCATAATCACTAAATGGCTTACCTACTGCTTTCATCACACCAGACTGTACATCGTATTGATGATGCCAAAGTAATCTGCTATACACCCCACCTCTTGGTTCAAGTTGTTTAGGCCCGCGTTCATCTCTCCAATTACTATCACCCGCACAAGCATATTGTTGGGGTTTAGGTATGCCATCGGTTCTAGAATGATAATATTTTAAACCAAGACATTTTTCATTTGCCCCTTCGTGGCAGGGACGGCTTTCTTCTGTCCCAATAATCGCACATTGACGCGCTGTAATCACAGTAGTGCAATCTGGTGAAAAATAGCTGCTATCAGGATTAATGCCACGAAGATGAGATACTTTTTCTAATGTACCCTCTTTTTGTTTAAATTGATGCAATTTGCCATTGTATTTCAATGAATAAATAGCATCATCTGTCATACAAATGGCAACGGCATAATTAGCAATAGTTTGATGATTGTACGCTATCTTTTCTTCTGTTTCTTTCAATTCTGAAGCAGTAATGTGGCTGATACCGCCCGTTGAATTATAATGAAATTGAAATAATGTTGTAGGGTATCGATGTCCCATCGCAACAAATTTCCCATCTGAACGAATACTTAAAGGCATCATCCAATAAGTTGGTCGTTTAATATCAAAAACGTCATTGGGAAAATCAAAACGAATCTCACGGCGACTGTGTGTATCATACACAAGCAATGCTGCTCGTGCTGGGAGGGGAGCAATACCATAATTCTCATAAGATTCAGCTGCAGTAGCAACAATACGCATAATATGACGGCGGTCGGGTAAAACTTGCGCACGAAATAATTTTTGGTTTTCTACCACCGCCAAAGTATCTTGCAAATTGGCTTGATTATTCAAAATTTGCCACACATCACTACCATTAACCAAAACACCATTCTCCAACCATGCAATATGCTGCACATTTCTCCCAATGTAATGTGCTTGAATATGTTGCAATGCTTGGCGCAATGTTTTATCCATTTGTTTATTAGGATAATTAGTGGTTAATTTGAATTGAGTATCCAACAGACCACGTTTAGGGTCGTAATCAAACCAACTATCATAAATAAAATAAGTATTTTGGCGATGGTAATTGGGCTGGAATTGATGTTGCAATTGCTTAAACTGCTCTAAACTTTCCGAGTGATATTTTGGTGGAACTTGAGGTAAAGATTGTAATTCTGTGATAGGTGGAGAATATTTTTGTAATTTTGCCAAAAACTTGTCTTCAAATTTGGCTTTCGGCTTAAAATGCCAGTAAAGTCCTATGGACGCTACCACACCAATGCAAATAGCCGTAACAGTCATCAGACGTTTTTTGCGTTGCAATGCCAATTCCTGTGCCTCGGCTTCTTTAGCTTCTTTGGCTTCACGTTTGGCTCACATAATAACAATAGCATGTTGATACGCTTCAGGATATTTTTCGCGTAAAGCATCATTTTAGCGTTTACGTATTTCGGGATTCAGTAGAATTTCGCGAGTCTTTTTTAATTCATTGATAGACATACTTTGTTTTTGCGCGGCTTGTTGTATGGCACGTTCAATTTCTTTGGGATTTGCCAGCATATGCAAACCCAGTTTATCGTAAAGATTAATCATTTTGCTATCTCCTTGAAAAAAATCTTTCTTTGATAAATGGTAATTTTTTCATACTACAAATTTGTTGTTATCTATACGGCAGCCTGAAAAAATTGTGCTATTACTCACATGGAGCCATTGTAACGTGAATCCACGCAAATAAATAGGGGCTAACCCCATCGCTAGCCCCAAACTATGAATGATTTTTAACCCGTAAACACGTCCAACGCCCCATGTTCAAACGCGCTTTGCAAAATCGCTTGCGCGGCAACTTGGTCTAATACTGCTTTGTTTTTCTTGCCAAATACTTGCGCTTGTTTCAACAATTCTTCGGCGTACAAGGAACTGAAACGCTCGTCCGCCCAATACACAGGCAGCCTGAAACGCGCATTTAAGCGGTGTCCAAATTTTCGCGCCAATGCCGTCAATTCATGTTCCGTGCCGTCTGCGTGGACGGGCAAACCCACCACGAAATATTCAGGCTGCCATTCTTTAATTAATTTATTGATAATATTAAATTTTTCATCATTACTATTGCCCGTAACGGTGGCAAGCGGGTGTGCAATCGCCATTTCCGCATTACCCTGCGCCACGCCAATTCGTGTTTCGCCAAAATCAAACGCCATTGCGCCGCCATTGGGTAATTTAAGCATGACCAATTCCATTCATTAAATTGGTTTGGGTAATGCCCAGTTTATTTAAGGCAGCCTGATGACGCTCGGCAATGGGCGTGTGAAACAAAATTTGATTGTCGGCGGCAACGGTCAGCCATGAATTTTCCGCGATTTCACGTTCCAATTGTCCGCCCGTCCAACTGGAATAGCCGATGGTCAATAAAGCGTGTTGCACGGTTTCGTCTTTGGTTAAGCTGTCAATAATATCGCGTGATGTGGTTACGCCATTGTGTTCATTCACGGTTAAAGTGCTTTGCCAATTGCCCACTGGCGTGTGTAAAACAAAACCGCGTTCAGGCTGCACAGGCCCGCCCATCATCACAAATTCACTCATGTATTTTTTTGGAATGTGTTTGCAGCCTGCCCCCGCAAACACAATTTCCATGCCTATGGGCGATGGTTTATTGACAATTAAACCCATTGCGCCATCTGATGTGTGTTCGCAAATATACACAAGGCTGCCTGAAAACAAGCTGTCTTCTAAATCAGGCGTGGCGATGAGAAAATGATTGGTTAGATTAAGCATGATGTGTTCCGTGTGTAGTTGATGGGCGCAAAATGGGGATAATGTAACGGTTTTGCAAGGGTAAAACAATGGCTGTTTGAGTGTTGTGTACAAGTATTTGAATTTGTTTATCGTCCATTTTTCAGGCTGCCTTACAGTACACGGCAATTTTTACCAACACCTAAAATAGTAGAGTGCGTACCACGCACCAAATCATTCAAACATTTCTCATTTTGCTGCGTCATACGCCCCCTAAAGGCAGCCTGAAGCCCAGTTTCACGATAAAATCAGTTATAATAGGGCGTTTTTATCATAACCTGAATGCAAGAAAGGCTAAAAATGAGCGTAATTGAATTAAAAGTTCCCGATATTGGCGGACACGAAAATGTGGACATCATCGCCGTAGAGGTGAAAATGGGCGACACGGTAGAAACCGAACAAACGCTGATTACTTTGGAAACCGACAAAGCTACTATGGACGTACCTGCCAGCGCGGCGGGTGTGGTTAAAGAAGTGCACGTGAAAGTGGGCGACAAAATTTCCGAAGGCGGCGTGATTGCCGTGATTGAAGCAGCTGGCGCAGCAGCGTCCGCCCCCAAAACGGAAGAAAAACCTGCTCCCGCAGCCGAAACCCCAAAAGCCGCCAGTCCAGCGCCACAAGCCGCTAATTTTTCAGGCAGCGCAGATTCTGAATACGATGTTGTCGTATTGGGTGGCGGGCCAGGTGGCTATTCCGCCGCATTTGCTGCTGCAGATGAAGGTCTGAAAGTGGCGATTGTGGAACGTTATTCAACTTTGGGTGGTGTGTGTTTGAATGTGGGTTGTATTCCATCTAAAGCCTTGTTGCATAATGCGAATGTGATTGACGAAGTACGCCATTTAGCCGCCAACGGCATTAAATATCCCGAGCCTGAAGTGGATTTGGAGATGTTGCGCGGCTATAAAAACAAGGTGATTGGCAAATTGACCACAGGTTTGGCGGGCATGGCAAAAGCGCGTAAAGTAGATGTGATTCAAGGCAATGGTCAATTCATCAGCCCGAACCACATTGAAGTTGCCCTGACCACCAGCAGCGAATACGAGCAAGCCAGCGAAACAGGCGAGAAAAAAGTGGTCGCATTCAAAAACGCGATTATCGCCGCAGGCAGCCGCGTGATGAATTTGCCATTTATTCCGCAAGACCCACGCATTATTGATTCTACAGGCGCGTTGGCACTCAAAGAAATCCCCAAAAATATGTTGATTATTGGCGGTGGCATTATTGGCTTGGAAATGGGGACGGTGTACAGCACTTTGGGTACGCGTTTGGAAGTGGTTGAAATGATGGACGGTTTAATGCAAGGCGCAGACCGTGATATGGTCAAAGTATGGCAAAAAGCCAATGAACACCGTTTTGACCGCATTATGATTAATACGAAAACCGTTGCCGTAGAAGCCAAAGCAGACGGCATTTACGTTACCTTTGAAGGCGAAAATGCGCCCAAAGAGCCTCAACGCTACGATTGTGTATTGGTGGCGGCAGGTCGTGCGCCAAATGGTAAATTGATTGGCGCAGAAAAAGCAGGTGTTGCCGTAACCGAACGCGGCTTTATTGAAGTAGACAAGCAACAACGTACCAATGTGCCGCATATTTACGCGATTGGCGACATTGTGGGTCAGCCGATGTTGGCACACAAAGCGGTGCATGAAGGACACGTTGCGGCGGAAAACTGCGCGGGACACAAAGCGTATTTTGACGCACGTGTGATTCCAGGGGTGGCGTTTACTTCGCCCGAAGTGGCTTGGGTGGGCGTAACCGAAACGCAAGCGAAAGCGCAAGGTTTGAATATTACCAAATCGGTGTTCCCATGGGCGGCTTCGGGTCGTGCGATTGCTAATGGTTGCGATAATGGCATGACGAAATTGATTTTTGACGCAGAAAGCGGTCGTATTATTGGTGGCGCAATCGTTGGACCAAACGGCGGCGATATGATTGGCGAAATCTGTTTGGCGATTGAAATGGGTTGCGATGCGACCGACATCGGCAAAACCATTCACCCGCACCCGACTTTGGGCGAATCCATTGGTTTGGCGGCGGAAGTGGCGTTGGGCGTGTGTACCGATTTGCCACCTCAACGCAAAAAGAAGTAAGTAAGTAAATAATCAGGCAGCCTGAAACGACAAAATTTCGTTTCAGGCTGCCTGATGATTATTTAATATATTGAAATTAAACAATTTCTGCTTTACTAATCAAAACAATTTCGCTAGGTACATCACGATGATAGCCCAAAATTTTGGTTTCTACGTCTTCAATTGCGTCCACCACATCAAAGCCGTCAATCACTTTGCCAAACACGGCATAGCCCCACTCTTGCACTACTTCGCGACCATACAATTCTCTGCTACGGTAATTTAAAGGATGGTTGTCATTGGTGTTGATGAAAAACTGTGCGCTGGCAGAGTGTGGGTCGGAAGTACGCGCCATAGCGATGGTGTATTTATCGTTTTTCAAACCGTTGTGGGCTTCGTTTTTGATGGGGGCGCGGGTGTCTTTTTCGTTCATGTCCACGTCCATGCCACCGCCTTGAATCATGAAACCTTTAATTACGCGATGGAAAATCACGCCATCGTAAAAACCGTCTTTCACATATTGTTCAAAATTTGCGGCGGTTTCGGGGGCTTTTTCGTGGTCTAATTCAAGGGTGATGACACCGAAATTGGTATGCAGTTTTACAGCCATTTTTGTTTCCTAAAATAAAAGGGTAATGAAAATGAATAACTTGCGTAGGGTGAGTGCTTGCACCCACGCGGTTTCAGGCAGCCTGAAAGCAAATACTCAATATGGTTACGGTAAAATCGTGGGTGCAAGCACCCACCCTACGAAAGAATACTTATTAAAACAATTAGTTAATTTCTACAATTCAGGCAGCCTGAAAATTATTTTTTTGCTTTTTGATAAATCGGCATAACATTAGGCAATTCATCTTGAATCAATTTAATTCGCGCATTATTGGTGGGGTGGGTGGACAAAATGCCCGACACCACATCATTATTATTGCTAAACTGATTCATTTTTGTCCACACGGTAATGGCAGCCTGCGGATTGTAGCCCGATTGCGCCATCAATTTCAAACCGCCCAAATCGGCTTCTTTTTCCGCGCTGCGGCTAAAGGGTTTGTCCACACCCAAATCCGCCGCCAAACCCACCAAACTGCTGGTATCCACGCCCGTGTAGCTGGACAAAATCGCATTGCCCAAAGTCGCGCCAATTTGCAAACCTACGTTGCGATTGGCTTCTTTTTTGCTGTGTTCTAACAGGGCGTGGGTCATTTCGTGTCCGACAATGGCGGCGATTTCATCATCTGTTAAATTCAGTTTTTCCACAATGCCTGTGTACATCGCCATTTTGCCACCTGGCATTGCCCACGCGTTTAATTCATCGGAGCGGATAACCGTCATTTCCCACGCAAAAGGTTGCCCAGTCATATTGGCGGCATTGGCGGCGGGCAACATGCGTTGGAACACACGTTGAACGCGTTTGGCGGTATTAGACGTGGTGTCCACGACATTAGAAGCTCGGGCTTTGCTCATGGCTGCGCTGTATTGTTGCGCGGCTTGCGCGTTCATGCTGCCGCTGTCCACCACCGAACAAGCGGCAAGCGAGCTGGCTAACATCAAGGCAAGTAAGGTTTTTTTCATATTGTGTCCTTTTCATTATGTGATGTGAATTTGTTTTCAGGCTGCCTTTCAGCACCAAATCATTCAAAGCATTTGGTATTTTGGTGCGTAATACGCACCCTACATGAATTTTGTCGTGTACTAACTAAAAGACGGCAGCCTGAAAACATAAAATATACCACAAAATCCTAATTCTTCAGCCAACCTTGTTCCACAAACGACACCACTTGCTCCGCCGTAACAATAAAATGGTCAAGCAAAACAATGTCTAACAACACCAGCGCAGCGCGTAAACGATTGGTAAATAAACGGTCTTCGTGCGAAGCTTGCGCCGAACCTGCGGGGTGATTGTGCGCGAAAATAATCGCAGACGCATGGTGCTGCAAAGCCAATTTCGCCACTTCCCGAATATACACCGTATGCTCGGCGACCGTACCACGCGCCAATTCTTCACAGGCAATCAATTGATTTTGTTGATTTAAAAATAAGGCGACACTCACTTCCACCCGCTCATGCCCAATCCGCAAACGCAAATAATCCGCCACCGCCTGCGTGGAATGGAAAAGTGGCTGACGGCGCAATTCTTCCCCCAACACCCGCCGCCCCACTTCCAACACCGCCGCAAACTGCGCATACGCCGCCAAACCCATGCCTTTGTATCGTGATAATTCCGTGTGGCTGGCGTTCATCAGTTTGCCCAAGCCGCCAAATTCTGCCAATAAATGCCGCGCCAAATCCACCGCATTGCTGCCTTTGGTGCCTGTGCGCAATAAAATTGCCAATAATTCCGCATCGCTTAAATTGCTCACGCCGCGTTCTAATAATTTTTCGCGTGGACGCTCGGTTTCGTGCCATTTTTTGATGTTCATGGTTTCAGGCTGCCTGAAAAAATTATTTAAACTGCTCCACCTGTTTCACACGCTCTTGCAAAACAGGGTGGCTGCCAAACCAATTATTAGATTGCTCGCCATTATCATCGCGCACGTCATGACTTTCGTGTAAACGCCCCAACATATCCGCCAAATGCTTCGGCGACATATTCAAACGCTTCAATTCCATAATTGCATGGCGGTCGGCTTCCAATTCAAAAGTTTGCGAATATTGTGCGCTCACCAGCATAATCGGCAAATTGCTCAACAAATCATCAGATTCGCCCGTAATCACCATCAGCAACACCCCCACGCCCACCGCACGCAAAGCCTGTTGCAGGCTGTGTTTTTCATTCAAATGCCCCTGTTCGTGCGCCAACACCGCGATGAGTTCGCCGTCATTTTTGGCTAATGCCACCAATTCATCGGTCAAAACAATCGTGTTATTTGGAATAGCAAGCGCGTTTGCCCCAAAAATATCACCTTTTAAAAATAATAATTTAGCGGGATTTTTCGGATTTAATTTTTGATAATACAAAGCAGAAATCTCTTGCTGACGTTGCGCCGATAATTTGCTGGGCGACATGATTTTTTCTTTGATTAAAGATTCGGCATGGTCGCCTGCTTTTTGTAAGGTGCTTTCAGGCAGCGTGTGCGCCACATGATACGCCGCAAACGGAATGCCAAATTTCAACACCCCCACCACCACCAAAGCCACCACCACAAAACCTATGCCCACCCATTTCCAACTTTGCTCAAAATGCTGGACATGATTGAGCATTTTTTGATGTTTGAGTGGCAACCAGTCGGGCAGTTCCGCCGAAAGAAATTCCACCCGCGCGTCATTGGGCAATTCCAAAGCGGGCAAAACTCGCCCAACCCCCGCAATGTATTCCACTTCATTGAGCGTGTAATAAGCCACTTGTTGCTGATAATGAATGGCAATGTGTTCGCCATCATAGGACAATTCGGCGGTGTGCGCCACATTGCGCACGCCGTCATAATAACGAATGGGGATTGAATTCATGATATTTTTTCGGAGATACGTTTTCAGGCTGCCTTATATTTTATATTTTGCACAAATCAGGCAGCCTGAAAATCATTTTTAAGATTACAAAGACAAATCCAAATCAAACACATCAGACATTTCTTCGCCAATACTGTGGCTGTCTTCCTGCGCCATATTCAGTAAATCGTCAGGATTATCGCGCAACACCACATTCATCGTGTCCGCCTGATAGCGATACAAACGCACTTCCGCCCACGGGCGCAACAAACCCAAAGTACAAATCATCGCCAAATAATTGGTGAATTTAATCCACGCAAATGTCCATGGGCTTAATTCGCTGGTAATCAGGCTGTTGCCCAATTCCACTTTTTGCCAAGTCGTTTTAAACAAATAACCCTGTGTCAGCGGCACAAACAAACCCAACATCACCACATACATCAAACCAACAAAAGCAAATATGCCTTGCCCCACCGTTTCTTTGGATACGTCGCCATTCGTTAAGCCGCCCAGCATACCCCCCAAAAAACCCAGTCCAACCGCAAAAACAAACACCACACCTATCATAATAAAATAAGGCAATAACACCGCCGCATAAAAATCGCCAATTTTAGATTTCAATTCCATTTGCAAATCGCCAATATGCAAATGATTGATTTGATATGATTTAAACCAATACAACGCCAAAGGATAAAGCAAACCAAAACTCAACATAGTCGCCAACGCACCTTTCAATGCCATCGCATACGTTTCGCCCAAAGTCGCAGAAAAATAAAAACGACTGTTGCCAAATTTCGTATTCCGCGCCCGAAAACGCATGGTAGAACGCAGCAACCACGGCATCACCGCAAACAGCAGCAACATCGCCAACCAATAATATTCAGGGCTAACTTCTGCCACAAACGACACGCCCACAAACAACACCATCGCAATCGCACGCCCCACCAAAATACGCGTAGGAATGGCTGTAAAATCAAATACCTGACCCGCCAATTCCGTATTACCATAAAAATAACGCAAACGGCGCACTTTCGCCCAAGGCGCGTAAATGGACAAGGTGATAATCGTCAGAAAAATATTTACAATCCAGATTTTGAAATATTCTCGCGCATCACCATAAAATTCAAATTGCCAAGTTTTTTCTTCAAAATGCGTGGGTTTACTTAGCGAAGTGGCGTTCAGCTCATTCATTGTGTTTCTTTCTGATTTGAATTATTGGAAAATGAAATTATAAAAAATTTAATTGCGAATGGCTATTAAATTGGCACATAAACCGCAAAAAGTGTGGTTTCAGGCTGCCTTTCGCTACCCTACAAAAAATGAAATACTGCCTGAAATCGTTGAAATACAGCAATCTAACCCCCTCTCCTTTGGGAGAGGAAAAAATCGTGGTGCATTGAAAGTTTTACCCTCTCCCTAACCCTCTCCCACAGGCATGGGTATCTACACATCTTTTTTTGAGATTATGTTGATTGTTTTTCAACAAAAATTTCAAAACAAGCTGACAAAATCTCGCCGTGTTACGCGTGATTTTGAAACTAAAATTAAGGGCTATTGAATTGATATTTCAAATAACCTTTTAATTTTATTGCAAAAAGATGTGTAGATACCCATGCCCACAGGAGAGGGAACAGATGAGCAGTAGACAAAAATTTATAGGGTAATGAAAGGCTGCCTGAAACACCACCGCCCTACTCCACCCACACTTTACGCTATAATTTTAAATTTTTCAGGCAGCCTGAACATGAACCCCACTCAAATCCGCGAACACCTGCAAACCTTTCTTTCCCCCAGCGAAATTCCCAGCGACCAAACCGCCTTTCTGCTTGACCAACGCAAACGCTACACCAGCGAAAATTGCCTAGTCGTCCAACCCCAAAGCGTTGAAAACGTACAAAAAATCGTCCGTTTTTGCAGCGAACATCGTCTGCCCATCACACCACAAGGCGGCAACACAGGCTTGGTGGGCGGCAGCGTTGCCGATGGCGGCATTGTGTTAAATTTAGGAAAACTCAATCAAATCAGACACCTTAATTTAGCCGACAACACCATCACCGTGGACGCAGGCTGCATTTTGCACCATATCCAAACCGCCGCCACCGAAGCCAAACGCTTCTTTCCATTGAGTTTAGCCAGCGAAGGTTCATGCCAAATCGGCGGCAACATCGCTTGCAACGCGGGCGGCTTAAATGTATTGCGCTATGGCACCATGCGCGATTTGGTGGTCGGGCTGGAAGTCGTGTTGCCCAATGGCGAAATCGTTTCCCATCTCCACCCTTTGCACAAAAATACAACGGCTTACGAACTCAAACACCTGTTTATCGGCAGCGAAGGCACGCTCGGCATCATCACGGGCGCAACGCTCAAATTATTCGCCCCCGCCGCCACCACCGAAACCGCATGGGTGGGCGTGGACAGCATTGCCCAAGCCGTTGAATTATTAACCCAAATTCGCAATCAATTTGCAGAACGCTTGTGCAGTTTTGAACTCATCAGCGCGTACGCATTAGAATTATCCAGCCAATACAGCAAATTAAGCCAACCAGTCGCCGCCGAATGGCACGTTTTAATTGAATTGACCGACAGTCTGCCACGCGATGATTTAGGTGATTTATTGGCGACCTATTTATACGAAAATGGCTATGAAAACAGTGTATTAGCCCAATCCGAGCAAGAACGCCAAAATTTATGGAATTTACGCGAAAACATTTCCGAAAGCCAACGCGTTTTGGGTGCCAGCATTAAGCATGACATCGCCGTACCCATTGCCCAAGTGGCTGATTTTGTGGAAACTTGTAGTGCGGATTTGCAAAAAAATTACCCTGAAATGCAATTAGTTGTGTTTGGGCATTTAGGTGATGGCAGCCTGCACTATAACTGCTTCCTGCCGATTGTGGACAATCGCGTGTATGATGAATACGAAGACGCTGTTAATTCAATTGTTTACCAACACGTTTTGGCAAATCACGGCACGATTGCGGCAGAACACGGCATAGGCAGCCTGAAAACACATTGGCTGCCCCATGTACGCAGCGCAGACGAAATCGCGCTCATGCGTGTCATCAAATCGCAACTTGACCCACACAATTTATTCAATCCAAATAAATTGTTACCAAAAAACACAGCATAATCGCTTGACTCAAACCCGATAAGCGCGTATAGTCCGCGCTTTCAGCACACGGCGAATTAGCTCAGTCGGTTAGAGCAGAGGAATCATAATCCTTGTGTCCGGGGTTCGAATCCCTGATTCGCCACTAGTTTGGGGGTATAGCTCAGTTGGTAGAGCGCTTGCATGGCATGCAAGAGGTCAGCGGTTCGATCCCGCTTACCTCCACCAGTTTTAAAAAGCCGCTTATTTTTTAATAAGCGGTTTTTTGTCGTTGTGGCTACCGTGTTCAGGCAGCCTGAAAACGCGTGGGTGCAAGCACCCACCCTACGCAAGTCTTTTATTTTCATGGAATATTCAATTTTTCTTATCCCGAGTTCGCGTTACCATTTCATTCACAAAAAACAAAATATTTCAGGCAGCCTGAAAATTTCAAACTATTTGAATTTGAATAATATTTTTTGATTTTATGATTGTTTGGCTTACTTTTCCAAAAAGTAAGTCGCCGCGCCGTGATAGAGCGCACGCCGTAGGCAAATTTGCAACGCTGTAAACATTTTTATCGTGAACTGTATCGTGTGGCAAATTTTTGCGGATACACTTAAAATGCCGTTTTTTATTTTACAGGCTGCCTGAATATGTTACTCGCCCTATCTTTGCGTGATTTTGTGATTGTGGAACAATTAAACCTTGATTTTCAAAGCGGATTTACCGTGCTAACAGGCGAAACGGGTGCAGGCAAATCCATTACGCTGGACGCGCTCGCACTGCTGCTGGGCGATAAGGCGGATTACAGCCAAGTGCGCAATGGCGCGAAAGAAGCACAATTGTCGGCATTGTTTGATGTATCGGAACTATCTGATTTGCAAAAAGAATTATGTGAACAAGGTTTATTATCAGAACAGGAAACGGAATTGTCCATTCGCCGCATTATTGACGCGAAAGGCAAAAGCCGCAGTTTTATCAATAATCAGGCGGCGACTTTGGCGCAATTAAAGGCAATTGGCTCGCAATTAATTGATATTCATGGACAAAATGCACATCATTCTTTGAATCAGGAAACGGCGCAACGGCAATTATTGGACGCTTTTTCAGGCAGCCTGAATCTGGTTGAGCAAACCAAAACGGATTATCAGGCTTGGCAAAACGCGAAACGTGCGCTCGCTGCCGCGCAAACGCAAGCGGAAAATTTGGCGATTGAACGCGAGCGTTTGGAGTGGCAATTCAATGAGTTAGAGCAATTGAATTTGGAAACGGGCGAGTGGGAAACGCTGAATCAGTCGCATGACAGTTTGGCGAATGCGGCGGAATTGTTGCAGGCGGCTGGCGAAGCGCAAATGTTGGTAGATGGCGATGATGGGCTTTTGACGTGGGTACATCGTTGTCAGCGCGTGTTGAATAAATTGGGTGGGGTGGAGCCGCGTTTTGCGCAAAGTTTGGAAATGTTGGACAGCATTGAAGCGGAATTGAGTGAAATCAATCATTTATTGGGCAATGTATTGAGTGATGTGGAAATTAATCCGCATGAGTTGGCGGCAAAGGAAGCGCGTTTACAGGAATTGATGTCGGCGGCGCGGAAATATCGTGTGGAGCCTGAAATGTTGCCTGAAAAATTAGCGGAAATTCAGGCTGCCTTGCATGATTTGGAAGCGGCGGCGGATATTGACGCGCTGCAAAAACAGGTCGCGCAAACGGAAGCGGCGTATATGGAAACGGCGCAAAAATTGTCCGCCAAACGCCATCAAGCCGCCGCGAAATTGGCGGCGGAAACCACGCAACACATGCAGGGTTTGGCGATGAAAGGGGCGAAATTTCACATTGAATTATTGCCTGCCAGTCCTGCGGCGCATGGTTTGGAGCAGGTGCAGTATCAGGTGGCGGCGAATAAGGGCAGCCAGTTGCGCCCATTAAATAAGGTGGCTTCGGGTGGGGAATTGGCGCGAATTAGTTTGTCTATTCAAGTGGTTACGAGTCAATATACGCAAGTGCCGACTTTGATTTTTGATGAAGTGGACACGGGCATTGGCGGCGGTGTGGCGGAAACGGTGGGGCGTGCGTTGCGGAGTTTGGGCGGCAAACATCAGGTGTTGGCGGTTACGCATTTGCCGCAAGTGGCGGCGTGTGGCGAACATCATTGGCAAGTCGCCAAACACAGCGATGGGGAACAAACAGTGAGTGAAATCAAGGTATTGGATTCGGATTCGCGGGTAGATGAATTGGCGCGTATGTTGGGCGGTGAGAAAATCACGGACACGACGCGTAGCCATGCGCGTGAATTGTTGGATTTGGTGGCAAAATAAAATCAAGGCAGCCTGAAAATTAAAGTTGCCTACGGCGGGCGCTCTATCGCCGCGCGGCGACTTACTTTTTGGGAAAGTAAGCCAAACAAAATTTTTTTAAATTCAAATGGTTTGGAATTTCAGGCTGCCTTCTTACAGTACACGACAATTTTTCCAATCACAAAAATGTAGGGTGCGCCGTGCGCACCAAATTACTGAATAATTTAAATATTGTGGTAGGTTTTGGTGCGCACGGCGCACCCTACATTTGTTTGTCGTGTACTGAAAGGCTGCCTGAAAATGTGGGAAGAATGGCTCATCGTGGGCTGGGCAGCGTGGTACGCGGCGCAACGCGTGTACAAACCAATGATATATCAACCATTTTTCCATTTTCAGGCTGCCTGAATATTTACGCCACCGTAAATGTGGCTTGCGCCAATCCGTGTTGTAAATCCAGTTCCAACACATCGCCCGACTGCAATCGCCCTACCCCTACTGGCGTGCCTGTAAACACCAAATCGCCACGCCGCAAGCCATAGGTTTTCGCCAATTCTGCCAGCAAAATGGGAATGGGGTAAATCATGTGGCTGGTGTGTCCGTGTTGGCGCAGTTCGCCGTTTAATTTTAATGTAAATTCAATATTTTGGTGTTCAGGCAGCCTGTCCGCCGCGACAAAAGGGGAAAGACACGCCGCGCCGCGAAAACCTTTGGCTTTTGTCCATGGCAAACCTTTGGCTTTGGCGATGTCTTGAACGTCTCGCGCGGTCAAATCCAAGCCGACCGCATAGGCGGCAATCAAGGTATGGGCGTGTTCGGGAGCAATGTCATCGCAATCCGCGCCAATTTGTAGCACCAATTCGGTTTCATAATGCACATTTTGGCTGAATTCGGGCAATTTCAGGCTGCCTGAACATTGTACGCTGCTATTGGGTTTGAGAAATACCAAAGGTTCGGTGGGGGTTTCGTTTTGTAATTCGGCGATGTGTTCTACATAATTTCTGCCGATACAGTAAAGGGTGTTGATGGGTAGGTTCATGTTTTTCCTTTTAAAAAATGGGATTTCAGGTAGCTTCACGGTACACGACAAAAATAATCGGTATGACACCAAAATTCCAGATTATTTGAGTGATTTGGTGCGTGGTATGCACCCTACATTTTGGGTATTGGTAAAAATTGTCGTGTATTGAAAGGCAGCCTGAAACATCTTTCAGGCTGCCTAAATATTATGACATCAACAAAATTATTTCAAATAACTTTCCGCCAACGCCACCCAATACGCCGCACCAACAGACAAGTTCTCACGGTTAAACACATACTCGGGATGATGAACCATAGGCGTGTTGCCATTGCCGATAAATGCGTACACGGCTGGGATTTTTTGCGCGTAGAAAGCGAAATCTTCGCTGCCCATAAAGGTTGGACCGGGATTCACCACATTTTCCGCGCCCAATAATTGTTGGGCAATGCCACAAACACGCTCGGTATGCTCGGTATCGTTTACCAAAACCGCCCCTGGCTGACCTTCTTGAATTTCGTATTGCACTTCATAGGCTGCTGCGGTAGCGGCGGTAATGGCACGAATGCGGTTCAACACATGCTCACGCATTTCAGGGCGAGAAGTGCGGGTACTTAAACGCAAAATGGCTTCTTGTGGAATCACATTGCCCGCTTGTCCTGCCAAAAATGCACCAACTGTTACCACCGCCGCGTCTTTTGCCGCCACATTGCGCGACACAATGGTTTGCAATGACATCACCAACGCCGCACCTGCCACCACAGGGTCAATGGATTTTTCGGGCATAGAACCATGACTGCCCACGCCTGTGAGCTTGATTTCCCAATTGTCCACCGCCGCCATAATCGCACCGCCAGTCAAATACAGTTTACCCAATTCCAAGCTGGGCATATTGTGCAAGCCGAAAATCGCGTCCATTGGAAATTTTTCCAATAAACCATCGTTTAACATGGCAACCGCGCCGCCCATGATTTCTTCGGCGGGTTGGAAAATCAGGTAAATGGTGCCGTTAAAAGGTTTGTGTTTTGCCAAATATTCCGCCGCACCGAGCAACATGGTGGTGTGCGCATCGTGTCCGCATAAATGGGCTTTACCTGCCACTTGGCTTTTGTAGGGCAAATCAATTTTTTCTTCAATCGGCAAAGCATCTGTGTTAGCGCGTAAACCGATTGCCATTTTGCCATCGCCATGACTTAATTTACCCACAACGCCCGTTTTCCCAATATTTTCAAATACTTCATAACCGTAAGATTTTAATTTTTCCGCAATATAAGCGGCAGTTTGGCTTTCTTCAAACGATAATTCAGGATTGCGGTGTAAATGTTCAAAATGGGCGTTCATGGAAGACAATACGCTGTTTTTGATGATTTCTACGGTACTCATGGTCTGAATCCTTTAAATTAAAAACAAGATGAAGATTTGGTTTCAGGCTGCCTTGTATATTTTGGCATTTGGTTCAACTCAATTAAATAAAGACAATTAAGTAAATTAACGTGAATTTGGGATAAGGAAATTAAAAACTCAATAAAAATAAATAATTGCAAGTTGACTCTCCGAGCCAATATTCCCCAAATTTCAAGATTATATATTCGCAAAAATTATCAATAAAATCAATCCATCAATATTACGAACACAGGTTCTCAAAAGATGTCGGCTCAGAGAGCCAACCTACGTTTATTATAACAATTCACTCATTAAAATAAATGGTTGATGGATTTCCTATCCCAAACTCACGTTAAATTTCAGGCAGCCTGAAAACGAGATTTTTGTCCTTTCAGGCTGCCTCATTGCCTCATAACATCATTAGCCGCTGTGATTTACTTTTCCCAATAAGGAAAATTTTGAATCTGTGGAAAATGGTAATTTTGCTCATGCCAAATCACAGTTGTATTGGCATTTTTTAATTTAATGCCCATTAAATTCAATGCATTTTCATCTAATTGTGCCGCATCAATGGGCGTATTTTTGTCTGCACCAGTAGGCAACATATTTCTGCTGTCCCACATCACAATCGGCACACGATAACCTGCACGCGTTTTCGGACTGTGTCCTGCAAAATCTTTTTCGTGTCCCACCTCATTCCCATGATCCGAAACAAAAATCAGCGAACGCACTGCCGCTTGATTGTGCTGCAATGATTTCAATAGTTCAGATAACACAAAATCTTGATACAAAACACTGTTGTCATAATCATCACGTTGCTGTTTCACCCAAAATCCTGCATTGGCTTGTTGCAATTGTGTGGCGACTGCTTGTTCCACCGCCGCATCATTTGAATTTGGGAAACGTGCAAATTCGGCAGAATAACGCGCCGAATAGTTTGGGTGAGAGCCAATTAAATGCACAATAATCAATTTTCTGGGTGCAACATCGTTTAAGGCAGCCTGAAAATGTGGCAACAATTCTGCATCTTTGGCAACGCTGCTGCGACCACTACGCTTATTGTTGTACACCGCAACATCGGCAAATGAGCCAAATAAAGAAGACAAATAACTGTCGTCTTGATTACTCAACCAAAAAGTTTTGAAACCTGCTTGTTTAGCATAGGCTTGTAGGCTTTGCGTGGGAGTGAAATCGGGATTGTCAGAAGGCACATCGGTCAACATGGCTTTGAGCGCATTTAAGGTAGACGGATAAGGCGAATAGGCATTGCACCAAATACGGATTTCAGGCAGCCTTTTGTGCAATTCGGGCGTGGTTTCACGCGGATAATCGCACACACTTAAATTGAAACTGGTCAAGCTTTCAGACAACACCAAAACCATGGTTTGCTGCGCTGGCACATTATCATAAATGCCGTTTTCACGCGCTTGATTGAGCCAATTTTGTTGCCAAGTTTGATGCTGTGCGGTTTGATTGCGGAATGCTTTGATTTTATGGTGATAAGTTTGCCAATAAATCGGCGGTGAGAGTGCGCGAATGGGGCGAATTGCCCACGCTGCAACGCCAATGAGCAATAAAATAAACATCACGATTTTGTGCCAACGTTTGGCTTGTTGATATAAACTTGGATTGAAGTATTTTTTTAAAATAAATACATAAGCAAATACAGTCAGCACAACTGCCGCCATCATCACCACCAAATTGAAAGCGTGCAATTGCAAAAATTCCACACTTTCATGAAATGTGGTGTTTGCCAGCGATTGAGTAACAAAATATGCGTCCAAACTGCTGTCATACCACAACCAACTGGCAGACAAAATTAAACTGTGTGCAACAAATAATACCCACCATACGCTGGCTATCCAAGCCATAATTTTGCTGTGTTTGGCATAAGCCAGTAGCATGACCGCGCCACCACAGAGAGACAATAAACCAATTTTCAGACCATCTGCCTTATCGCCAGCGATACTTAATAAGCCACCAACCAACAAGGCTGGCAGCAGTAAAATCAACAAATTTTTCAAAAAGTGTGTGTTTGACATGATGTTTCCTTAATATCAGGCAGCCTGAAAATGGGATTTTCCCCTTTCAGGCTGCCTGAAAACTTTTACAACTCAATATTTTTCAATTTCGCAACAGTATTAATATCCTTATCGCCACGCCCCGACAAATTGACCAAAATCACTTGGTCTTTGCGCATTGTTGGGGCATTTTCCACCGCCCACGCCAGCGCGTGTGAACTTTCCAGCGCAGGAATAATGCCTTCATATTGGCACAATAAATCAAAGGCTTGTAAAGCGGCTTCATCATTGGCGGCATGGTATTCCACACGCCCAATATCGTGCAAATGGCTGTGTTCGGGCCCGATACCAGGGTAATCCAAACCTGCGGAAACCGAATGCGTTCCCAATACTTGACCGTTTTCGTCTTGCATCAAATAGCTGCGGAAACCGTGCAACACGCCAATCGGTGCGCCAGATGTAATGGGCGCGGCATGGTCTGGGGTGTGGACACCGTGTCCGCCTGCTTCCACGCCCACCAAACGCACCGAAGTTTCTGAAATATAAGGGTAAAATAAACCAATCGCGTTTGAGCCGCCACCCACGCAAGCCACCGCGACATCAGGCTGCCTGCCTATGGCTTTGAGCATTTGTTCTTTGGCTTCGTTGCCAATCACGCATTGGAAATCGCGCACCATTTCGGGATAGGGTGCGGGTCCTGCTGCTGTGCCGATGATGTAAAAGGTGTCGTCCACACGCGCCACCCATTCGCGCATGGCTTCGTTCATCGCGTCTTTGAGTGTGCGGCTGCCACTGTCCACGCTGACCACGTTCGCGCCCAATAATTTCATGCGAAACACGTTGGGGGCTTGGCGTTGAATGTCGTCTGCGCCCATGTAAACGTGGCATTCCATGCCAAAACGGGCGGCTACGGTTGCGCTTGCCACGCCGTGTTGTCCTGCGCCTGTTTCGGCGATGACGCGCTTTTTGCCCATGCGTTTGGCGAGCAAGGCTTGACCGATGGTGTTGTTCACTTTGTGTGCGCCTGTGTGGTTCAAATCTTCGCGTTTAAGCCAGATTTGTGCGCCACCCAATTTTTCAGACAGCCTTGCCGCATGGTAAACGGGGCTGGGGCGACCGACATAGTTTGCCAAATCGCGGTGAAATTCTGCCCAAAATTCAGGGTCTTGTTTGGCTTGGGCATAGGCTTGGGCGAGTTCTTGCAAAGCTGGGATTAAAGTTTCGGCAACGTACACGCCACCGTGTTCGCCAAAAAAGCCTTGTTCATTGGGGGCTTGGTAGGGGTTTGACATGATTGTGATACTCCAATGTAAAAAGAGAAATGGCTTTCAGGCTGCCTGAACGTTGCCACGCCACCTGAAAGACATTTCAAATAAATGATTTAATTAAACCATTTTTCCAACAATTTTTGATAAGTGCCATTGTTTTTAACGGTTGCCAAACCGTGATTGATTTTTGCCAAAAGTGCCGCATCGCCTTTTTGTACGGCAAAAGCCAAATCACGTTTTTGTTCGCCCAATGAAATTTTGCGCGTTTTGATTTCAGGCGATTGCTTAATGAAATATTCCAACACACGGCTGTCGCCCAAAGTGCCGTCCACCTCGCCTTGATACATGGCTTTGAGTGCCAAATAGAAAGTGTCCTTTTTAATCACATTATCTGCCGAACCCACAATATCTTGCGCCGTGTTGAATGAACGGCTGGCTGCCAATTTTTTGCCTTTAAAATCGGCAACGGTTTTCAGATGGTGATTTTTTTCATTGTCCAACAAATAAATTTCACGGTCATAATTTAAAATGGCATCGGAAAAATCCACTTGGTCGCTGCGTTCTTTGTTAATCACAATGGCGGCGGTGGCAAGGCGATACTGTTTACTTTGCAAACCTTCAACGAATTTATCGCGTTGCAATGGCACAAATTGCAAATTTAAATTTTCCACTTGTGCAATTTCTTTTAATAAATCCACTTCAAAACCAGTAGGTTGCCCTTGTTGGTCTTTAAAACCAAATGGTGGGAAATTCAATTCTGTGCCAACCAATACGCTTTCTTGTTGCGATGTTGTGGCGGCAGAAGCTGGCTTGATTTGAGGAGAGGAAGCTTTTTTGTCTGTTTGGTCGGTGGATTGGGTTTGTGCTTTTTGCTCAACACATGCAAACAATGTAGTAAATAGTAATATAGATAGTAGTGATTTAAATTCAAATAGATTAAATTTATTCTTTACCATATTCATCATTAAACTCCATCAAATGATTGATTTTAATTAATTATTAAATTATCTCATAAAAGATAATATCAAGTCAAATGGGCAGCCTGAAAATAGTCCCGTTGCCAAAATTCAAATTGTTCACTTTGTTGGCGCAAAAATTCAGCCAGCGTGTCAAATTGTTGATTGGCATGATCTATTTTATTGATTTGTTTGCGAAAATCTTCGCCATCGGGCAAATTCGCCAAATACCAGCCAATGTGCTTACGCGCAATCCGCACGCCACCGACTTCGCCATAAAAATCGTGCATGGCGCGTAAATGCGCCAAAATCGTGTCGCAGGCTGCCTGAAACGGCAAAGGTGGCGGCAAAGTGCCTGTTTCCAAATAAAATTTCACATCACCAAAAATCCACGGATTGCCCTGCGCCCCACGCCCAATCAAAATGCCGTCCGCACCTGTATCCGCCAACACTTGCGCGGCTTTTTGTGGCGATGCGATGTCGCCATTCGCCCATACGGGTATGGGAAGTTCTTGTTTCACTTGGCGGATTAAATCGTATTGCGCTTCGCCTTTGTACATTTGTGTGCGCGTGCGACCGTGAATGGCAAGCGCGGCAATCCCAGCGCGTTCCGCCATTTTCGCAATGGTCATGATGTTTTTGTGTTCATCGTCCCAGCCCAAGCGCGTTTTCAAAGTTACTGGCACATCAACGGCTTGTACCACCGCATTCAAAATATCATCTACCAATTTTTCGTTTTGCAACAATGCGCTGCCTGCCAGCACATTGCAGACTTTTTTCGCGGGGCAACCCATGTTGATGTCTATGATTTGTGCGCCCTGCCCCACATGAAATTGCGCGGCGGCGGCAAGTTGCGCGGGGTCGCTGCCTGCGATTTGTACGGCAATCAAGCCTTGTTCGCCCGAATGGTCGCTGCGTTGCGTGGTTTTGCGCGTGTTTTGTAAAGTCGGGTCGCTGGTCAGCATTTCGCTGACGGTGTAGTCTGCGCCGTGTTGTTTGGCAAGCTGCCTGAATGGCTTGTCGGTAATCCCTGCCATGGGCGACAAAATTAAACGAAAATGTTTTAATTGTTCAATTATTTCTGATTTATGATTCACTTTATTCATAAAATTTTGATGACTGATTGATGTAATTAGGCGTAATATTTTTCAGGCTGCCTGAAACAGATGACAGCGTACACAAATATAGATTATTTACAAAAAATTTTGGAGCAAACATGAAAAATACCATTAAATTCATACTGGTGCTGCTGATTGCCACCGTCTTGTGGTTCACACCACCGCCCACAGGTTTGAAACCTGAAGCATGGCACATTGCCATTGCCTTTTTGAGTGCGATTGCGTTGATTGTGCTGGAAGCCACGTCTATTCTTGCTGCATCTATTTTAGCGACTGTGGTGGTCATTATGAGTAACACTCTGTCTACCAAAGCCGCTTTTGCTGGTTTTTCTGAAAGTTTTATTTTATTGATTATTATTGCTTTCCTGATTTCCAGCGTGGTGATTAAAACGGGTTTAGGGGAACGCATTGCGCTGTATATGATTAAATGGTTTGGCAAATCCAGTTTGGGGCTGGGCTATGCGATTATGGCTACTGATATGTTAATTGCCCCTGCTTTTCCCAGTAATACAGCGCGTTCAGGCGTATTGTACCCGATTGCCCTATCTTTGGCGCATGATGCACAATCCAATCCCGATGAAGCCACGCGTAAACGTTTGGGTAATTATCTGATGATGGTGTCTATGGGTGGCTTGAGTATTTCATCTACCATGTGGATCACCGCAATGGCTGCCAATTTAGCGGGAGCGAAAATGGCGGGCGATTTGGGTATACAAATTAGTTATGGCGACTGGTTTATTTATGCCGTGATACCATCTATGGTTGGTTTTGCGATACTTCCTTATTTTATTTACAAAATTTGTCCACCCGAAATCAAAAATACCCCCAACGCACCCGAAATAGCAAAACAGCGTTTGGCGGAATTGGGCAAAATGTCGCACATGGAAAAATTAACGGCTGGGGTATTTGTGTTTCTCGTATTGGGTTGGGCATTTACCGACCAATTAAACCAATTATTAGACGGCGTAATTTTGGTGGAGCGCACGGCAGTAGCGTTTTTAGGTTTGGCGATTTTATTGATTGGCAAAGCATTTTCCGATGAGGATTTGAAACAACAAGGCACGGCATTGGTTACGTTTATTTGGTTTGCTTTGTTGTATGCTTTGAGTGCTGGTTTGAATGCCACAGGTTTTATGACGTTTCTGGGCAATATTTTGGCGAATGAAGTGGCGGGTTTATCGCCAACGGTGGTGTATATTTCGCTGGTGGTGGGTTATGTGTTGATTCACTACTTTTTCGTGAGCCAAACGGCGCAAATGATGGCATTGTTTGCCGTATTTTTAAGTGTTGGTTTGAATGCTGGGGTGGACGGCACCATGTTGGCGATGATGTTGTTGATGGCGACCAATTTTAATTCGTGTATCACGCCACAAGGTTCAAGCGCGAATGTGTTGTTTGTGGGAAGTGGCTATTTGCAAACGCGTGAGATTTATTGGTATGGCGGTTTGATTACCTTGTTGAATACGGTGGTGTATTTAACGGTGGGGTCGGCGGCGATTGCCTTGTTGAAATAAAAAAAAATTTCAGACAGCCTGAAAATTGATTTTCAGGCTGCCTGAATTATATGAATTATATAAATTTTATTTAAATCACATTGCCCACGCTTTTATTATCCAAATCGCCCAATACATCTGCCAATGGATTCAAAGATTGTTCAGCATAACGCACCGTTTCATTTATTTCGGGCAATGTGGTTAATAAATCCAAATCTGTTGCCAACAAAGCCGATGTTTTGCTGCCCTGCGCCAAATTCAATAATGGCTCGCTTTGCGTTGTGGATTCGGGCGCAGATGGAGCGACTTGGGGCTCTTCTGCTTGTACTACAGGGGCGCGTTCATTTGGATTAATGGGGTTTTCGGCGGCGGAAAATTGTCTTACTAAAGCTTTGGGTTGTGGCACGGAGTAATTCATGGGTGGCACAATATCTGTTTCATCGTGATGACCACCACCATCTGCTGCTGCCCCTAAAGCAAACGCACCCATGGTCGCCAAACTGCCTAACAACCATTTGGTCGTCAAACTCATTTGCTCTGATTTTTCAGGCACACCTAAAGCCACATCATCGGGCATATCGTGCGATACAGACGGATTTTGTTGCCAATCGCTATACATGCTGTCGCTATTAATCGCATTGCTTAAAAAAATCCATGCACCTGTTTCATCGGCAGAAGCGGCAGCATCGTAAATGGATTGCCCTGTTTCATCAATCATCAACACTTCGTCACCCTGTTCAGCATAGGCAAGCAAAACCGCTTGTTCATCACTCATCATGTATACAAGCTGTTTTTCAATTACATTATCAATGTGGGTTGTCATAATGGGCGCATCCTGATGGCTAGTTTGGAAACGATATTTTGCGCGAAAACACAAAATTTCTCAAGCAAAAATCATATCATCATATTGATTATATAAATAATTCAAGCAATTTATGTGCCTAATTTTTCAGGCAGCCTGAAAATCACTTATGTAAACCAATCTTTACGAATAGAACAATTCAGACAATAATAGCGTTTTATAGTCTCAATCTGTTTTTCAGGCTGCCTTTTAGTACACGACAATTTTTAATTTTACCAGCTATCTGTCCCCTCCCCCGTCCATAACGGGGGAGGGCTAGGGTGGGGGAAAATCTATGAAAACAAATTTATTTTTCTGAAAATCAACGAGCCACCCCCACCCTAACCCCCGCCAGCATGGGAGGGAACAGATTGTAGGCAGCCTGAAAGATTTTTGTCCTTTACTGCAAGGCAGCCTGAAAACAAATTGATTATTTCAAAACAAGGAAAAAATTTATGAGCACCATTTTACAAAATCTCCCCACAGGACAAAAAGTCGGCATCGCCTTTTCGGGCGGTTTGGACACGTCTGCTGCTTTATTGTGGATGAAACTGAAAGGCGCAAACCCCTATGCCTACACCGCCAATTTGGGGCAGCCTGATGAAGACGACTACAACGCCATTCCAGAAAAAGCCAAACAATATGGCGCAGAAGTCGCGCGTCTGATTGATTGCCGCGCACAGTTGGCGCACGAAGGCATTGCCGCGATTCAAAGTGGCGCGTTCCACGTTTCCACAGGCGGTATGCCCTATTTCAACACCACCCCACTCGGTCGCGCGGTAACAGGCACCATGTTGGTTGCCGCCATGAAACAAGACGATGTACACATTTGGGGCGATGGCTCAACCTACAAAGGCAACGACATTGAACGTTTCTACCGCTACGGCTTGCTCACCAACCCAGCCTTAAAAATCTACAAACCATGGCTTGACCAACAATTCATTGACGAATTGGGCGGTCGCCAAGAAATGTCCGAATTTTTGATTGCCAACGGTTTTGACTACAAAATGTCAGTAGAAAAAGCCTACTCCACCGATTCCAATATGTTGGGCGCAACCCACGAAGCGAAAGATTTGGAATTTCTCAATTCGGGCATCAAAATTGTGAAGCCAATCATGGGCGTGGCGTTTTGGGACGAAAATGTGAAGGTGCAGCCTGAAACCGTAACCGTGCGTTTTGAAGAAGGCGTACCCGTTGCCATCAATGGCGTGGAATATGCCAATCCCGTTGATTTGTTTCTGGAAGCCAACAAAATCGGTGGACGACACGGCTTGGGCATGAGCGACCAAATTGAAAACCGCATTATTGAAGCCAAATCACGCGGCATTTACGAAGCCCCCGCAATGGCATTGTTCCACATCACTTACGAGCGTTTGCTGACGGGCATTCACAACGAAGACACGATTGAGCAATACCGCATCAACGGTTTGCGTTTGGGGCGTTTGCTGTATCAAGGTCGCTGGTTTGACAGTCAAGCCTTGATGTTGCGCGAAACCGCCCAACGCTGGGTAGCAAAAGCCATTACAGGCGAAGTAACTTTGGAATTGCGTCGCGGCAACGACTACTCAATCCTGAACACCGAAAGCCCCAATTTGAGCTACGCCCCCGAAAAATTGAGCATGGAAAAAGTGGAAAATGCCGCATTCACACCGCTTGACCGCATTGGACAATTGACCATGCGCAATTTGGACATTGCCGATACGCGCAATAAATTGGGCGTTTATGCACAAACGGGTTTGGTGCAATTGGGCGAAGGTTCGGTGATTCCCAAACTGGAAAATCAATAATTTCAATTAATTAAACCACAGGCAGCCTAAAAACATTTCAGGCTGCCTGTTTCATATATTAAATATAATTCAACACCCACCCCAAAAAATAAGTCATTGAAAAAAAAAAAAAAAAACAATAAATTTATATTTTTTAAAACAATATGCTATAATTAAATTAAGGATTGAAACCTCATTTTTTAACCATCTTTATTTATTAAACAAATATATATTTTCTTTTTTATTTAGGAAACACTATGTCTGATATTCAAGATAATCGTTTTGCCAATTTTGAAAAACTCATTCGTGAAGCAGGTGGCGTGTCCAAATTAGCCAAAAAATGTGGTTACGACAAACCCGCTTACCTTTATCAAGTACGCGCTAAAACCGTGAAACCCAACGGTCAGCAATTGAATATTGGCGATCGTATGGCTGCTAAATTAGAAAAAGGCATGAATAAACCAACAGGTTGGATGGATTTTAATCATGAAAACGGCGAATTTGTTGCGCCCATCGGTACGTTTCAGGCTGCCTCCACAGTTGAGCATTCACAATCTTCTGGCATTCAAACCGTTACATTGGCATTCACAGGTGCATCGGGTATGCCCTATGGCGTGCGTTTGCTGGAAGAATTATTGAAAGCAGGTAAACGTGTTTATTTGGTGTATTCGCAGGCTGCCCAAGTCGTTGCCGCGCAAGAAATGGATTTGCAGTTACCCACTAATCCTACTGACGCACAAAAAATGTTGTGCCAAAAATATCAAGTTTCCCCAGAACAACTGCGCGTGTTTGGGCGTGAAGAATGGTTTGCGCCGATTGCTTCAGGCAATAATGTGGCGGACACAATGGTGGTTTGCCCTGCCAGCATGGGTACGATTGCCGCAATTGCACACGGCTTGTCTGAAAATTTGATTGAACGCGCCGCCGATGTGTCCATCAAAGAACGCCGCCCTGTGGTAATTGTGCCGCGCGAAACGCCGCTTTCCAGCATTCATTTGGAAAATATGCTGAAATTGTCGCAAAACGGCTGCGTGATTTTACCACCTGCCGCAGGTTTCTACAACAAACCACAAACCATTGATGATATGGTAAATTTTGTTGTGGCGCGTATTTTAGACCAATTGTACATTCCCCACGCTTTAATGCCTAAATGGGGCGTGTAAGTGGAAGGTTTGTATGAACTCGTGGCGTTGTTGCTGAAATTTGTCCAATGGATTATGGACTTATTTAATTAATTTCAGGCAGCCTGAAAAAAAGCTTGACAATGCCACATTCTATCCACTATAGTTAGCTACATCATTTTTTCCCATTCTTTCAAGGATAACAACCATGAAGACAATTCGTGTACACGCTTGGTATTGGTATCGCATCTCGGTGCGGTACGATATTGTGTGCGCGTAAACTTCATTGTTTATGTCTCCATCCGACCGCCCCAAATTCATTTGCGGCGGTTTTTTTTATTCGTGCAACATGATTGCCGCCGCAATTTAAAAATCCCAAATATTTAAAATTGCAAGGACAACATCATGAACGCATTGCCCCAAATTATCCCACACCATCCAATACCAACCGCGTTGCGCAAATGCAGCTTGATTACCAATGGCAATGCTCATCGCACCGATTTGCTCGCTGCCCCTTTTGCACACCCCGACAGTATTTGCGAAGCCATGTTGCCCGAAATTCGTGCCATCGCCACCCTGATTGCCGCACAACGCCACGATTTCAACCAGCCCAGCCCCACACATTTCACGGAAGAAGCCGATTGGTTTGCTGCACGCATTTTGGTGCTGAATGTGCGTATATTTCATATGGAAATCAGTCAGTTACCCGTATTGAAATTAGCTAATCAACGCGCTGCCACATTCGCCAAAAAACACAATATTCCCTTTCAGGCTGCCTGCATTCGCGCCAGCTTGCATAGTAGCCGCCCTAAGCATATCTTATTGATGGAATGCGATTTATTGGGCGCGGCGCACGAAGATTTGCTGACAAACACATTCGCGGTAAAACAACAGTTAGGTAATTTTTTGTGCAAATTAGGTTAAATATTCCCAAAATATCACAAAGTACAGTATAGTGTGGGTAGAAAATAAACAAACACACAGGAATGTAAACCATGAAAAACTTCACAAAATCAATGATTAAAATGATTGCTGTATTAGCTTTGGGTGCGAGCGCACACACATTTGCCGCCGAAAAAGAACCACAAATCGCCAGCAATACCGCCAATTTGCCCGCCGCATTAACACAAAACATCGCCAAAACTGCTATGGCAATGGGCGTGAAAGAGCCTTTGACCATCGCCAAAGACGGCGACAATGCGAAAATTTCAGGCAGCAATGCGACTGTTTGCACGGTTAAATTGTCGGGCGAGAAAATGTTGGGTATTTCTTGCAAATAATAAATTAATCAATCAATTAGGCAGCCTGAAACCGATTTTCCGTTTCAGGCTGCCTATTTTTTATTCACACGGTATTTAGCCGTTCAAACCTTTTTTATCCAAATAGCTTTCATAATCGCCCAGATAATATTCATAGCCACCTTTGCCATCTAACTCAATGATTTGCGTAGCCAAAGACGACACAAACTGGCGGTCATGCGACACAAAAATCAAGGTGCCTTTGTATTTTTCCAAAGCCATGTTCAGCGATTCAATGCTTTCCATGTCCATGTGGTTGGTTGGCTCGTCCATAATCAGCACATTCGGTTTCAAAAGCAACAACTTACCGTAGAGCATGCGCCCTTTTTCGCCACCCGACAACACTTTCACTTGCTTGACCACATCGTTGCCGCCAAACAGCAAACGCCCCAAAGTACCGCGAATCACTTGCTCATCATCGCCTTCTTGTCCCCATTGGCGCATCCATTGGGTCAAATCCATTTCCACGTCAAAATCGTTTTCGTGGTCTTGAGGATAATAGCCGATGGTGGCTTTTTCAGCCCATTTAATGCTGCCTGAATCGGCTTGCACATCAGAATATTGCGCGTCAAACGCCCCAGCCAGCAATTTCAACAAAGTGGATTTACCCGCACCGTTTGGGCCAATAATCGCCAAACGCTGTCCTGCTTCCAAAATGAAATTCAATTTTTCAAACAAAGTGTTATCAAAAGATTTGGACAAGTTTTCCACTTCCACCGCTTGACGGTGCAATTTGTTTTTCTCGTCCGTTTCAAAGCGGATATAGGGATTTTGGCGCGTAGAAGGTTTCACTTCCACCATTTCCGCCTTGATTTTGTCCGCCTGTTTCAAGCGCGAAGTGGCTTGACGCGCTTTGGATTTATTCGCAGAAAATCGCGCCACAAATTCTTGTAATTCTTGCAATTTTTCTTTGGCTTTGGCATTGTCTTTCAAAGCGCGTTCGCGTGATTGTGCGCTTGCCAACATGTAATCATCGTAATTACCAGGGTAGATGGTAATGGTGTTGTAGTCCAAATCCGCCATGTGGGTGCAAACTTCGTTCAGGAAATGGCGGTCGTGGCTGATGATAATCATGGTGCTATCATATTGATTTAACATATTTTCCAGCCAGCGAATGGTGTTGATGTCCAAGTTATTGGTCGGCTCGTCCAGCAGCAACACATCGGGTTTGGAAAACAGGGCTTGCGCCAGCAACACGCGCAATTTAAAACCAGGGGCGACTTCCGCCATGGTGGCGTTGTGCAAATTCTCTTCAATGCCCACGCCCAGCAACAATTCGCCTGCTCGGGCTTCGGCGGTGTAGCCATCGTATTCGGCAAATTTTGCTTCCAAATCAGCCGCTTTCATGTAATCTTCATCGGTGGCTTCTGGGTTGGCGTAAATCGCATCGCGTTCGGTCATCGCCGCCCACATTTCGCTGTGTCCCATCAACACCACGTCCAATACGCGCATTTCTTCGTAGGCGAATTGGTCTTGGCGCAATTTACCCAAGCGTACGCCGTGTTCAATCGCCACTTCGCCGCTTGTTTGCTCCAAATCGCCGCCCAAAATTTTCATAAACGTGGATTTGCCTGAACCGTTTGCGCCAATTAAGCCGTAGCGGTTGCCTTCGCCAAATTTCACGGAAACGTTTTCAAATAAAGGCTTTGCGCCAAATTGCATGGTGATGTTATTGGTAGAAATCATGTGTTTTTCCTTGAATTTGGTGTGATTAAAAATTGGGGCGGATTTTAACATATTTAAACATTTCAGGCTGCCTGACAGTACACAACAATTTTTCCAATCGCCCAAATGTAGGGTTCGCCGTGCGCACCAAATGACTGAATCATTTAAATATTGTGTTGTGATTGGTGCGCCGTGCGCACCCTACTGTTATTCTTGTCGTGTACTAAAAGGCAGCCTGAAACCCATTTTAACTATATAATCACGCTACTTTAACTATCCAACAAAATTTATCCATCAAACGAGTTACCCTTATGGCAAACATTTTACAAAACGATACTTTCTTACGCGCCCTGTTGCGCCAACCCGTTGAATACACCCCCATTTGGATGATGCGCCAAGCAGGACGCTATTTGCCCGAATACCGCGCAACACGCGCCCAAGCAGGCGGTTTTTTGGATTTGTGCAAAAACACCGAATTGGCAACCGAAGTAACCATTCAGCCGCTTGAACGCTTTGATTTGGACGCGGCGATTTTGTTTTCCGACATTTTGACCGTGCCAGACGCAATGGGTTTGGGTTTGTATTTTGAAGCGGGCGAAGGACCAAAGTTTCAAAATCCCATTCAAAATGAACAAGCTGTGAGCCAGTTGCGTGTGCCTGATATGGAGAATTTGCGCTATGTGTTTGACGCGGTGGCGTCCATTCGCAAGGCTTTGAATGGGCGTGTGCCTTTGATTGGTTTTTCAGGCAGCCCGTTCACTTTGGCTTGCTATATGGTGGAAGGCGGTGGCAGCAAAGAATTTCGCACCATCAAATCCATGATGTACAGCCGCCCCGATTTGCTGCACAAAATCTTGGACGTGAACGCCCAAGCCGTAACCGCCTATTTGAACGAGCAAATCGCACACGGCGCACAAGCAGTACAAATTTTTGACACTTGGGGTGGCGTGTTGAGCCACACCGCATTCCGTGAGTTTAGCTTGCAATACATGAAACAAATCGTAAGCGGATTAAAACGCGAAAACGAAGGTCGCCAAGTGCCTGTGATTGTGTTTACCAAAGGCGGCGGTCAGTGGCTGGAACATTTGGCAGATTGTGGCGCAGACGCGTTGGGCTTGGATTGGACGACCGATTTGGCACAAGCCCGAGCGCGTGTGGGCAACAAAGTCGCTTTGCAAGGCAATTTTGACCCATTCGCGCTGTTTGGTTCGCCCGAGAATATCCGCACCGAAGTCAGCCGCATTTTGGGCGAATTTGGACACGGCACAGGACACGTTTTCAATTTGGGACACGGCATCAACCAACACACCGACCCCGAACACGCCAAAATTTTGGTGGACGCGGTGCATGAATTGTCGCGCCAGTATCATCAACAATAAATATTTTCAGGCTGCCTGAAAATCGTAGGGGGCGTACCACGCACCAAATGATTCAAATAACATGGCATTTTGGTGTGTAATACGCACCCTACAAAAAAGGCAGCCTGAAAAAAGTGAGAACAAGATGACAACTTTAGATTGGGCATTGCTTTGTTTATTAAGTGGAATTGTGTTGCTGGTGTCGGCGGTGCTGCTGCAAATGTACGTTATGCTCACCGAAACCTATACGCTTGACCGCTACAGCAACACGCCACAAATGAAATGGGTGGCGGTGGCATTGTTTTTCAGTTTCAGTTTGGCGGTGTATTGGGCTTGCCCGAATGCGCGGAAAAAAGGCGTGGTGTTTTTTATTTTGGGCGGCGGTGGCGTAATATTGTATGGATTGGGTATGTATTTGAAAAAAATCGCATTTGCTTAAAGCATGAATTGCCCATATTGAACGGATTTTCATATTAGCTATTTTATTGATTTTATATAAAAAATCACTTTTCAGGCTGCCTGAAAAACGCTAAAATTATCCCTGTTTTCCATTTAAGCAGAAAAATCATCACAATGAACACAATCAACCTGACTCGCCGCCACCTGCTGATTTCAGGCAGCGCAGCCCTTGCCTTTCCCCACATCGCGCTCGCTGGCGCACAACGCGAAGAAACGCTCGCCGATGACGTTGCCAGCGTGATGCGTAGCTCGGTGGATCACGCCAGCCCGCCGCGTTTGGTGTTTGCCCATGCGGCGGACGGACAACGCTGGCTCAATGAAATGTCGGTGCGCCTGTCGCAATTTGTCAAAGGCAGCGAATTGGAACGCCGCCGTTTGCTTACCTATATTCAATACGAAGCCACCCGCGCCGATTTGGACGTACAACTCATTCTCGGCTTGATTGAAGTGGAAAGCGGTTTCCGCCAATACGCGGTCAGTGGCGTGGGCGCAAAAGGTTTAATGCAAGTCATGCCGTTTTGGCAAAAATACATTGGCAAGGAAAACCATAACCTATTTGATGTGCGTACCAATTTGCGTTACGGCTGCACCATTTTGCGCCAATACAATAATTTAGAAAATGGCAATATCCGCAATGCATTAGCGCGTTATAACGGCAGTTTGGGCAGCGACAAATACCCCAACGCCGTGATTGGCGCATGGAAAAACCATTGGCAATGGGAAGGTTGATTTTTCAATTTTCATCCATCTGTCCTCTCCCCCGTCTTCAATGGGGGAGGGTTAGGGTGGGGGAAATTTTTGGATAAACAGACACTTACCTTACTCCACGAACCACCCCCACCCTAGCCCTCCCCCGCCAGACGAGGGAGGGAACATATTTCAGGCAGCCTGAAAACCGAAAAAAAGCGTTTCAGGCTGCCTGAAATTTGTTAAAATTTATTCATTGATTTGATTAACCCTTTTTTCAGGCAGCCCAATATGTCCGTTTACACCAGCGTATCTGACGATGAAATGCGCCAACTGCTCACACACTACGCCATCGGCGAATTTCAATCCCTGCAAGGCATCGCACAAGGCATCACCAACAGCAATTATTTTTTGCACACCACATCAGGCACTTACGTTTTAACCGTGTTTGAAGCCTTGCAAGCGCACGAATTGCCCTTTTTTCTTAAATTAAAACAAAATTTAAGCGAAAACGGTGTGGCTTGCCCCGCCCCCATCGCCCAAATCAACGGACAATTTGACGCACAATTGGCAGGCAAACCCGCCTGTATCGTCAGCAAATTAAGCGGACGCGACACCGCCAGCCCCACCACCGCACAATGCCACAGCACGGGCGCAATGTTAGCCAAAATGCACTTGGCAGGCACAACTTTCCCTGAAAAAATGGACAACCCACGCCACGCCGATTGGTGGACAACCAGCGCAGCCAAATTAGCTCCCTATTTAGATTCCCAAGACCTTGATTTATTAAATAAAGAAATTGAATTTTTAGCGCAAAACCCAGACCATCATTTGCCAAGTGGCATTATTCACGCCGATTTGTTTAAAGACAATGTTTTATTAGATGGCGAACAAGTGGCTGGTTTTATTGATTTTTATTATGCGTGTCAAGGCAGCTTCGTTTATGATTTGGCGATTGCGGTAAACGATTGGGCGCGTTTGGCAAACAATAAATTGGATACGCAATTAAAACAAGCCTTTATGGACGGTTACCAAAGCGTACGCCCACTTACCGCAGACGAATTAACCTATTTAAACACCGCCCATCGCGCCGCTTGTGTGCGTTTTTGGGTGTCGCGTTTGCTGGATTTTCATTTTCCAGCCGCAGGGGAATTGACGTTTATCAAAGACCCCAATGTATTCCGTGATTTATTGCAAACCTTTCAGGCAGCCTGAAAACCAAATTAACAAGGAAAATCAACAAAATGATGTATCACCCAGACGTGATGGGCGTGGACGCGCTCGCCGAAAAAATCCGCAAAATCCCCAATTTCCCCAAAGAAGGCATTTTGTTTCACGACATCACCACCGTGTTGCAAAGCCCAGAATATTTCCGTTTACTGGTGGATTTGCTGACTTATCGTTATATGGGGCAGAAAATTGATGTGGTGGCGGGTTTGGACGCGCGTGGTTTTATTATTGGCGCGGCGTTGGCGTATCAATTGAACGTGGGTTTTGTCCCCATTCGCAAAAAAGGCAAATTGCCCTATGAAACCATTTCGCAAACCTACGAACTGGAATACGGCAACGCCACCGTAGAAATCCACACAGACGCAATTCAACCAGCCGCCCGCGTTTTGCTGGTGGACGATTTGGTGGCGACAGGCGGCACGATGTTGGCGGGCGTGGAGCTGATTCGCAAATTGGGCGGCAATGTGGTGGAAGCCTGCGCGATTTTGGAATTTACCGATTTGGACGGCGGCAAAAAAATCCGCGAAAATCACGTTCCCCTATTTACGCTGTTGCAAAATGATGGGGCGATGTAATTAAATTAAAAAACACACGGAATACCGTTTTCCGTGTGTTTTTTGGTTTTCAGGCTGCCTGAAAGTGTAGAAAATGTAGGATGCGCCGTGCGCACCAAGTACGCTGAATAATTTAAATATTGTGGTAAATTTGATGCGCTACTGTTATTTTTATCGTGTACTGAAAGGCAGCCTGAACATCTTTAGCACCTAAAAAAACACTGTTCAACACATGAAATTAGACATAAAATAAAGCATTATTTTTCAAATAGGAGCAATGATGATGAATGCCGTTTTAGCCGATTATGCTGTGAGTGTTACTGATTTAAAACGCAATTATGCCACTATCATAAATGAAGCAGTGGGCGCAGTGGCGGTGTTGAACCACAATCGCCCCGAAGCCTATTTGGTGCCAGCCGCTTATTATGAGCAATTAATGGATTATTTGGAAGACTTGGAAGATGCCGAAATCGTGCGCCAGCGCATGAACAACGAAAAAAGTGTCAAGGTAAATTTAGATGAGCTATGAACTGGCATTTTACCCATCAGCACAGCGCGAATGGGATAAATTGGACAACAGCATTAAGCAACAATTTAAAAATGTGTTGGCAAGGCGTTTGGAAAATCCGCGTGTGCCATCTGCTGCTTTGCACAATATGCCTGATTGCTACAAAATTAAATTGCGCCGCGCAGGTTATCGTTTGGTGTATCATGTTGATGATAACGTGATTGTGGTTAGCGTGATTTCGGTTGGCAAACGTGAACGCAATGCGGTATACGATACCGCGCAAAATCGTTTGCATAATGATGAGTGAATGAAACCGCTTTGCTATGAAAAACAAAGCGGTTTCAGGCAGCCTTACAGTACACGACAATTTTTACCAACACTCAAAATATAGGGTGCGTACCACGCATCAAATCATTAAAAATATTGGGTATTTTGGTGCGTAATACGCACCCTACATATAGTTATCGTGTACTGAAAGGCAGCCTGAAAAATAATTTTCAGGCTGCAATTTAATTTATATAGTGGATTCAATTTAAATCAGGACAAGGCGACAGCGACCGCCGTGTACACATAGTACATAAGGGAGCTGGCAACGCTGTACTGGTTTAAATTGAATTCACTATACTTGAACCGACCAACTAATCTCTTCCCCAGCGCACATAGCCGCGAGTGTAAAGAGATTTCTCGTTTATTTTCAATAACTATGTTGTTTTAATTACACATTATTCAAAAAAATTAGGCGATATTTACCGATATTCAGCGACTTAAAAGGATATTCGGGGATATTTCATGTACCATATTTACACCATTTTTGAACAGGAAAACAGGTGTAAAATGGGCAGTATCATCAAACGAAAAAATCCATCGGGCGAAATTGTTTACCGCGCCCAAATTCGCATACAAAAAATAGGTTATCCCAATTTTAGCGAGAGCCGAACATTCAGTAAACGTATTCTTGCGGTTGCTTGGTTGAAAAGGCGCGAAGCAGAAATTGAAGCCAATCCCGATATTTTATTGGACGGCAAACGAAAAAGTGAAGTTTTCCCTACTTTGCGCGAAGCAATACAACGCTACAATCAAGAACATGAAGGGCAATTCGGACGAACCAAATCATCAACGCTTGAATTTATGGCAAATTTTCCGATTGGCGATATTCGGCTCAATCGTTTGCGGCGGTCGGATATTGCCGAATTTGCCATTTTGCGGCGCAATGGGCAGCCTGAAAAGGGAATTTTAGCAGTAAAGGGCGCAACCGTAGAGCATGATTTGCACCATTTACGCGCTTTAATAAAACACGCTTATTTTGTGTGGGGATTGGCGGTAGATTGGCAAAATTTGGATATGGCAATAGAAGGCTTGCGCCGTAGTCGCCTGATTAGTCGCGCCGACGAGCGGACACGTTTACCAACACGCGACGAGCTATTACAATTAACCGCGTATTTCTACCAAAGCTGGCAAAAACACTGGGGGCGATGTAAGTATCCAATGCACTTAATTATTTGGTTTGCGATTTACTCATGCCGCCGTGAAGGGGAAATTTGTCGCCTAGAATGGGCTGATTTTGACCGAGAACATCAAGAATGGCTGGTACGCGACATGAAACACCCGCGCGGCAGCAAAGGCAATCATCATACATTTTTAGTGCGCGATGATACATTAACCGTGATTGATACGCTGGCGAGCAGTGAAATTCGTGGGCGCATGGCGAAACTGGGTTTATCGCCTGATTATTTAATTGGTGGCGACCCACGCGCCATTAGCAAAGCATTCACAACTGCTTGCAAGACTTTGAATATTCAAGATTTATGTTTTCACGATTTGCGGCATGAGGGGGCAACGCGGCTCGCAGAAAATGGCTTGACCGTGCCACAAATGCAACAAATCACGCTACATCAAAATTGGAAGACTTTGCAGCGATATGTAAACATGGCAACGCGACCACGCCCGAATCGGCTAGATTTTGATGAGGCGATGGCGTTTGCCATGGCGCAAAAATGATTTCAGGCAGCCTGAAACCAAAATTTCAGGCTGCCTGAATTTAATGATTGACCTTTTCCCATTCGCGCTTGGCTTCGGCTTTTTTCGCGTCAATCCACATTGCCAAATCTTCAATGGAAACAAAGTATTCGGCTTTTTGACTATTCGCAGCTTTGAATGCAGGGAATGGCAGCGTTTGTGCCGCAGCTTGTTCTTTTGCTGTTTTAAGCGATAAATGCGTTAAATAATCGCTGCACACATCGGCAAGCGGGATAATCGTATCTTGATAACGAAGCGCAAGCATAAATGCGGTGCTGAGTTGGGTTCTGTTTCTCATGCTTACCCCTTTAAAATTATTCTGAAAATGAATAAGTTAGATGATTATTCAAATATTCAATCGCCAAAATATCTGCTACAAATTTTTCGTGATTGATTATGCTGATGCCCGTGCGGTGTTCAAATGGAAGCAGCCATAAGTTTTTGGATTTATGCAAAAATTCCATCAAAAATTGACTGTCTGTGGCTTTGTCCCATGTTTCTGTGCGTAAATCAGCTATTTTTGTCGGCGGGTCTAAATGCACAATGCACTCTGCGACACGGTATAAATCCAATGCAGCCTGCAAAATCAGTTTGCGAAATTGCGTTTCAGGCTGCCCGAATTCCTTGGCGAGCGTGCGACTGCTTGCACCTTTTTGAATGGCTTTCATCGCGTCCAATACTTTGATTCCATGTTTATTATAATCAATCACATACAGAGCCATTTGAACCGCCGTACAGTATTGGCTAACAATATCCGCCGCTTCCTTGCTAATCAGTTCGCGCATAAACACTTGTGTCCATTCGTCCAATTCAATCAGGGGCATGGTAGCGATAGGCTGGCACTTTAAGGCTGTCTGCGCGGTTTCACAAATCTGTAAAAGCCGTTTACTTTCAAACAGTTTAGCGAATACCATCATATTTCGCGCCAATTTTTCATAATTTCCAATGGCGTGAATCAGATTTTCGCCATTGCGAATTTGGGCGAGCGCAAAGCGGTTTTCGGCTGCGATTTCGGCGATTTCCGCTTCGCTGTGTGGCGTACCGCTCTGCAGCCGCTCGCGTTCCATTTCGCGCATTTTGCGGAAAGCAGCGATTTCATGGGCTGTGCGACCTGTGCGTGGTTTGCCTGTAATGATGGTTTTGCTTTGTTTACGCGCCCAGTCGTTTTCTTTTTTGGCTTTTTTCGCGGCAAATTTTTCTTTTAAGCTCATGATTCAGTTTCCGCAAATTCAGAATGGGTTTTCAGGCTGTCTGAATGGTTTTGGGCGTGGACAAAACGGCGAAATACCGCGTATGCTGCAATCACAGGCAAACTAAATAAAATCATCAATAACAATGCTTTAAACATAAATTCAACGGCTTGTAATGCAGTTAAATTGAAATACCAAATCAGAAAGTCTGTCATGATTTTTTCCTTTGGGTGGGGTTTCAGGCAGCCTGAAAATTCAGGCTGCTTTTGATTTTGGGTTAGTAAATCGCGTTTAAATTGGGCAATGGGAGCGTATCGGGGCGGATTTGATGTAATAAATCTGCAAATGTCATCAATCCCTTGCCCTCAATTTCGCTCATAACTTCACTAAACAAATCGTAAGGCAACGGCGTTTTGCAGCGCGCAATACGCACAATACGATTTGATGGGCATGGTGGAATGTGCAAATTTGTTTGAAAAATCAGGGCAGAAGCCTTGCCATCGTAGAATTTGGTATTGGGCGTAGCCAAAATTTTCTCTTCCATTTGTTTGTAAAAATCGCCTTGCAATTCATCAATAAATTGCAAATAAGGCAGGTATGCTCCATTAATATCCAGTCGCGTTTTGTTGCCAAAAATGGGCTTTAAAATCACTTGGGTAAACAATGTTTTACCTGCGCCTTGTCCATCACAAAACGCGATATGCGTTTGAATGGGCGCGGCACGCAATGCACCTGCAATCCATTCTAGTGTGCAAATAGTAGCAGCTTCAGGGTCGGCGCAATCGCTATGCAAATGTTGCAATAAAGACAAAATATTTTGACAAGCTGGGAAAGCAGCTTTTACTTCTGCCAAACGTGTGCTTTGCATTTGAGCAATGCTGAAATGAACACGGTCGTCTTCGTTGATTGCAACAGGCTCGGTTGATGAGCTAACGGAAATTTGAGTTTGGGTCATGATTCATACTCCAAAAAAAGTTAAAAAATGGGTTTCAGGCAGCCTGAAATAAATCGGGTTGTGTTTTTTTGATTTTGACTGACGATAGGCGCGGTTTACTTTTACGCGATGCGGTCGCTTCAGTTGCCACTTTGTCGTTGAAATAGCAGCGTTGAATATAGGTTCGCGCTTCTTTGAGCGTGTCGCACGGGCGCAAGGGGTATTCACTAAACAAACCATCTTTGCCGCGCCGCCAAAATGCTAAGCCTTTGCGTTCGGGGACAAATTCTGCTACGGCAATCGGCTTGTGTGCGATGTTTTTTAATGGGTGGATTTGGATTACGATACTTTCCATTTCAGGCTACCTTATTTAATTGAAATAAATGCAATGCCCGAATGATACGATATTGAATTACAAAATTCAATACAGAATTGGATAATTTAATTCAAAACTGAATTAATAGATTGAATTAACAATAAAAAAACCCACTCTTGAAGCATAAGAGCGGGTTTTTTATTATAAAGCGAATTTAAAAATCAACTTGTTTTTCAAAAACAACACCTTTAATCATACTGAAATCGTTTAATTCCATGATTAACGGATTCCAGTTGGGGTTTAATGCGTATAAATACATTTTATCACCTTCAATATATAACTTTCTAAAAGTAAATCCTTTTGTGTCATCAATTTGTACAATTACAAGACTGCCATTTACCGCAGTTTTATCAGGGTCTACTAAAATAACATCATTATCTTCAAATGATTCACGATGCCCATAATTTAACATACTAATACCTGCCACCCTTAAGGCAAATGTATTTTTGCCGTGCCGCCGTGTTGTACTTCGCCATTCTTGAATTGTTATTGCATTATGCTCCATAGAAATCCAATCTTGAATATTTTTCCAATCAATAATTGGTATTCTACCGTGTAAGCCCATGATTGGTAAAGTATTAGAATGGCTGGCAGTTGTTAAATCTCTCATTCTCAAATCTGCAACTTCTACGCCAAAATAATCCGCAAATGGCTGTAAGCTGGTTTCTTTTGGGTCTTCGGTCTCTCCTGTGATAATTCTAAAAAGCGTTGGTTGATTTGCTTTTGAATTTGGATTTTCTTTTTTAATTTCAGCTACTAATGATGTTGCATTAAAACCTTGCCTCTCCATCAAATAAGCTAAATTTTTTCCCGCAACACTAATTTTTTGAGTACTCATAATAAAACCTTTTTATTCAGTCAAAAATGCTCTAAATGAAAGCTCAATGATACGGTAACGTATCAATAACCGCATTAAATAATTCGTTATTGAATTGACTGTAATTTAAAAATGAATTATCATATTTGCATTGATTTAGCGAGACAAGGAATTTCTTATGAAAACCACACAACAATTACTTAATGAACTCATTGATTTAGGACAAAGTCAGCATGAAATTAGCATTGCAACCAAAGTCCCTCAACCAACCATCAGCCGCATTATCGCAGGGTTAAATCAGACCCCATTTTCAAGACGGCATAAAGAGATTTTTGAATATCATCAATCTATTATGCAGATGGAAAATGAGTAGATAGTTTAAGTTTACCCTGTTCCAGCCATTTTTTGACCCTGCTGGATTTTATGCCTGCCCAATCCCTGAATTGGGGGGGGCAGGTCTTTTTGTTGCCTTTTTTCAGGCAGCCTGAAATTTTAGAGAGTTGATTATGAATAATAAAATCTCAAAACAAGACATTGAGCAAGCCGTAGGCGGCAATTGGACGACTTTGTTAGAGCGCGTAGGTGTGCCAAATGATTTGTTGAATGGCAAACATCAGCCCTGCCCAAATTGTGGCGGTACAGACCGCTACCGCTATACCAATCATAAAAATTCAGGCACTTGGATTTGTAACCAATGCCAGCCTGATGGCGCAAGCCCGTTTGATTTGGTAATGGCGGTGTATGGCTGCTCGTTTGTAGAAGCCAAAGAATTGATGGCAGACGCGTTGGGTTTGTCGGTAAGCGAAAACGGCAAAACATTCACAGCGAAACCTTTGCCCGAACCTGTCAAAAAGCAGCCTGAAAACCGCTTTACGCCGATTGTGCCTGTGCCTGATTATGCTTTAAAGTCAATGACTTTCTTTCATAAATATCGCAATGATAAAAAAGGCGAATACCCTGTTATGAAACACGTTTTCAGAGATGAACAGGGGCGTATTTTGGGTGGCGTGGGTCGGTTTATCGGCTCGGACGGTCGCAAAGTGGATTTGCCATACACGTTTTGCCACGACAGTAAAACAAACACAAACGGCTGGCAATACAAATGCTGGGACGGTTTGCGCCCGCTTTATGGTTTGGAAGTCTTGGCGCAAAATCCAGATAAAATCGTGCTGGTCGTGGAAGGGGAAAAATGCAAACAAGCTGCTCACTATGCTGAATTGGGTGTAGTGGCAGTAACATGGCATGGCGGCTGCAATGCGTGGGACAAATCAGACTGGTCGCCGCTCGCGGGTCGACGCGTGATTTTATGGGCAGACGCAGACAGCAAACGCATTAAACCCAATAATCAGCAAATTCAATCAGGTATGACGGAAGACAATGCGCCATTTTTGCACAAATACAAGCAGGGCGGCATGAAAGCCATGATGGGTGTGGCTGAAAAATTGACCGAATTGGGTTGCGATTGCGCGTTTGTGAAGCTGCCCGATGTAGGTGTGTTGCCTGATGGCTACGACATTACAGACGCATTGGAAGAAGGCATTTACGCGAAATTGCCACCGCATGATATTTTGAGTTGGCAAAATATGGGCGATTGGCTGATTGATTTTGCAGACTTAAAAGCTGATTTTGCAAGAGTTTTCGCGCATTCAGAAAAAAGGAGTGTGTGCGCTGATGAATCTGTTAAAATGTTGGAAAATTCAGGGGCGCACACACAGCCTATTGGGGTGTTTGCGGGGCAAACACAGGGCGAAAACGCGGTAAATGATGAAGAATTTGGCAACTTACCACCACAAGACAACTTATTAAATCATTTGCTTGAAAATTATGCAGCGATTGGGCAAAAAGAAAAAGCCATTAATTTAGTAACAGGTGAAACTTTATCGCGCCGTCAATTAGAGAAAATTTTTACCAAAGACGCGGTTTTGAACTGGACCTACCACAAAAATCAACGTAGGCTGCCTGAATTTGAGGCGCAAATGTTAAGCAGCAAATTGGTTTTGGAAGCTAAAGCAAAAAATCGTGATTTTGCCAACATATTGAATCGTTACATTTATTTGGACGGCACAACTGATGCTTACGACATCAAATTAGATGACGTGGTGAGCTTGGCGGCAGTTAAAGCAGCCATTCCTGAAGAATTTGAAGATTGGGCAAAATCACCTGCTCGCTTGGTATGCCCAATTAGCAATTATGTGTTTGACCCGAAATTGCCTGTTGGTATTTCTTATTATGAAGATGATGATGGCAATAAAAATGTGTCATACATCAATAAGTTCAATGGTTTTGATATTGAATTTGAAAAACTACCTGAAATGCCCGAGAAAACTTTATTGCATGAAATGTATCCTAAATTTTCAGGCTGCCAAGAAATTTTAGGCTTAATTTGGCATTTATGTTCAGGTAATGGCGAGGTGTCCATGCGTGTTTATCGCTGGGTTTTGTGTTGGTTGGCGTGCCGTTTGCGTTTTCCTCATGAAAAACCACCTACTACATTGGTTTTTATTTCAGAAGTGCAAGGTGTCGGGAAATCTACATTTGCAGACAAGGTGCTAAAAGGTTTATTTACCAAATATTATCGTAAATTAAACCAGAATGCGTTAGAAAGCCGTTTTAATTCATCACTGAAATTTGCACTTATGACTGTTTTTGAAGAAATTGCGCCGTCTGATGAGCGCATGAACGTAATTGGTAAGTTGAAAGACATGATTTCAGGCGAAACCATTATGATTGAAAACAAAGGGCGAGATGTACAGGAATTTAGTGATTTCAACAGCTATGTCATCAACTCTAATGATGCCCGTTCAATCCCGATGGAAACCAATGACCGCCGTTTTATGACGATGCATTGCAAAGAAAAATATTCAGAAGAGGCACACGAGCGTTTAATGGCTGAAATAGAAAATGGTGGGTTGTCTGTATTTGCTGAATTTCTCCATGCACTACCTTTGTTTTATAGTGATAATGATGGAAACTGGCGCAAGTTTACCCCCCATAGTAAGCCAATCATGACCCCAATCAAGCAGCGCATGATTGGGTTGAGTAGGCAAAGCTGGGAAGCATTCTATGAAGCATGGAAAAATGGCGAAATTGAAAATTTGCCATTTGTTTCATGTCGTAAAAAAGACTTGTGGGCGGTTTATGTGTGGTGGTGTGATTACACAAAAACATTCAAAATGTCGCAAGATAAATTTTTCAATTCAATTGCTTGTAAATTTGAACGTGTTTATCGTACACAATGTAAATTGGAATGGGATACAAAAAAAATTGATGTTTTTGTGTTGCCACACTCTGAAATTGATGGCGAAAAATATCCTGAACCTAATACGGCGCATACTGCTCGTTCTGGCTCGCATGGGGAGCTTATCACAATAGCAGAATATTTGGGTAAGCAAGTAGTCGCTTTCAATAAAGCAGCAAGTATTCATTTGCCTCATTTGCCTGCATTATAATGTCATTTGGACGGATTAGGACAGTATTTAGACACCATTTTTCCAAGCAAAAAATACTTATAAAACATGATTTAGACAATCTTTCCAATTTGGACAGAGTTTTTAATCCGTGCGCGAGAATATTTTGTTCTCGCGCTTTTTATTCTATTTTGCTTTTTTATTTTTTATTCTCTATAAACAATTTTAAATACTGTCCAAATTGGAAAGATTGTCTAAATCATGTTTTTAAAGGAAAAAAACAGTCAAAAAAATGGAAAAATGTTGTCTAAATCTGTCCAAATGGATTATCTATTTTCAGGCAGCATGAAAAACTTTATAATTGCCTGAATTGAAAATAAAAGCCTTGCAATAATGACAGGGCTATCAGGTTTTAAGGGTCATTGCTTTGGATTTGAGTAATGACAAAAGACAATTTGTTGGCAGTTCGTGCCCTGCTTACAGGCTGGGCAAAGTGGAAAAAAAACATTGAAATCACACATGAGTATTTGTCGCCCCCAAATTTGATTTATCGCTTGATGTCGGGCGATGTTGGCGGTGGCAGTGGTTTTGGCTCGGTTGAGCCGTTGGGCATTTGCCAAAAGCGACAGCACAATCCAATTTTTTATCGGCTGGATTGTCTGATTGAACACTTACCAAATCGCAGGCGTGAGACCATTTTTTGTGAGTTTTTGTTGAGTTGCTCACAAAAAAAGAAAGCGGAGTTAATGTCTATCAGTTTGAAGGGGTATGAAAGAAATTTAAATTTATCGTTAAAACAAATTCTTGATGATGATTTTGTTAAAAATCTTGTTAATCGCGCTTGACTTTGTAGGGTTTTAACATCAAAATGTGCAAAAATTTGGCTTAAATGCGATTAAGCCAAAGATGCAGATTAACCAAACCGCCGTTTGCTTTGTGCAACACGGCGGTTTTGCTTTGGGATTTTGTGTTGTGGCAAGATTAAAAACAGTCAAATCGCGCTTGTCGGTTGCGCCATCAAACCGAATTTCAGGCAGCCAGCCTGAAAATTGGGGGCAAGGTCGTGGTGGTCGGGCTTGGCGGCGGTTGCGTGAGCAGGTTTTGTTGCGCGATAAGTACACTTGTCGTCATTGCCAGCGTGTTTGCCTGCCTGAAAACCTGTGTGCCGACCACATTATCAACCGTGCGCGTGGCGGAACGGACGATTTGGGTAATTTGCAAACGCTTTGTACCGATTGCCACAAGGTAAAAACCGCGAATGAAAGTCAAATGGGGTGGGGGTAGCAAAAGTCTGGCAGGGCTTGCCTGCGGACACCGCCCGTACTCCCATTCGCAGAAAAAATCCCCCTGAAAATGTGTTAAAGTTAAACATTTAACATCATGAATTTCATTCATCTTTCCCCATTTTCAGGCAGCCTGAAACCGCCCACACAGAAAGGAGGCGACACATGACAAAAGAAGAAAAATACCGCGCATTCGCCGCCGCAGTCGTGGCGGGTAAAAGCAACAAAGAAGCCGCGATTTTGGCGGGCTACAAAGCCGAAACCTCCAGCCAAGCAGGTAGCCGCTTGGCGAAAGACCCTGAAATAATCCGCCTAATCGCGGAAATGAAAGGCGAACCGCTTTCAGGCAGCCTGAAAGCCGAGCCATCGCCAGCCACACCCCAAAATCCACCACCACAAACCAGCGAAACCCCCACGCCCACCGCGCCTGATGAATACGTTGTGATGATGAAACAGGTCATCGGCACGGTGGAGATTGAAAAGCCCGTTATTTTTCGTGGCAAAATCGTGGAATTTGAGGGCAAACAATACAACCAGCTTGACCCGAAAGACCGCTTGGAGCTATCCATGCTGGGGATTATTCGGTTGAGCAAAGAGCAGCAAGATTCCGCCAAAGCCCTGCTGCCATTCGTTCACGGCAAAGTGGGCGACCAGGGCAAAAAAGAAACCGAATTAGAACGCGCCCGCAATGCTGGACAAAGCAGCCGCTTTAAAGCATTGGACGCGCCACAACCAATCCAAATGAGCCTGTTGAACTGAAATGCGCCACCCACACTACACCACAGCTTGCCCCGATTGGCAGCAACGCATACGCACCAAACAATCGCTCGTACCCTGCCCCGCCATTTACCCTGAACAAGCGGAACTCGCCTTGCGCGTGTTCAAAGAATTGGTATTGGCGGACGTGGCGGGTGTTCCCAAAATTGGCGACATCACGCGCCAATGGGTTTACGATTTTGTCGGGGCGATTTTTGGCGCGTACAATCATGAAACAGGGCAACGGCTAATCCAAGAATTTTTCTTGTTAATCAGCAAGAAAAACGCCAAATCCACCATTTCGGCAGGGATTATGCTTACGGCGTTGATTTTGAATTGGCGGCATGAAGCCGAATTTTTTATCATCGCCCCCACAGTTGAAGTGGCAAACAACAGTTTCAAGCCTGTTCAAGCGATGATTAAAGCCGACCCCGAATTGTCGGACCTGTTCAAAATCAGCGAACACACGCGCACAATCCGCCATCAACTGAAAGGCGCAACGCTGAAAATTTTGGCAGCCGAAAGCGACACCGTTTCAGGCATTAAGGGGACGGGTGTGTTGATTGAAGAAGTATGGCTGTTTGGCAAAAGACCACGCGCAGCAGATATGTTTGTGGAAGCAAAAGGCGGTTTGGCTTCGCGCCCCGAGGGCTTTGTGATTTATTTGTCCACGCATTCGGACGAAGCCCCAAGCGGTGTGTTTGCCGATTTGCTCAAACGCGCCCGCGATGTGCGAGACGGCAGAGTGGAGAACAAACGCTTTTTGCCTGTTTTGTATGAGTTTCCCGATGAGATGATTGAAAATGGGGAACATTTGCTGCCTGAAAATTTTTACATTACCAATCCAAACCTAGGGGCTTCCGTTTCGGAAGCCTTTTTGCTGGGCGAGTATCAGACCGCGAAACAGGACAATGACATTGCCGTGCGCCGCTTTATGGCAAAACACTTGAATGTGCCGATTGGTTTGTCGCTGACGGCAAATTATTGGGCTGGCGCGGAATTTTGGCAGCAACAGGGGACTTTGGTTTCAGGCAGCCTGAATGATGTGCTGGAAAACAGTGAAGTGGTAACGGTGGGCATAGACGGTGGTGGATTGGACGATTTACTGGGCTTGGCGGTGGTGGGGCGCAACAAAGCCAATCCGCGTGAATGGTGGGCGTGGCACCACGCTTGGGCGCACCCATCTGTGTTGCAAAGGCGCAAGGAGATTGCCAGCAAATTGCACGATTTTGCCAAACAGGGCGATTTAACGCTGGTAAACCGCATAGGCGAAGACACGGCAGACATTGCCGCCATTTGCGCCCAAATCAACCAAATGGGCTTGTTGGACAAAATTGGGCTGGACCCGAGCGGCGTAGGCGCGATTTTGGACGCGCTGCTGGAACAAGGCATTGCCGAAACGCAAACGGTGGGCGTGTCGCAGGGTTGGCGTTTGGGTGGCGCAATCAAAACCACGGAGCGCAAATTGGCGGAAGGCTGCCTGAAACACGGCAATCGCCCGATGATGGATTGGGTGGTGGGCAATGCCCGAGCCGAAGCACGCGCCAATGGCATTTTAATCACAAAACAGGCAAGCGGCAGCGCGAAAATTGACCCGCTTATGGCATTGTTTAATGCGGTGCATTTGATGTCGCTTAATCCTGCCGCGCCACAGGAAAGTGTGTATGAAACGCGCGGTATTCGCATGATTTAAAACGCCGTTGATTTCAGGCAGCCTGAAATAAAAAATTTGAAAGGGATTAAATATGAAATTTTTGATTATCTTAACCAGTTTGTTGATGTTGGCAGCTTGCGGTGAAATTGAAGCCGAGAGCGCGAGGCTTAAAGAACAAAAAAAGGTAGAAATGGAGAACCAAGGACGCGTTAAGGTAACGCGCATTGCCCGTTTTCATGATGACCTTGCATACCAAAACAATCGCGGTATCTACTTGATTAAAGACAATAAAACAGGAAAAGAATTTATTGGCATTTCGGGAATTGGCATTACAGAAATTGGCTCACATTGGGTTGGTAAAAGTCCCGTTAGTGATGAACGCTGACTTTCAGGCAGCCTGAAACGAAGTTCAGCGTAGCTAAAATGATTTGAGACAAGACAATGGCAAAACACAAAAAAACACCACGCCGCCCACGCTCGCAAAACGACAGCCAAAAATTCAATGGGCTAAACGACCCTGCGCTGTTGGAATTTATCCGTTCGGGGCAGATTGGCGCACAAGTCCGCGACCGCAAGGCTTTAAGCAATATGGCGGTGTTGCGCTGTGTGAGTTTGATTTCACAAACGGTGGGTATGTTGCCGCTCAATCTGATTGAGCGCGGCGAAAGCAAGCAAACCGCACAAAACCACCCTGCTTTTTATCTGCTCAAATACCAGCCCAACACCTACCAAACTGCTTATACATTCAAAACCTTAATGCAATCATGGGTTTTGTTGTATGGCAATGCTTATGCCAAGATTGTGCGCGGTGTGGGCGGTAAAGTCATGGCGTTGCACCCCATACACCCCAATCAGGTGCAGGTGGAACAAAATGATGATTTTTCAATCAAATACACCGTTACCAGCAAAAAAGGCAACATTGTGGTGCTGGACGGCAAAGATGTTTTGCACCTGCGCGATGTCAGCGAAGACGGCATTGTGGGCGTATCGCGCATTAAATTGGCAGCCAAAGCCCTAGGGATTGCCTTTGACGCGGAAAATGCGGCTGAAAACCTGTTTAAAAATGGGGTGCTGGCTGGTGGGGCTTTGTCCACGCCCAATAAATTGAGCGACAACGCCTACAACCGTTTGCTGGACAGCATGGCAAAACGACACAAGGGTGTTGAAAATGCTGGCGATTTCATGATTTTGGAAGAGGGCTTGAAAGCGGAAAAGTGGGCAAACAGCGCAAGCGATGCCCAACACCTTGAACAGCGCAACCACCAAATTGAGGAAGTCGCCCGATTGTTTGGCGTGCCGCGCCCCCTGTTGATGATGGACGACACAAGCTGGGGCAGTGGCATTTCGCAGCTTGGTTTGTTTTTTCACAAGTACAGCCTGTTGCCGATTTTTACGATGTGGGAACAGGCTTTGCAAATTGCGCTGTTGTCGCCCAGTGAGCAGCGCGATTTGTCGTTTAAATTCAATGCAGACGCGATTTTGCGCGGCTCGCCCGAAGAACAAGCGGCTTATTTCAGTAAGGCTTTGGGGAGCGGTGGAGCGAAAGGCTGGCTGACGCAAAACGAAGTGCGCGAAAAAACCGATTTTCCGCGCATGGACGACCCCGAGGCGGATAAATTACCGCAGCAAAACAACAGTAAAAACAAGGATAAAGACAATGTATCTGATTGAAAAAGGCGATGTGGTCAGACACATTCGTTTGGGTAAGCTGATGTTGGTGCTTGCCGATGAAAACGACAAAAACGAAGTGGAATTGCGTGATTTGAGCGGTTTGGAATACGTTGAGCCATCGTTTGACCTTGTGAAATGTTGGCAAAATGACCCTGATGTGCAAGCGTTTATCCAAAAAATGAATGATTTGCAGCCTGAAAAGGAAAACAGCAATGAGCATTAAAAAATTACCTGAAATCCAAGCCAAACAAAGCAAAAACATCAATTTTGACCCACGCGAAGACGCGCTGGCGCATTGGCAACCTGAAACGCCACGCGCTGCCCAATCGGACGGCAATGTTTTGGAACTGTATGGCATTGTGGGCGATGATTGGAGCGGCACACCAACACCCATTACACCGTCTGCCGTGTCCGAATTTTTGCAAGGTAAGGGCGATGTGGTCGTGAACATCAATTCCCCCGGTGGCAGCTATTTTGATGGCATTGCGATTTACAATTTGCTGATTGCCCACCCCCATAAAATCACGGTGCAGGTGTTGGGCGATGCGGCAAGCGCAGCCAGCGTGATTGCCATGGCTGGCGATGAGATTTTGATGGGCGAAGGCACGTTTATGATGATACACAACTGCTGGGGCTATTGTGTAGGCAACCGCGTGGATTTGCAGCAATCCATGGACCTGATGGCGGAGATTGACGGTGCAATGGCGAATTTGTATGCCACGCAATCGGGCAAAGACCACGCCGACATCGTGAAAATGATGGACGCGGAAACTTGGCTCAATGCGGAAAACGCGATTGAGCAGGGTTTTGCCACAGGCAAGCTGCCTGAAAAAGTGAAAACCGAACCCGACCCAAATCAAGCCCAACGCAAAGCCAAGGCGCAAATTGAACAAGCCCTACGCGCCCAAGGTTTGAGCCGCAGCCAATCGCGCCAAATTTTGCAAAATTACAAAGCCGACCCCATGCCACGCGCTGCGGTCGGTTCTTCTTTGGTCAAGCCACGCGCTGACTATTCCAAAATTCTTGAACAATTAAACTCTTTGGAGCATTAACATGATGAAAAACATCACAAAAGCACCCATTTCACGCGGTTTGCAAGCCGTGTTTGCACAAGCCAATGAAGATGATGGCGTGGCGCAAATTTTGGCAAAAATCAATGAATTGAAAGCCAGTAAAGACAATGAAATCAGCGCATTGAAAGAACAAATCGCCAAAGCGGCTGATACCGAAACCGTGAACGCACTGAAAACACAGTTGGCGCAAAGCGAACAGACCATCAACAGCTTGTCGGAACAGATTGCTGCCTTGCAACTGAATGGCGGTGTGGGCAGCCCGAATGCGGCAGATAAAGCCGCGCATGACGCGATTTTGGCTTATATGCGCATGGGCGACATTCACAGTGAATTGAAAAAATCGGACAATGGCAACGGCGGTTATCTTGTGCCGACCGAGTGGGACAGAACGATTACCGATAAATTGCAAGAGTTTTCGCCTGCCCGTCAGGTTTTCTTTGTTCAGCCGACCAGCAAGCCGACTTTTGAAAAGTTGTACAACCTGCATGGCTCAACAAGCGGTTGGGTGGGAGAAACGGACGAACGCCCCAATACCAACACCCCCACATTTAAAACGCTGAAATTTGAAACAGGCGAAGTTTATGCCAATCCATCTGCTACACAGCAGATTTTGGACGATGCCGAGATTGATTTGGGGCAATTTTTGGCAACCGAAGTGCAGAATGAATTTACCCTGCAAGAAAATAAAGCCTTTTTTACAGGCGATGGCGAAAACGGCAAGCCAACGGGTTTGCTGACTTATGCGGAAGGTGGCACAAATGCCACCAAGCACCCGTTGGGCGCGATTAAAGTTGTGAAAAGCGGTGATGCCAATAAAATCACTTACGATGGTTTGATTGATTTGGTGTACAGCTTGCCCAGCATTTACGCGCAAAATGCCCAATTTTTGATGAGCCGCAATACCATTGCTGTTGTCCGCAAGCTCAAAGACGCGGACGGCAACCCCATTTGGCAGCCCAGTTTGCAAGCAGGACAGCCTAGCACTTTGTTGGGCTATCCCGTTGTTGAAATGGCAGAAATGCCTGATGTGGCAGCCAATGCTTTGCCGATTGCTTTTGGTGATTTTAAACGCGGCTACATGATTTTAGACCGCAAGGGCGTTTCGGTTTTGCGGGATAATTTGACGAAAAAAGGCTATGTGCAGTTTTACACCACCAAGCGCGTGGGCGGTGGCGTGAGCAATCCCGAAGCCATGCGTTTGCTGAAAATTGCGGCGTAATTGCCATTTTTCAGGCAGCCTGAAATGGTGGGTGCAAGCACCCACCCTACGAATATTTTAAGGAAAATCAATATGAAACTGATTAAACCCTTTCGCGGTGTGCCAAATGGCGCATTTTACCCAGTTGATTACGCCAAAGGCGATGACTGCCCCAAAGAGCTTGAAGACGCGGCGCGTGAAGCTGGGGCATTGCCCAACAAAGAAAGTAAGCGCAATCAAGCCGAACCGCCCAAATCGCCCGCCAATGACGACAATCCGCCCAAACAAGATGACGGCGAGCAGTCCAGCAATGGCGAAAATGGCGACACGCCCGATGGCGAGCAGCCCAATGACGGCGTAAACAGCGAGCAAAGCTAATGGTTACGCTGGAAATCGCCAAGTTGCACGCCAGAATTGACGGCAATGATGAAGACCCATTGCTGGAATTGTTGTTGCAGGGTGCAATCGCGCATTGCCGTGAATATCTGAACACGCCACTTTTTGCCAGTGAGCAGGAAAAAGGCGAGCAAGACGGCGTGATTTTGAATGCGGATATTCAGACGGCAATTTTACTGGTTTTTTCATGGCGGTATGCCCACCGTGAAGACCAAAACGGCGTACCCGTTGCCGCGCATAAATTGCTGGATAAGTATCGCAAACACGCTGGTTTGTAGTGAAGTGGATTTGGGTTATTTTGGGTTGAAAACTAGCCAAAATAATCCATTTTCTTTACAATTCATTTTCTTTAAATTAACAGGATTTAACGAAAATGAAAGTCCCTGTATTACTCGCTGCTTTGCTGCTATCCGCTTGCGCGGCAACATCAAATACCACACCTAGCGAGCGTGTGTTAGCATACCAAACACCACAAGCCAATCATGCCACCGTGCAAATTACGCGCCTTAATCAATTTATGGGTGCAGCGTGCCATGTAGGTGTAATGTACGAAGAAACGTTGATTGCACGAATGGCGGCTGGCGAAAAGGTAACTGTTTACTTGCCTACTGGAAGCAGTTTATTCAGTGTGATAACCGACCCACAAGGTAACGGCTTATGTGGCACACAGGGATTTTCGCCTGCTATGCGTAAAGTCAGAATTGAGGCAAATAAAGTCAATCACATTGAAATTGGCTTTCGTGGCATGGTATTCCCTTACATTGAACCTAAATAATTTCAGGCAGCCTGAACCCAAAAAAACCGCTATGTTACAAACATGGCGGTTTTTTATATGTGGAAATTTTTCCACCCTTTTGAAATTAAGATTGACACCAAAAAAAAGTATCGCTAATATACCGATACGACTTCAATCAGTCGTGCGGAATTGGCGTTCCGTTTATCACTGGGCTTCAAAGCCGTCCTTGTGCGGTTCTTTTGTTGCATTTTAAAGTTACCAATTTTATGGGTAAGCTGGCGGAGTATCGCAAGATACGCCGTTACCTAGTGGACGGTACGCCAATCCGCCAGTTTGCCCGCCCTATTTGGTGTTAGGTCGGGATTTCCAACTTACATTAGGAACTTTAAAATGAACACTCAAATTCAAACCCTGTCTTTTGAGACCGTTCCCGTTTTGTTTAGCGGTGATGCTTTTTGAATGCAACGGCGGTTGCCAAGTATTTTAATAAAATCCCAAAAGATTATTTAAAAACCGAACAAACTCAAGAATATATCGCAGCTTTGGCAGAACATTTGAGCGTTAGGACAAAAATCCCAACGGAACAAAATCAATTAGTTATCGTCAAACAAGGTGGTTTATCCCACGAACAAGGCACATGGTTACACCCCAAATTAGCCATTCATTTTGCCCGTTGGCTCAATCCCAAATTTGCCGTGTGGTGCGATGAACAAATTGAAAATATGTTAAACGGAAAACACTCTGTGCAATCTAACAAAATTAGCCATGAGCAAGTTGCGTTGTTGCCGCATTTGTGTTTCCAATTTGCGCGTGTCCACCCGCATTATGATATGATGGACTTAATGCGTTCTATGTTTGGTGCCGCTAAAGTGTCTTTTGGTGAACGCGATATTACTCAATTTACACAAGAAGAATTTGGACGTGCCATTTCCTTTTTTGCAGAAAGTTTATTAACTTATAATCCATTAAGGCATGGAGAAAAGCCCAAACCAACCTTTACCCGATTAAGCCGAGATGAAAAGAGCATGATTGGCGAGTTTTTGGATACGGCATTAGATAAAAGTGCTGCGTTCAGGTTGCCAGAACCCAAGCAAAAAGACCACAATATTGGCACATTCCTGTATCAATACGGTGCTGGCGAAACAGATTTGAGCTATGAAGATGCTATTCAGGACGCTATGGAGTTGAAAGATGTATTTGATTTAATGGTTACTTTGGCTATTAAAAGTGATGAATTTGATGCTACCAATACCAGCACCTTACATCATGTAACCATGCAAATCAATAATTTAGCATTTATGGTGTTTGAAATGGCGCAAAATGTGAAAAAAGCCCGCTTAAGTTAAGCGAAAAATGGAAGCCACCTATACTTTATTACCGTATAGGTGGTTTCTTCAATCTATTGCTATAACTAATTGATTTTGTTTAATTAGGATTTTATTCTTAATTGGTAAATTTTCCGCTAAAAAGGTAATCATTATGCAAGCAGGTTCACTTAAAAACCGCGTGGAAATTTGGCGTTTTCACGCGGTGCAAGATGAAACAGGCGCAAACGTCCAAGAATGGGCGTTTTTTTTGCGCCTGTGGGCAAATATCCGCCATGTTTCAGGCAGCCAAGCGATTAAAGCGGACACGCAAACCGAAAGCGTAAAAGCCAGCATACGCATACGCTTTAATGAGCAAATTCAATCGGGTATGCAGGTGCGTTATCGGGGCGAAATTTATCAGATTGACGCGGTGTTGCATGATTATCAACACAAGGATTTTACCGATTTAGTGTGTTTGAAAGTGGAATAAGCAAATGTTATCAATTAAATGCGATTTTTCCGCCGCTTTTCGGCAGCTTGAAAATATTGAAAATGCGGTACAAGAAGCCTTGCGCCCTGCTGTGTATCGCGCCGCACGTATGGTTTACCTTGAAGCGCAAAGCCGCGCCCCTGTCAGCGAGCAGGGGCATTGGTTTTACAGCAAACGCAAAAAAGACGGCTCGGCTGGTCAGAAATATTGGTTTGAATCAGGCAGCCTGAAAAAATCAATCTACATCAAGCACGCTGACGACAAATCAATGCAGGGGCAACGCGAAACTTATGTGATTTCGTGGCGCAAAAATTCGTCTGCGCTGGGTTATGTCCCCTACGCGCACATGGTGGAGTATGGCACGGTTCGCGTTCCGCCCAATCCTTTTGTTCGCCCTGCTTATGACGCGAAAAAAGCACAAGCGGAACAACTGATTATAGACACGATTAAAAGAGCGGTGGCACAAGCATGATTGAGAAAAAAATCATTCAACAAATCAAGCAAATCAACGCGGAATTTCCTGTTTACCACGATTTTGCCCCGCCGCAAGCCAAGCCGCCACTTGCGATTATTTCGCGTGTGGGTGGGGCTGGTAAGCTGTTTTTAGACCGTGAAACGGCTGGCGGCTATGAAATTCGCATACAAATCACGGTGTGGGCGGCAAACCGTGTTACCGCTATTCAAACCAGCCAGCAAATTGAAAGCCTGCTTTTCAGGCTGCCTGAATGCGCCAATGTGGGCGCGGCGGTGTCGGTGCATGATGTGGACACGGATTGGCGCGGCATGCGACAAGATTTTTTGTTTGTGGAGTGAATCATGGGCTATTTGACCGAATTTTTGCGCCGCCAAATCGTGTCTTGGCAGGGCGTGTTGGCGCGTGCTGACCCCGAAGACAAAATCGCGCCAAGCGTGAATTGGCAACCTATCAAAATTGGCTGCAATCTTGCCAAAAACTTCAAAAGATTGATTCAGGCAGCCTGAAAAAAACAGGCTGCCATTTGATTAATTTATTTAAAAAGAAAGGATTGTCTTATGGCAGTCGGTTTAGCAGACGGTTCAACCGTCCACATTGGCAACGGTTTAGCCACCGCCAAAAACATCACAGCCATCACAAACGCCAACCCACCTGTTGCCACTTGTACAGGGCATGGTTTGACAACGGGCGATTTTGTGGTGATTCAGTCTGGCTGGAGCTTAACCAATGAACGTTGCGTGAAAGTGGAAACGGTTGATGCCAACTCCTTTAAAATTTTGGGCGTGGACGCGCGTGATGCTCAAAAATACCCTGCTGCAACGGGTGTAGGCAGTTTCCGCAAAGTAACAGGTTTCACAGAAATCACACAAATTTTAAGCGTGTCATTTTCAGGCGGTGAACAACAATATGCCACTTTTGGCTTTTTAAATGAAGACTTTGAACGGCAAATTCCTACTACAGTATCCGCTATGAGTGCGACTTATTCCATTGCCGATGACCCAAATTTGCCAGGTTACAAAGCCGCCAAAGCCGCAAGTGAAACAGGTGGTACTATGCCTAAACGCATTGATTTGAAAAACGGTGGACAAATTGTATACAACGGTTATCCGTCATTAAACGAAGTCCCTACTTTGGAAAAAGGTAATGTGATGGCGGTAAGTTTGTCTTATGCTTTGGCAGCCAAACCTGTGCGTTATTGATTTTCGGGTGGTCTGAAATGCTTTGACATTTTCAGGCTGCCTGAAATTTTTTTTACCCCATTTATTTGAAAGAAAAATCATGACATCAAAATTAAAATTAAACCCCAATCCCACTTTTGAATTATTGGTTTCCGTGCCTGTGGCGGGGAAATTGGAAAATGAAGATGTGTTGTTCACGGTCAAGCATTTGCCACAAACAAAATTGGCGGAAATGTTTGATGACGGTATTGTGTACCGCGAATTTGGCAAAGAAATGGTAACGGGTTGGGACATTGATGCGCCATTTAATCAGGATAATTTGATGATTTTATTTGATAACTATCCACAATCCGCTTTTTTGCTGTTTAAAGCATATGAAGCAGAATATTACAAAGCAGCTGGAAAAAACTAATCGCCGCCGTTGAAGCCCTGTTTGCAAAACCTGACCCCCAAGCCCTTGCAGCTTGGGGTTTGACTTTGGCGGATTTGGCGGATAATCAAACAGAAGTATGGGCGCACCATTGGCAAGCGGTTGAATTGTTTCAACAAATGAGCAGTCAATGGCGAATGGGCTTTGGCGGCGCGGTGGGCTTGGATTATGCCGTTTTGTTCAAGTTAATGGATTTACAAGGTATTGAAAAATCAAGAAAACTTGAACTTTTAGCGCAAATTCAAGTTTGCGAATCGGCGGCATTGGATATTTTCCACAGGGATAAAAAATGAGTGAAAACAACAGCATTATCCAAATCAGCGCAGACACGAGTGGCGTGGCGCGTGGCGTGCAACAAGCGGAACGCAGCCTGAACAATTTGGCGCAAACCGCGCAACGCTCGGGCAGCCAAGCCGCAGGCAGCCTGAACAGCGTGGGCGAAGCCGCCGAAAAATCCGCGCAAAAGCAAGCTAAAGCCAGTCGCAGCATTGAGTTGGCTTTACAGCGCGAAATCGCCCTGCTGCAAGCGGGGGAGCGTGGCAGCCGTCAATATTACGAGAGTTTGGCAAAACAGCGCGGCGTTGATGTTGGGCATTTAACGCCGATGTTGAACCAGCTTGATAGTTTGCGAAAAAAGACCGATGGGCTGACGATTTCGCAGGGCCAATACAACGCCGCTTTGCGTACCATGCCCGCGCAAATGACGGACATTGTAACCCAGCTTGCTGGTGGACAAAGTCCGTTTTTGATTGCAATCCAACAAGGCGGTCAAATGCGTGATAGTTTTGGTGGCTTTGGCAATATGTTTAAGGGCATCGCCGCCAGCATTTCGCCGTTTAAGTTGGCGATGGCGGGCGCGGTGGGGGCGATTGGCGCGGTGGGCTATGCGATGTACGCTGGCGCGAAAGAGGGGCGAGAATTTGAAAACGTACTGACCCTTTCGGGCGACCGAGCGGGCATCACTGCTGACCGTTTACAGGTGGTCGCAGATACCGTTGGCGGCACCACAGGCAGCTTTTCGGCAGCGCGTGAGGCGGTGATGGCGTTTGCGGCGGAAGGCAGAATTGCGCGTGATGATTACGCGGATTTTGCCACGTCTGTGTCGCTGATGAGCCAAGCCACAGGCAAAGATGTGTCTGAATTGGTGGGCGAATTTACCAAAATCGGCGATGACCCCGTGAAAGCGGTGGTGGAATTGTCGGGCAAATACAAATCCATGACGGCAGATGTGTACGCGCAAGTTACTGCCTTGAAAGAACAGGGGAAAGAGCAAGAGGCGGTGCGTTTGGTGCAAAAATTGTACGCAGACGAAACGGCGGACATGGCGAAAAAAGTAACCGAGAATTTGGGTTGGATTGAACGCGTTTGGAAAAACATCAAAGAAGAATCCAGTGGCGCATGGGAAGTGATGAAATCATGGGGGCGCGACAGCACTTTTTCGGAACAAATTGCCAAATTAGAACGCGCAAACGCCGATTTAAGCCGCACTGAAGCCGAATTTGGCGTGGACATGAGCAAAGAACGCGCGGCGAATAATGAAAAAATCGCCATGCTCAAGCGTGAAATGCGCGTTGAAGAAGAATTAAGTGAACAAAAACGCGCCAAACAACTTATCAATGAAAATGCCGTTAAATCAATGGACAATTTACGGCGTGGCGCGGAAAGTGCTTTGCCTGCCATTGCCAAATTGCGCCAAGAATTGCAAAAAATTGATGAGGATTTAGCCAATGTGCGTGCAGGTGGCGATAAAAAAACGATTGCAGATGCCGAAAAATGGGCAAAAGCCCAAAAAGCAAGCATAAATGAAAAAATCCAAGCGGAACAGGATAAGGAGCGCAAAGCGGCGGAGCGGGAAAAACAGTCAGCATATCGTGGTACACCAATGGCTCGTTTGTCGTCAAACCAAAAACGTTTGTATGAATTAGCCAAGCAATCAGGTGAAGACCCTGCGAAATGGTTGGCTCTGTATCAAATTGAAAGCCGAAGCGGTAACGATTTGATTAACGAAAGTTCGGGTGCAACGGGGCATTTTCAAATCATGCCCCAATTTTTCAAGGACTACGGTGTCAGCCGTGCTGGTGCAATGGATTTGGCAACGTCATTTCACGCTGTCAGAAAACATCATGCTCGGGCAAGTGCCAGTTTGCGTCAAAAGCTAGGGCGTGATTTAACGGCTGGTGAATATTATTTGGGTCATCAACAGGGCTGGGGTGGAGCCAAAGCCCTGTTATCTAATCCTGATATGAATGTGGTGGACGCGTTGGCAACAATTATGTCGCGTGGTCGGGCGCAAGCGCAAGTGTTGCAAAATGGTGGTCGTACCAGTATGACAGCTCGCCAGTTTGCAGGTATGTGGGTCGGCAAAGCCAATAAATTGCAACAGCAATTTGGTGGGAAAGGTGTAGGCAGCTTGGATAGTTCAAGCGCAGCAGGTCTATATGAAAAGTGGGATATGTCGGCAAAAATCCCCAAAAAATCAGATTATGAACAATATCTTGAACAAAATGCTCACAAGCAATTACGCACCCAAATTGAACGCGAATTGCGAGCCAATGGCAAGCACCGTGTAATTGAAAACGAGCGCGATTTGCGCAGCCGACCTGAATTTGCAAGCTGGACCAAAGAGCAGCAAAACAGCGAATTAGCCAAAGCCCGCGCCGCCGATGAAGCAGCCACACATGAAAAATACAAACAAATGGCTGACGAGCAAATGCAAATTTTAGCGCAAAAACACGCTATGATAGGCAAAAGCACGGAATTGGCGCGTTTGCAGTATGAAACGGAATCAGGCAGCCTGAAACATCTTTCCGTCGCCGAAAAAAATGCGTTAATTAGCAAGCAAGCCATGATTGAAGCTGCACAAAAACAGTTTGACATTGATGGCAAATACGCTGATTTAATTGGTAATTTAAGCCAAAAAATGCACAAACAGCGAGATGATGCGGCATTTGAATTATCGCTTGTTGGCAAAACCAAATCGGAAATTGAAAAGCTGACTTTAGCGCGTGAATACGATTTGCACATTATGCAAGCCATTTCAGACGGTGCAAGCCTTGATTGGATTAAAAGTTTGGAATTGCAAAAAGAAACGGCTGAACTGACCCGTCAAGAAATTGAAAAAATGCAAAAAGCACACGGTGAAAATTGGCTCGCTGGTATTTCAGATGGCATGACGCAGTATGTGGGCAGTTTCAAATCCATGCGCGAAGAAATGAGCGGTTTGGTGGCGCAAACGGCGAGCGGTTTCAGCGACCAAATCGCCAATTTTGTTGCCACAGGCAAGGCAAATTTCCGTGAGTTTAGCCAATCTATCATTCAAGATATTTCTAAAATGATGATTAAAATGGCAATTTTTAACGCCATGAAAGCGGCTGGACAATCCATGTCGGGGGCTGGTGGCTGGGTGGGTGCAATTGGCTCGGCGATTTCAGGCGGTTTTTCGGACGGCGGCTACACGGGGCATGGCGGTAAATTTGAACCTGCGGGCATTGTTCACAAAGGCGAATATGTGCTTTCGCAAGAAAATTTACGCGCTTTGGGTGGCGTGTCGGTGGTGGAAAGTTTGTTACACCGCGCCAAAGGCTACAGTTCGGGCGGTTTGGTTGGCGGTGGCGTGGGCATTTTGGCGCACACCAAAGCCGCGCAATCTGCCGCGCCTGTGATTAATATCACGGTCAATGTTTCAGGCAGCAACAAAGACGAAGCCCGAGCAGGGGCGCAAGAAGGCATTGAAGCAGCGATTCCGCAATTGGTGCAAGAATTGGCGGATATGCGTATTGCCGAACATTTGCGACCCAATGGCATGATTTTTAACATGATGAAGGCTTAAATATGAGCAAAGAAGTGTTTAACTGGAAAGCAGAAACCAACGATTTTGAAGAAGAAATCCGCTTTGAAACGCGCATGGTGCAATTGGGAGATGGTTACACGCAAGTCCAGCCCAAAGGCATGAATAACCGCAAACGGACGTGGTCGCTGACGGTTTGGGGGGAGAAAACCAAAATTGATGAAGTTGCCGCTTTTTTTGACCGCCACGCTGGGGTTAAATCGTTTATTTGGGGCTACAACGAAGCCGAAGTGCGCGTGAAAAAGTACAGACGGCGCAATGCTGGGGGTATTGTGTGGCGGATTTCATGCGAATTTGAAGAGGTGTAAGATGAATACACGAATGCAAAAAATGTCAGGCAAGATGTTGATGGCTTTATCAGAATTAGAGCAAGACTGCCTGATTGACCTATGGGAACTGGATTTGCGGCGCATGGGTGGCGAATTGCTGCGTTTTTGCAATTTCCAAAACGAGAAAAATCAAGCGATTGTGTGGAAAGGGCAAACGTACACCACCTACCCTATTCACGCGGAAGGCTTTGAATTGTCAGGCAATGGCACGGCAAATCGCCCGAAATTGACGGTTTCAAACGTCATGGGTTTGGTAACGGGGCTGGCTGAAAAGCACAATCAGCTTGTCGGCGCAATCGTTACGCGCCGCCAAACCTACGCGCAATTTTTAGACGCGGCGAATTTTCAGGCTGCCCAAAACCCCAAAGCCGACCCAACGCAAGAAATCGTTTCTAAATTCACGATTGAGCAGTTAAGCAATTTGAATGCGGAAACCGCCACATTCACGCTTGCCACGCCATCTGAAGCAGACGGCGCGATTGTGCCAGCGCGGATGATGTTTGCGAGTGTGTGCGTGTGGCAGTATCGGGGCGCGGAATGTGGTTACGGCGGTCGCCCTGTGGCTGACCGTTTCGGCAATCCCACCAGCGACCCTGCTCAAGACGCTTGTGGGCAGCGTTTACTGGATTGTCAGGCGCGATTTGGTAAAAATGCGGTGTTGCCGTTTGGCGGCTTTCCGTCTTGTGATAAGGTAAGCTAATGAATTTAAATAGTTTAACTCAAGAAACGCAAGAAAGCATTTTGAAAATTGCGGAAAAATCTAAACCTCATGAAATGTGCGGTTTTATTGTTTGTAATAAGACTGGATATTCATTTTTTCTATGTTTCAATGTGGCAACTAATCCAGCAGAAACTTTTGATATTTCAGTAGATGATGTTATTCGTGCCAATGCGATAGGTGAAGTTGTTGCAGTTGTGCATTCCCACCCCAACGGCGAGCCGTTTTTATCAGGTGCGGATAGACAGGCGCAAGTTGCTACTGATTTGCCTTGGATTTTGGCAAGTTCAGGCAGCCTGAAATTATTTCAGCCCGTGCCACATTTGCGCGGTCGTGAATTTATTTATGACAAATCAGACTGTTGCCGTTTAATCCAAGACGCTTATCATTTATGCGGTTTGGATTTGCCCGATTGCGAAAGATTGGGGCTTGATGAAGACATTGAAGCGCAAACTTTGCTGAATTATTTTCAGTATAATCATGAATTTAATCAAGTTTATGATTGGCAAGCGGGCGATATTATTTTGACCCAATCGGGCAAACACACGCCCGAACACGCTTTGCTGTATTTGGGCAATGGCGAAATCTTGCACCACGCGCATAATCATTTGAGCAGGCTGGATTTTTATTCAGATTATTGGCAAAAACACACGCATTCGGTGTGGCGACACCAAAAATGGCAGCCTGAAATGATGGCTGCCATTTTTGCGGATTTGTTACACAGCAATTAACCTGCTAATTGCTCGGGTAAGCAGTTGTAAATTTGTGAAAATTGTTCGCGTGTTTGCGCTTGTGGGCGTGAGTTTTTGCGTTCAATTTGGGACAATGCGGCTTGTGTGATGCCTGCTTTTTCGGCGGCTTGGGCTTGGGTCAGACCGCGATAAATGCGCCATGCGGCGATTTGGCTCACGTCTTTGTCAAACATGATGTTCACAACTTCGTTTGGAATGCTCACATTGTCAAATTCATCGCTAACTGTTTGAATATTTTCCCATTCTTCGCTACGGGTCAAGCGTTCAAAATCAGCAATGGGGACAAGTACATACAAAGGGTTGCCTTGTTGGTCGTTTACATATTGATATTGCATTTTTTTTCCTTATGTTGGGGTGGCAGGGCTTGCGCCCTGCCTGTTGGTTAGTTGTTTTTGTAAGTTTGGCTGGTTCTGCGTTTAACTTTTTGAATTTGAATGATTTTTGGCACTTCATCAATCACTTCAAAGAAAACGCGGTAATCGCCATGCCGCAAGCGGTATTTTGAGCCTTCCAAGTGTTTAATGTCCAAATTTTCAGGCACTTGGGGGAAGTTAATCAATTTGTTCACTTTATCACGAATTGCTTGCTGATAGCGTGTATCAATTTGTCTTAATTCCCGAATGGCTTTTTGTACCCATTCAATTTTTGGTTGATTTTCGGTTTCCATTTGGTCTCCTGTGTTGTTGATTTAGGATAATTATAAGAAAATTCACTTATACAGTCAAGTATTTTCTTATAATTATCTTATTTATTTTCTTATAAAGATGATTTTTAAAGGTATTTTCTTATGATTGAAATTTGTTTACACGGCAGCCTAAAACGCGATTTTGGCAGCCGTTTTTGTTTGCACGCGACCAGCCCTGCGGACGCGCTCAATGGGCTGTTTAGCCAAATTTCGGGCTTACGCGACAAAATCCGCGCTGGCACATTTTTAGTGCGATTAAACGGAAAAATTCAAAATGAAAACAATATTGTAGAGAATTTCAGGCAGCCTGAAAAGACGGCTACTATTCACATTATTCCGCGCACGGCTGGGGCGGGTCGTGCTGGGCAACTAATTGGCGGTGTGGTGTTGGCGGTCATTGGCGCGGTGGCGATGGCTTATGGTGTGCCATGGGGCAGTTATTTGGTGCAAGCAGGTGTCGGTTTGGCATTGGGTGGCGTGGCGCAAATGTTGTCCAAACCGCCCCGTTTGGACGGTAATTCACAAGGGCAAAAAGCGAGCCGCAACACGGCTTTTAGCAATTTAGACAACACCGCCGCGCAAGGGCAGCCCGTTCCGCTCGCGTATGGTCTTGTTTATGCTGGCAGTCGCGTGATTTCGCAGGGTGTGGAGTCGCGCCGTACCAGCCAAGACGACCCAATTTTAAACAATCCAACGGCGCAAAATGTCGCACTGAATATTCGCAAAACTTTTGTTGCTGGCGTGGCAGCGACCGCGCCCAATGGACAGCCGTATGACACGGATTTTGCACACGATAGCGTACGCGCCCGAAATTATGTGGCAACATTAAGCACATAAAACTTCAGGCAGCCTGAAACTGAAAAAAATAAAGGAAAATCAATATGGGAAGCAAAAAAGGCGGTGGCGCAAGAACACCCTACGAAGCCCCGAATACACTCAATTCTGCCCAAAATCTGCGCATTATTGACGCGATTTGTGAGGGCGAAATCGCAGGTTTTGCCAATGGCGATGACGCGCCATTTAAAAGCATTTATTTTGATGATACCCCTGTACAAAATCCCGATAATTCCTTTAATTTTAAAGGTGTTACGGGATTTTTTCAGGCAGGTACGCCTGACCAGTCTTATTTGCCGACTTTTGACGCGACCGAGCGCACGGTATCGGTGGGCGCGAATGTGAAACACAATACGCCCATAGTTCGCGCTATTTCTGATAATGCAATTAATCGTTTGCGCGTAACGGTCGGAGTTGAACGCAATTTGCAAGTTAAAGACAATGGCGACAGCGTGGCAGCGAATACGCAGTTAGTGGTTGAATTGATTAATCATTCTGGTGTTCAGGCTACCCGCGATGTGGTGTTTAATGAAAAAGGCTCGGGCGCGTTTTATCATGATGTTTTGTTTGATGTTTTGCCAGCCGTGCCGTTTAATTTGCGCGTGCGCCGTGTTACGCCCGATAGCACCAATGACAAAACCGCCAACAATACTTTTTTCGCGTCATTTGTGGAAATCATTGATGTGAAAATGAGTTATCCGCATACTGCTTTGGCGGCGTTGAAAATTGACAGCGACCAGTTTGGCAACCAAATTCCGCGCCGTAATTATTTGATTAAAGGGAAATTATTACAAGTTCCATCAAATTATAATCCTGAAACGCGTCAATATTCAGGCAGCCTGTGGGACGGCTCATTCAAAATGGCGTGGTCCAATAATCCTGCGTGGGTGTTTTACGACTTATTGACAAATCCACGTTATTCCACACTGGCTAAACGATTGACAGCAAACGATATTGACAAATGGGCATTGTATCAAGTCGCTAAATATTGTGATGAGCTTGTCCCCGATGGTTTCGGCGGTCAAGAGCCGCGTTTTGTCTGCAATGCCTACATCACGGATTTGCGCCAAGCAGCGGATTTATTGAACGATTTGGCAAGTGTGTTTTGCGGTTTGGCGGTGTGGAATGGCAATCAAATCAGTGTGTTGCAAGACAAACACAGCGACCCAGTCGCGCATTACGGCAATGGCAATGTGAAAGATGGCAAATTTGACTACGCCAGCGCACAAATGAAAGCCATTCACACCGCCGTACACGTCAAATATTCAGATAAACACGATGGCTACCGCGCCAAAGTGGAATATATTGCGAATAATCAAGCTATTAGCTGTTATGGTTTAAATGTGAAACAAGTTACCGCTTTTGGTTGCGACAGTCGCGGTCAGGCTGCCCGATTTGGCGCGTGGATTTTGCAAACTGAATTGAAACAACAGCATACCATCACATTCACGGTCGGGCGCGAGGGCTTGAAACACCTGCCTTACGACATTATCCGCATTGCCGATAATCACTACGCGGGCGCGGAGATTTCGGGGCGGATTGTGGCGGTGTCGGGCAATCAAATCACGCTGGACCGCGAAATCAAAAACGCGGTGGGCGCGATGTGGTTTTATACTGACACGGTTTCAGGCAGCCTGAAAAGCGTGAAAATTGCCCAACAAATCAACAAAACCCAAATTCGCCTTGAAAGTCAAATTAATGTGCAAATGGGCGCATTTTGGGCGATGTCGGGGCGGGTGAAACCGCGTTTGTACCGCGCGATGTCGGTCAAAGAAAACACAAATGACGGCACTTACACGATTACCGCCTTATTGCATGACGCTGAAAAATATAGCGTGATTGATGAAAGCGCGGTTTTTGATAATGCAGTCAATACGTTGCATGGTTCTATTCCTGAATTGCACAACGCCGCCGTTTCTGCTGAAAACGGCGGTTTGCGTTTAAGTTGGGACAATTTGACGGCGGACGGCGATGTATTGGACTATGATATTAAGTTGTACAAAAACAATGTTTTATATCGTCATATTCCGAATAATCCGACCGCCGAAATTCGTTTTGACAATTTGCCCAACGGCGATTATCGCGCCGAAATTCGGGGACGGAATGCGCGTGGTGTGTATTCCAAACCTTTGATTAAAGCGTGGCAAATCAATTATGAAATTAAAGGTTTACGCGCCAATCCCAAAACTTTAGCAATTGAGTTGGTTTGGACGCTGCCTGAAATTTTAACGACCGCCGCGCACACCGAAATTTGGTATGCCAAAGAAAACAATTTTCAGGCTGCCCAAAAATTAAGCAAATTGCCTGCGCCACAAAACAGCTACACTTTGACGGGTGTCGGCGTGTTGGAAACTTACTATTTTTGGGCGCGGCTAGTTGATGAAAATGGCAATTCTGGCGAGTTTACGGCGGTGGTTGTCGGGAAATCTGACCCAAACCCCGCGCCGATTGTTGCTCATATTCAGGGCGCAATCACAAAAACGGAATTGAGCCAAGCCCTGCTTAATCAGTTCAAAGCCGATGATTTGGCAGCCGAAAACCGCGCCAAAGCTGCTGCCGCCGCCGATGCCGCCAATAAAGTCGCTGCCGAAGCCACCGCACGCGCGGCTGCCATTCGCGCTGAAGCCAATGCGCGCGCCGATTCCATACGAGCGGAAACCACCGCCCGAACCGCCGCCATTCAAAATGCGGCGGATAATCAGGCTGCGGCGTTGCGAGCGGAAGCGCAAAAATTAAACACCGCGATTGCCAATGCCGCGCAAACCGCGCAAAGCAATTTGAACACCAAAGCCGCCGAATTGACTCAAAAAGCAAGCGAATTGGGCAACCGTATCACACAAGTTGAAACGGTCAATACGCAACAAGCGCAAGCCATTCAAACGGTTACGGCTGCCCAAAGCAACACCGCCGCCGCGTTGGAAGCGGAAAAAATCGCGCGTGCCAACGGCGACCGCGCCGAAAGCCAAGCGCGTGAAACTTTGGCGGCGAAAGTGCAACAAAACACGGTTGCGATTGCCAGCGAGCGTGAAGCCCGCACCACCGCACAAACGGCGGAAACGCGCGCGCGTGAAGCGTTGGCGGCGCGTGTGGGCAATGCAGAAACCGCGATTAACGCCGAGCGTACCGCCCGAACCACAGCAGACCAAGCGCAAACGGCGGAAATTAACGCTGCCAAGTCGCGCATTGGCACGGCAGAAGGCAGTTTGAATAATTTGCAGCGCACGATGTCGGAGCAGAATCGCGCTTTGAGTGAAAGTTTATCTACATTGTCAGCGAAAACGACTGTGGGAGAAAATTTGGTCTCGGACGGTTTATTGCAAAATGCGGCGATGTGGCGTAGCTACTATAATCATGATTTAAATAAGTATTTTGTTTCAGATTTGACAGACGGCAAGTTTGGTTCTGTGGGCGTACGCAAACGTGGTGCAACAACTTTTTGGAATTACAGTCGCACGGATACGGTGATTTTGCCTGAACGCACTTATCGCTTTTCTGCGTGGGTGCGTAAATCTGCTCACTATTCGGGTTTTAATTACTTTGTTTATGAACGTAAGAATTTGAATAATTACGGTCATTTTCGGTTTGATGATAGCCGATTGCGGGCAAATGAATGGGTGTATATTGAACAAGTTGCGCGTGGTTCGGCGTTTGGTGATACGTTGATAAATGTCGGTTTTGCTTTAGCACATACAAATGCAGCGAGCGATATTGTGATTGAAATGCAAAACTTTCGTTTTGAAGATATTACAGACAGCGTTCAAACAGACAATATTCAAGCTGAATTAACCGCACACAAATCCGCGCAAGCTGAAACCGACCGCGCCCAAACCGCCGAAATCAACACCGCGAAATCGCAAATCGGCAACAACAAATCTGCGATTGACAGCATTCGCACCACGAAAGCTGACAAGGCAGAAGTGGCGAGCTTGGCACGGACAACGCTACAGAGCGAGTGGCGAAGCGATGTAAACGCTGCAAAAACCCAGTCTGCAACAGACGCGCAAGCCAAAGCAGACGCAGCCAAGCAAGCAGCCATCATAGCTGCAGATACCGCCGCGACCGCCAAAGCCAACGCTGCTAAATCCGCCGCAATCGCTGAAGCCACCAACACCGCCACCGCGAAAGCTGAAGCAGCAAAAGCGGCAGCCATCGCAGACGCAGCAGCAAAAGACGCTGTTTTGAAGCAACAAGCAGCGACTGATGCGCAAACGAAAGCAGATGCCGCGAAAAACGCCGCGATTGCCGAAGCCACGCGGTTAAATACCGCAACTACCGCAAAAATCACAGCGTTAGAGCAGACTGTGAGCAATCAAAACAGCGCGACTGCCAGTCAAATCAGCGAGCTAAAAACCAGTTTCGGCAAGGCTGCGGGTGCAAACCAGTTGCCAAATCCAAACTTGGAAAACTGGCAAAGCAATATGCCTGTGGGCTGGGTTATTTACAATAATAACCGCAGTACGCAGCCTGAAACCGTAACACACTTGGCAGGTCAAGGTGTGGACAAATCCACCGCTATTCGTGTTGCGTGGTCGGGGCGCAACGGCTCAACAAAAGGCATTTATACTAATATCGCCTTGTGGGAGAAAGGGGAATTTTATATTTTAGCGGTTGCTGCTCGCGTACCCGATGGTCAGCCTGAAAATGGCAAGATTGCGCTGCATTTTGCCAATGCCCCTGCTTGGCTGAATCAAGAATATCTCGCACAACCCATTTTATCGCGAAATTGGCAATGGACTGTTTTAAAAGCAAAAAAACCTGCTCAAGATACAGGCAGATATAATGAGTTTTTTATTTCAGTTGAAAGCGATTACACGGGTGAAGCGGTGGAATATTGTTTGCCGTACGCAAGTAAAGGAGAAGTGTGGACAGGTTATAAAGCCCCTGATTTTGCTGGAAATTTGGCAACATTGGAAGCCGCTTTGACAAGTGAGCGAGAAGCACGAACCACCGCCGACCGCGCCCAAACCGCAGAAATTCAGGCTGCCAAATCGCAAATCGGCAATAATAAATCTGCGATTGACAGCATTCGCACCACGAAAGCGGACAAAACCGAAGTTGCAAGTTTAGCGAGAACCACATTGCAAAGCGAGTGGCGAAGCGATGTAAACGCTGCAAAAACCCAGTCTGCAACAGACGCGCAAGCGAAAGCAGAAGCAGCGAAACAGGCAGCCATCACAGCCGCCGACACCGCCGCGACCGCCAAAGCCAGCGCCGCGAAATCTGCCGCCATCGCCGAAGCCGCCAATACCGCTACAGCGAAAGCCGAAGCAGCAAAAGCGGCAGCCATCGCAGACGCAGCAGCCAAAGACGCGGTTTTGAAGCAACAAGCAGCGACTGATGCGCAAACGAAAGCAGACGCAGCAAAAAACGCAGCGATTGCGGAAGCAACCCGCCTAAATACTGCAACTACCGCAAAAATCACAGCGTTAGAGCAGACAGTGAGCAATCAAAACAGCGCGACTGCCAGTCAAATCAGCGAGCTAAAAACCAGTTTCGGCAAGGCTGCGGGTGCAAATCAGTTGCCAAATCCAAACTTGGAAACTTGGGCAAATGGGTTTCCTGTTGGTTGGTATGGCTACAATAACAACCGTAACCCACAGCCTGAAACGGTAACCCGCTTGGCTGGTCAAGGTGTGGATAAATCCACCGCTATTCGTGTTGCATGGTCGGGGCAAAATGGCTCAACAAAAGGCATTTATACCCATGCAGCATTGTGGGAGAAAGGCGAATTTTACATTTTAGCAATTGCCGCTCGCGTGCCCGATGGGCAGCCTGAAAACGGCAAAATTGGGTTGCATTTTGCCAATCTGCCCGCTTGGATTGGGCAAGAATATTTAGCGCAACCCACTTTGTCGCGCAATTGGCAGTGGACTGTTTTAAAAGCCAAAAAACCTGTACAAGACACAGGGGCATTTAATCAGCTTTATATTTCTGTCATTGATTACACGGGTGAAGCGGTGGAATATTGTTTGCCGTACGCAAGTAAAGGAGAAGTGTGGACAGGTTACAAAGCACCTGATTTTGCTGAAAATTTGGCAACATTGGAAGCTGCTTTGACAAGTGAGCGAGAAGCGCGAACCACCGCCGACCGCGCCCAAACCGCCGAAATTCAGGCTGCCAAATCGCAGATGAATCAAAACAAATCCGCGATTGACAGCATTCGCACCACGAAAGCTGACAAAACCGAAGTAGCGAGCCTAGCGAGAACCACGCTACAGAGCGAATGGCGCAGCGATGTAAACGCCGCTAAAAATCAGGCAGCAACAGACGCACAAACGAAAGCAGACGCGGCAAAACAGGCAGCCATCACAGCCGCTGACACCGCCGCGACTGCCAAAGCCAACGCCGCGAAATCTGCCGCCATCGCTGAAGCCGCCAACACCGCGACCGCCAAAGCCGAAGCAGCCAAAGCCGCAGCTATTGCAGATGCGGCGGCAAAAGACGCAGTTTTGAAGCAACAAGCAGCGACTGACGCGCAAACGAAAGCAGACACAGCAAAAAACGCTGCGATTGCGGAAGCTACGCGGTTAAATACCGCGACAACGGCGAAAATCACGGTGTTAGAGCAGACTGTAAGCAATCAAAACAGTGCGACTGCGACACAGATAAGCGGATTAACTGCTAAATTGGATAATTTGCAGGTTGGGGGGCGAAATTATTTGAAAAATAGCAATTTTTCTAATGATTTACGCCATTGGTCTAATTGGGGTGTTGCCGAGCGTATACTAATTTCAGGTAGCCTGAAATTGGCAGCGAATAATAATGAGCCGTTTCGCGGTATCGGGCAAGTCATTGATAATTTAGAGCCAAATACGCAATACACCTTGTCATTTATGGCATGGGCTGCTGTGGGTGAAGTCGTTAATTTTGGTGTGCATTTTCGCAAACCGTCGGGCATTTTGTCGCAAACTTGGGGCAATATACAAGTTGGCAGTGAAATGGCGCGCTATTCTACTGTGATTACAACGCCGAATGTGGCTGAATTTAATCAGATTTATTTAATGATAGGGGGTGTTGCTCGCGCTCCTTATGAAATTTATCTGAATAAAATCAAGTTTGAACGTGGCAATGTGGCAACAGACTGGTCGCCCGCACCCGAAGACGTGGAAGGTCAAGCAACCGCCATTCAAGCTGAATTAACCGCCCACAAATCCGCGCAAGCCGAAACCGACCGCGCTCAAACCGCAGAAATCAACACCGCCAAATCGCAAATCGGCACGGCACAAAGCGAAATCAGCAGCCTGAAAACCACTGTAGCGAATAATCAGCAAACCGCCACCACCCAAATCAACAGCTTAAACAGCAAAATGGGAACGGCTGAAGCGAATATTCGCACCGCGCAAACCGCCACAACCGCGCTCAATGGCAAAGTGCAATCTTTGTACACCTTGAAAACGGAAACCGTGAGCGGTGGCAAAAAAGTGGTCGCAGGTTTGAGTGTGGGCGCGGACGGCGCAAGTGGTGAAAGCCAATTTAATATTCATGCGAATAAGTTTGCGGTGTGGGACGGAGGCAGCCTGAAGCCTGTTTTCTCTGTTGTAACGCAAAATGGCAAAACCATGACCGCAATTTCAGGCGATTTGATTGCTGATGGCACAATTTTGGGCAAGCATTTAGCCGCCAGCCAAATGATTAACGCGCCCACCATTTCGGGCGGTGTGATTTCAGGCAGCCTGATTCGTGGTGCGCGAATGGAAGCGGTGGATTTGGAAGCGGCGAATATTATTGGCGATGTGGTCGCCGCTCGCACATTCGCTGTTGAAGAAAATCGGCTGATTTGTCGGATTGGCACGTCTCGCAAAACATCAAGAACGCTGGTTGTGCCGCAAATTTTAGCGGTGGCGGAAAATGGCGAAACAGTGGTGTTGAGTTTGTGGTTGAATGGTGTGAAACAGTCTGAAAAAACATTGACTTCTCCTACTAAAACAGTCGGAGTGAAGAAGCGTGTTGAACATACTTTTCATACACCTGCACTTCAATTGAATGCCCAAATTGCGCCTGTATCGGTCAGTGGTTGGATTCCGCCCACTCAAGTGAGCGGGCATATACCAGGTACGCGCGTAAGTGGCTGGGTGAATGGTGGGACGGTAAGCGGTGATATACCTGGTACCAATGTGAGTGCGACTATTCCTGGTACAACGGTGAGCGGTCAGATTAATGGTACAAATATCGGTGGCACGATTCCACAGCAAGCTGTATTGTTGAACTTTGAAATCCCCATTGATATTCCCTATACCACGCCGAAAACGGGCGGTATTGCTTATAGCAAAGTGATTAATGGTAGCGCGCACACGCTGGAAATTCTGTGTACGATTGACAATAATCGTGATTTGCGACCGCTTGGCGATGTGTCGGGTGTGGTGTGTTTTGTGATTTGATTTTTTATTTTTTGTGAACCCTGTTTCTTGCCATGAAGCAGGGTTTTTGTTTAACCCTTTGATTAAGGAAAAATATTATGGCTACTCAAACGAAAAAAATTGTGGGCTTGAAAATCGCAATTGAAAATCCTGATACAGGCGTACCAACGAATTTTCACGTTGTTTCTTCTGTGAATATTCACTACAAAATGAATACGACTATGGTAACAGTAGATGGTTACTTTAGCGAAAAACTGTTTGACGCGGGCAAGAGTCCCGTTGGCATTCCGTTGAACATCAATTTGCAGGGCATTCCTGAAAATGAGGACGCGAAAAATTGGGCGTATCGTCAATTGATTGCACCGATTCCAGAGGGCGCGGTTGATGCGTATTTGCAGCCGATTTTGCCACATGAATTTGTGGGTGCGGTTTTGGTGGAGCGTGAAATCAAAGCTGCTGACGTATAAACCTTTTCAGGCTGCCTGAAGTGGGCAAAATCCGATTTAGGCAGCCTGAACTTTTGGGAGAACACAATGGCGGTACAAACCAGCACCATTTATGGGCTAGAAGTTTCATTGATGGGCATCACGGGTACTTTTTTGGGTATGCCCGCCGAAGCCCTGATTTTAGGCGCGCTCGGTGGGGCGATTTCGCTGGCTCGCGGTGAGCCGACCACGCGCAGCAAAGCGATTAGTACGATTATGGCGAGTATGCTGTTTGCTGGCACGGCAAGTCCTGCGGTGGCAGCATTTTTGATTAATCACATTCAACTGGGGCAACCTGAAGAGGAAGCCCTTTATTTTAAAGCACTTGTGCCGTTTGCCATTGGTGCGGGCTGGCAATGGGCTTTACCGTTTTTGGCTGCCAAAGCGGAAAAAATCATGCACTCGTTTGGCGGCAAAGGAGATAAATCATGATAATGATTTTATTGAGTAAATTGTCAGGCGTGGTCATTTTTGTGTATTGCGTGTGTCGTTTGAGTTCACGGGTTCACGCTTATCAGAATTTGTCGTTTTGGGCTCATATTTGTTTGATACCCAGCGCGGTAGCGATTGTGATTGCTCAAACCCCGCCAGCGATGGAAAGCGTGATTTTTCGCTGTGGCGTGGCGTTGTATTTCGCTTCACAAACTTGGCGAATTTGGCGATTGCAGCAAAAAATGAAGTGATTTTAACCCATCGGGCAGCTTTTTCAGGCTGCCTGAATTTTTATCAAAGGAAAAAACATGAAATTAAGTCCCCATTTTTCATTGAAAGAAATGACTCAAAACGAATTTGCCACGCGGCATAATTTAGACAATACACCTGATGAGAATGTATTGAAAAATCTTAAATTTAGCTGTGAACGCATGGAACAAATCCGCGCCTTTGCCAGCGCGAAATTTGGGCGTGAAACGCCGATTGTGGTGTATTCGGGTTTTCGCAGTTTGGACGTGAACCGTGCTTTGGGTAGTGATGATAATTCAGCGCATATTCAAGGGCTTGCGATTGATTTTGGTATTTCAGGCTGCACCACAGCCCAAACCGTTGCATTGATTGAAGAAATGAAACATTTAAATTTGATTTCATATACTTATCTGACGGCACAACAACGCAGTGGCACGGTTGGCGAATGGGTGCATATTGATTTTGCTGATGTGTCTCAAGATGAAAATTTACAAGATATTCAAACGGTTGAAATTACGCCCACGCAACCTGAAAAAAATCCTGCTGACTGGATTACTGAACATTTTAGTTGGCGCGAAATGACCCGTAGTGATACAGCTATCCGTTTGAAAATCAAGAATATTCCCAATGAAGCGGAACGCGCCAACATCAAATATTGCGCCGAAAAACTGGAAGAAGTCCGCGCCTACGTTTCCAACAAAAACGGTAAAGACACGGGGATTGTGGTAACAAGCTGTTTCCGTTGTGAATTATTAAATCAGAAAGTGGGGGGTGCGCCTAGCTCGGCACATCGTTTCGGCTTGGCTGTGGATTTTGACATCATCGGCTACACGTCCGCGCAAACTGCTAAATTATTAAAAGAAATGAAAGACAAAGGCGTATTGAGCTACGACCAAAATATTTTAGAATTTCCGAAATTGGGCGATGGTGCGTGGGTGCATTTGGGCTTTAAAGCTAATCCGAGACACAACCGTCATCAAGAATTAACCGCGAATAAAATCAATGGGAAAACAAATTATTCGGCTGGTTTATTAGCTTAATTTTGATTTCAGGCTGCCTGAAAAATTATTGCGTGAAATTAATTAAGTACCTGCACAAAAATAGTTTAATTGTAGGTCGGGCATGAATGCCTAACCTACGCTAATCGGATTTTTAAATTAAATTTGTTTGGTTACTTAAAAGGAAGAATATTATGACTTAAACAACCTACAGAAAACGGCGACAAAAACGGTGCGGGTACACCGTTTTTGCCAGCCTAGCAGAACAGACCTGCGTTAGCCTAAAGCCGTCCCTATAGGGATTTTTATTGTATAACAATACGATAGGAAAACGCAAAATGTACCGCGAATTACGTTGCCAAAATTGCAACAAAAAATTGGCAAATGCGGCGGGTGTGTTTGAAATTTCAATCAAATGCGCCCGTTGCAAATCTTTGAATTTCTTTAAACAAGCATAGTTATCAACAGAGTATCTTGAATACCATCAATCAGAGTGTCCTGAACGCCATTTTGAAGGTATTTCATGAATGACTTATCAACAGAACACAAGCGAAAACCAACAGTCGGCAGCCTGTTCGCAGGAATTGGCGGCTTTGACATTGGATTTGAAAACGCAGGATTTACAACAAGTTGGCAAGTTGAAATCCACGACATTGCCCGCGCCGTCCTTGCCGACCGATTTCCACACGCCAAACAACACCGCGATGTCAGAACCTGTTTGCCCGACTTATCCACAGTTGATGTTATCGTTGGCGGATTCCCCTGCCAAGACGTCTCGCTCATGGGCAAACGGCGCGGCTTTGAGGGCGAGCGAACCAGCCTCTTTTTCAGCGCAATGCACATTGTTACACAGTTGTCTCCCCGTTGGCTCGTACTTGAAAACGTCTGCGGTTTGTTCTCATCAAACAATGGCTTGGACTTTCAGAAAGTCATTGAAACGCTTGCCGAATGCGGGTATGTGGGGTATTGGCGCGTGCTTGATGCTCGTTATTTCGGAGTCCCCACGCGCCGCCGTAGGGTTTTCATATTCGCAGGTCTTCACGAGTACCCCCCATTGGAGCTTATGGGTGATGCCGGACCAATGGAACTTAACGGTGGCACGGGTGCAGAAGGCACAGCGTGGGAAAATGCCGCGCCTACGTTACTTGCGGGGCTACGGAGCGGAAGCGCAATTGATTTGGGATTTTCAAGTATCATCGCTATGCCCAACGGACGGGATAAGATGGTTGAGCGGTGGCGAGCGTCTGAAATTGATGGGTTTTTGCGCGGATTGGCTCCGTCCGACATTGAAGAAGCTCGGGGTGCAGGAAACGCCGTTGTACCGCAAGTCGCGGAATGGATTGCGCGGAAGTTGATTAAGACGTTTGAGTGAAAAATTAGGCAGCCTGAAATGGGATTTTTCCTGTTTCAGGCTGCTTTTTTATGTGCATAAAATGAATATTCTTGGTTAAAATTTACACCATTTCAACACCATTTTATTTTTCAAACCATTCAAATTTTACAAAAACTTAAATTATTCAATCAATTGAAATAACTGACCAAGCCAATTCTTCCCCAGCGCACATCGGCACCACCACACTCTCGCCAAACTGCACACTTTCCGCCACACGCTGCGGCTGTTTCACCAAAGTGATTTTGCGCGGATTTTCAGGCAGCCCGTAAAAACGCGCCCCATTCTGGCTGGCAAACGCTTCCAATTTATCCAACGCGCCCGCCTGTTCAAAAATCTGCGCGTACAACTCAATCGCCGTCATCGCGCTAAACATGCCCGCACAACCACAAGCGTTTTCTTTCGCGTGTTTCGGGTGTGGCGCGGAATCCGTTCCCAAGAAAAATTTATGCGATTTGTCGCCCGTAACCGCGTCCAACAAAGCCTTGCGGTGCGTTTCGCGCTTGATAATCGGCAAACAGTAAAAATGCGGACGCACGCCCCCCACCAAAATATGATTGCGGTTATACATCAAATGTTGCGGCGTAACCGTTGCCGCCACATTGTCGCCCGACTCGCACACCAAACGCGCCGCTTCGGCGGTAGTAATGTGTTCAAAAACCACTTTCAAATTCGGCACTTGCGCTAAAACAGGTTTCATAATCCGTTCGATAAACACCGCTTCACGGTCAAAAATATCAATTTCGGGGTCGGTTACTTCGCCATGCGCCAAAAATAAAATTCCCTGCGCCGCCATTTCTTCCAACACAGGCAACAATTTAAACAAATCCGTTACGCCGCTATCCGAATTGGTGGTTGCGCCAGCAGGATACAATTTGAATGCGACAATGCCCGCCGCCTTTGCTTCGCGTACCATTTCAGGCGTGGTTTTATCGGTCAAATACAAACACATCAATGGCTCAAACGCGCAATTTTCGGGCGTGGCAGCCTGAATTTGTTTTTTATACTCAAGGGCTTGTGCAACAGTAGTTACGGGTGGTTTCAAATTGGGCATCACCAAAGCGCGACCCATTTGCCGCGCAGTGTATGGCACGACCGATTTCATCGCGTCGCCATCACGAAAATGGACATGTAAATCATCGGGTTGGGTAATGGTTAAGGTTTGCATGGTTTTTCCTTGTTTTTGTGGGTTAATGTGATTTTCAGGCAGCCTTACAATACACGACAATTTTTACCAACGCTTTCAGTACACGACAATTTTTTGAAATAACCACAAACCTGTCCCCTCCCCCGTCTCCAACGGGGGAGGGCTAGGGTGGGGGAAAATTTGTGGAATAAATTAATTGTCTTGAAAATCAACGAACCCCCCCCCCCACCCCCCCCCCCCCCCCGGGGGGGGGGGGGGGGGGGGGGGGGAAAAATTTGTGGAATAAATTAATTGTCTTGAAAATCAACGAACCCCCACCCTAACCCTCCCCCGCAAGCGGGAGAGGGGACAGGTTACAGGCAGCCTGAAAGATTTTTGTCGTGTACTGAAACCAACGCTCAAAATGTAGGGTGCGTACCACGCACCAAATCATTCAAATAATTGAAATTTCGGTGCGTAATACGCACCCTACATGTAGTTGTCGTGTACTGAAAGGCAGCCTGAAACTATTTACGCTTCAACACCAAAGTAAACACCCCATCTGCCGCGCTGCTTTCCAGCAATTCATGCCCTGTGTGTTTACAAAAAGCGGCGAAATCATCGGGTGCACCTGCATCTGTTGCCAGCACCGTCAAAATCGCACCACTTTCCATTGCTGCGAGTGCCTTTTTCGTGCGCAAAATGGGCATGGGGCATTTTAAACCTTTTAAATCTAAAAAAACTTCGTTCATCATAAATATGTTCCACGTTTTAGAAAAAATTATTCTAATTTTTTTAAAAAGTTGATATTTTGACCTATATCAAGTAAAATATTTTAGTTACTTTGTTCAGATTGTTTATAATTGACAACATATATTATGCTTTGCATTTGTAAATTTTTAGATGAAAATTCAAACAACTATATGATCACATTCAAATTTACATATAAATTAAAACCAAGTTAGCGTAAAATCGAACCTTATTTTTGCTTCAGTATCTTAACATCATTTTACGCTATTATAATATGCTTTATCAGAGGGAGTTTTATAGATGACTCAATTTCCTAAAACAGTCCAAATTTTATCTATGGTGGAAGGTTTGCTGGGTGCGGTTATTTTTAATTGCCATTCCCACGACATCTTGGTTAATGTGGACAAGGGTTTGGACGTGTCCGTTGCCGTCAAAGCAGTCGCCGACAGCGTTATCAAACATCAACAATTGGTGGTGGAAATGGGTTTGTATGATTTTGCAGAATCATCAGTCGTAACCACCGACCAGCATTATCACATTATCCATCTTTTGCCGCAGTTTGATAATGTGGCGATTTATCTGATTGTACGCCGTTATATTATGTTGCCTTATGTGATGGAACAAGTGGAAGATGTGATTTATTCCATGCGCTAATCCATCCATAAAAATATTTTGAAACGTTCAGGCTGCCTAAACATTGGGGCAGCCTGAAAAAATTTTCAGGTTGCCCCAATTCTCATTACATTGGGTACATAAACCGTTCAATTTCTTCCAAAGAAATTTGCGGCGTTGCGCCATGTTTGGAAGCCACCATGCCGCCCAGTGCACAGGCAAACGTAATCGCTTCTTTTGGATCGGCGCGGTTGAGCAATTTGTAAATCAATGCACCCAAAAAGCTGTCGCCCGCGCCCACCGTGTCCGCCACTTGCACGCGGAAACCACTATGGTGAACAAAACGATTGTCTTGGAACAAAACCGCACCATGATTACCCAAAGTAACACAAATGGTTGAAGTATCGGTTAATTCGGCAATAAAACGGATATTTTGTTCCACAGAATGATATTTTGAACCCAATGCTTCTGCCACCAATTGCAATTCATCGTCATTTAATTTCAGCATATTCGCTTGCTTCATCAAATCCAATAATAATTCGGTGGTGTAAAACGGCTCGCGCAAATTCACATCAAAAATCTTAAATTTCGCCACTTCCAAATAGCGGCGCAAGGAAGCCAGCGACACTTCATCGCGCACCGCCAAACTGCCAAACACAAACGCGTCCGACTCCGCCACGCGCTGCAAAGCTGCGTTTTCCACCGCGATTCTGTCCCACGCGCAGGGGTAAACAATTTCGTAGCTGGCGCAACCTTTTGCGTCTAATGACACTTTTACCAAACTGGTGGCTTGTTCCGTATCGGTTTGAATAAAATCGGTTTTCACATTTTTTGCTGCCACTTGGCGCACAAGTTCATCGCCATCAGCGTCTTGTCCACGGCGGCTAATCATTGCCGCGTCCGCACCCAAATTGCTCAAACGCACCATCACATTGAGTGGCGCACCGCCCAATACTTTGCCGCTTTCAAAATCGTCCCACAGGACTTCGCCGAAACTGGTTACTTTCATTTGTTTATTCCTTCATTTTAAAGGGGGAAATTTTTTTCAGGCTGCCTTTTCGGTACACGACAAAAATCTTTCAGGCTGCCTGTAACCTGTTCCCTCCCACGCTGGCGGGGGAAGGTTAGGGTGGGGGTGGCTTGTTGATTTTCAATGAAATTAATTTGTTCCGCAGATTTCCCCCACCCTATCTCTCCCCCGTTGGAGATGGGGGAGGGAACAGATGGTTGGTAAAATTAAAAATTATCGTGTACTGAAAGGCAGCCTGAAACGTCTGTGAAGCCCTGTGATTATGGGTTAAATTTAACCATCTCGCAATCCCATTTCACGAATATCTTGCAACACATCAAAGCATAGACCACGCCGCAAATTTGGGCGAGAGATTATCTTGTGTTATCATTGTGTTAATTTTATTTTATATGAGAATCATCATGCTCAATCTCTATCAAATCAAGCCACAATTTCAGGCTGCCTTGCGCCCCACCGCGCAAAAATTAGCCGCGCGTGGCGTAACCGCCAATCAAATTACATTGTTGGCGGCGGGTGTTTCCATTTTAATTGGTGGATTTTTAACGATTTTTGCTACAAGCGCATGGTTATTTTGGCTGCTACCGATTTGGCTATTTGTGCGCATGGCATTGAACGCGCTGGACGGTATGTTGGCGCGCGAATTTATGCAAGAATCCGCGCTGGGCGGCTATTTAAACGAAGTGGGCGATATTGTGGCGGACGCGGCTTTGTATTTGCCGTTTGCCTTTGTACTGGGTGGTTTTCAGATGGGCTTATTTATTTGGTTGGCGGCTTTGACGGAAGTATTTGGTTTATTAGGAAAAGTGTATGGTTTTAACGGTCGCCGTTACGATGGTTTTATGGGCAAACCTGAACGCGCCGCGCTGTTTGGCATTTTGGCAATTTGGTACGCGCTGGCAGGCAGCCTGAACGCGTGGGCGAGTTTACTGGTTTGGCTGGCAATCATCACCATGTGTGTAACGTGTTGGTTACGTTTACAAAATGGTTTACGCGCCAGCACGCAATAATGTTCAGGCAGCCTGAAGATTATTCCACCCCATTCAAATTCAAAAATTCTTAAAATAAACAAGAGCCTAATTATGCAAATTCAAGAAAGCACCCATCATTTCACCGCCAGCGATGGCACCCCCATTTTCTACCGTCATCGCCCCGCCGCCAACGGCAACACCGACCGCGCCATCGTCCTGCTCCATCGCGGACACGAGCATTCGGCACGCATGATGTACGTCCACGAAGAATTGCGTATGGACGATTTCGCCTGTTTCGCATGGGACGCGCGCGGACACGGACACACGTCAGGCGAACGCGGCGACAGCCCCAGCGTAGGCACCACCATCAATGATTTAGACCAATTTATCAAACACATACAGCGCGAACACGGCATTGCGCCCGAAAACATCTGCCTGATTGCCCAAAGCGTGGGCGCGGTCATCGCCGCAGGCTGGCTGAATGATTACGCGCCCAAAATCCGTTGCGCCATACTCGCCGCGCCTGCGTTTAAAGTGAAATTGTATGTGCCATTTGCGCGACCTGCTTTGCGGCTCGCCCACCAATTGCGCGGCAATTTTTTTGTGCAAAGCTATGTTAAATCACACTATTTGACCCACGACCGCGCCCGCCAATACAGCTACGACCATGACGAATTGATTGCGCCCGCCATTTCCGTGCGCGTCTTGCTTGGCTTGTATGATTTGGGCAAACGCGTGGTACAAAACGCCCACCAAATCGCTACCCCCATTCAGATGCTGGTTTCAGGCAGCGATTTTGTGGTACACGCCGCGCCACAGCACGAGTTTTACAACAATCTCGCCAGCCCCATCAAAGAACGCCATGTTTTCAAAGGTTTTTATCACGACACTTTGGGCGAAAAACAACGCGAAGAAGCCTTTGTCCAAATTCGCCGCTTTATCAACGAGCGTTTTGCCGAAACCGCGCCTACGGTGGACACCGCCGAATTGCAACGCTACTTATCGCGCCGCGAAGCCGACCGCCTTGCCACCCCACTCTCGCTGTGTTCGCCACGCGGTTTGTATTGGGCGACCGTCCGCGCCGCGATTAAATGGGGCGCGAAATTCAGCGAAGGCTTGAAAATTGGGCGTGATGTCGGATTTGATTCGGGCAGCACTTTGGATTATGTGTACCAAAATCAGCCACGCGGTACCAATACCTTTGGCACTTGGATAGACGAAATTTACTTAAACGCGATTGGTTGGCGCGGCATTCGCAAACGCAAATACCATTTAAAACAAGCCATTAATTTAGCATTAGACAAATTACACACCGCGCGTAAAAAAGTGCATATTTTGGACATCGCCGCAGGACATGGGCGTTATGTTTTGGACGCGCTGCCACACGACAGGCTGCCTGAAAGCGTGCGTTTACGCGATTACAGCGCGGTGAATGTGGCGGTTGGGCAAAAAATGATTGCTGAGCGAGGTTTAGAACACCTTGTTTCTTTTGAACAAGTGGACGCGTTCAACCCAGAAAATTACAAAAAAATGAAACCCAAACCCACTTTGGGCATAGTCTCGGGTTTACACGAATTGTTTGGCGACAATGATTTGGTTTTACAATCACTTAAGGGCTTTGGCGAAGCCATAGGCAAAGGCGGCTACCTGATTTACACCAACCAGCCCCATCACCCCCAACTGGAACTCATCGCCCGCGCCCTGACCAGCCACAAAGATGGTCGCCCCAATTGGGTGATGCGCCGCCGCAGCCAATTGGAAATGGATGGTTTGGTGGAAAAAGCAGGTTTCCACAAAATCGCGCAATGGATTGATGATGATGGCATTTTTACCGTGAGTTTGGCGGTAAAAGGCGCGAAAAGCCCCATATTGAGTGAAAACAAATCTGATGAGACCGAATAATCCGTTTTTCATCAAAAATAATGTCAATAAGGCAGCCTGAAAACATATTCAGGCTGCCTTATATTTTATAGTCGTTTAAAATTAAAATAGTACAAGGCGACAACGCCCGCCGTGTACATCTAGTACATAAGGTCGTTGGCAACGCCGTACTATTTGTATTTTAAAGGACTATAAAAATCAATTATTTCACGGTCGCTTCATCACGAGTCGCAATCACTTTATCAATCAAACCATACGCCATCGCCGCGTCCGCCGACATAAAATTATCACGGTCGGTATCGCGCTCAACTTGTTCCAATGGCTGACCCGTGTGTTCCGACAACAGGCGATTTAATTTTTCTTTAATTTTAATCAACTCTTTAGCGTGAATTTCAATGTCCGAAGCCTGACCGCCCAAACCACCGCTAATCAAAGGCTGATGAATCATAATGCGGCTATTGGGCAGCGCAAAACGCTTGCCTTTCGCGCCCGCCGACAGCAAAAACGCGCCCATGCTCGCCGCCTGCCCCAAACACAAAGTTTGCACATCGGGTTTGATAAAATTCATCGTATCATAAATGCTCATGCCCGCCGTAACGCTGCCCCCAGGGCTATTGATGTAGAAATAAATATCCTTGTCAGGATTTTCGCTTTCCAAAAACAGCAATTGCGCCACCACCAAATTGGCGGTGTGGTCGTTCACAGGACCCACCAAGAAAATAATGCGCTCTTTCAACAAACGCGAGTAAATATCAAAAGCACGTTCACCGCGACCGCTTTGTTCAATCACGGTGGGAATTAAAGTATTGTTTTGGATTTCGGGAAACATGGTTATCCTATTCAAATTAAAAAACTTTTCAGGCAGCCTGAAAATACAAAATCATGTTCTAAACGCATAATTAGAACATGATTTTGTTCAAAATAAAAGATTATTTTGCAGGAGAAGCTGATTGTGGTGCAGCTTCATTACCAATCCATTTAGCGTGAATTTTTGCCAATTCGCCATTGTCTTGGATTTTTGCCAAACCATCATTCACTTTTTGCAACAATTCCGTATTGTCTTTTTTCATCAAGATAACCAATTGCGCAGATGGTTCTTTTTTATCTTCATAAGTAAATGTATAGGTTTTATTTTGCGGATGTTCTTTTGCCAATTGTTGCAACAATAAACCATCTTGTGCAATCACATTCGCTTCGCCTTTCAGCAAGCCACTAAACAGCAAGAATGTGGTTTTATATGGTTTCAAATTGGTAATACCTGCTTCGGTCATCTGTTTCATGTGTTTGGAACCATCTAAGACCCCAACCGTCAAATTAGGGATATTTTTCAATGATTTCAAATCTTTGATTTGAGCTTCCAATTCAGGATTGGTAAACATCAAAATGCTGGGATTCAAAGCATAGGAATGAGACAAATTGTATTTTTCAGAGCGTTCCGCCGTATAGGAAATCCCTGAAATGGCGATTTGGAAATGCCCTGCTTCCACATCGGTAAACAAATTTTGCCATGGGCGTTTGTGAATTTGTACACGGAAACCTTGTGCTTCGCCGATTTTGCTAATCACATCAACGTCCATACCCGTTACGCTGCCATCTACTTCGGTAAACGAGAATGGGCGTGTTTTACCCGTAGTAACCACTGTAACCACAGGCGCATCGGCAGGCAAATTCACTTTAGGCACATCAGCCACCGCGCTGCTGGCACTTGATGCCGCAGCAGGTTTATCAGCAGGTGCAGAAGCCGCATTTTGTGCAGGAGGCACAGTATCGCCGCAGCCAGCCAATATAGCACACACCGCAGCCGCCAGAAATAAACGAGTTGAAGTCATCATAATCATTATCCTTTGTAAAGCCCTTGTAAATAAATGAGTCTAAATATTAACATAAAATCGCCTAATCCAGTCAAATCATATTCTAAATAAAAACAAAGATTTTAATTTTCAGGCAACCTGAAAACGCAAACCGCACCCAAATCAATATTTCGGTGCGGTTTATATAGGGTTTATATAGATAGCAATCAGCAGAATTATTGTGCTGCCATCACATCATCAAAACTCAATGTTTTTTCAGTAACTTGTGCTTTACTCAACACAAAATCCACCACATTTGCTTCCAAAGCCAAATTCATTGGACCATTCAAACGCTGACGGTCAGCAAAGTACCAATCAATCACTTCTTGTGGGTCTTCGTAGCTTTCGGCAAACTCGTTTACAATCGCTTTGATTTGTTCGTCAGACGGTTGCAATTTGTTTTCTTCCACCAAAATGGGCAAAATCAAACCCAATTTCACGCGCTCTTCCGCACGCTCTACAAACATATCCAAAGGCAATTGCAAATCTTTGGCGTCCAAACCTTGTTGAACAAAGTTTTGCTTCATTTCTTCAGCCAAGCGACCCGCTTCTTCGTTTACCAAACTGCGTGGTAAATCAAAAGTATGTGCTTCACGCAATGCCGCCATTACTGCGCTAACATTTTGCGAATCGGTGCGGCGTTTCACTTCGCGGCTCACATTTTTCTTCACTTCTTCGCGCATTTTGGCTACATCGCCATCGGCAATGCCCAAAGCTTTGGCGAATTGCTCATCTACTTCGGGCAATTCGGCTGCTGCCACATTGCGTACGGTAATGGTAAACACGGCGGTTTTGTCTGCCACGTCCGTGCCATGATAATCTTCGGGGAAGGTAACTTCCACGTCTTTGCTTTCGCCTTCTTTCAAGCCGATGATGCCTGCTTCAAATTCAGGCAACATTTGACCTTGACCCAATACAAATGGGTAATTTTGTGAAGTGCCACCATCAAACGCCACGCCATCAATTTTACCTTCAAAATCAATAATCACGCGGTCTTCGTTTTGCGCTTCACGTTCTACGCGGTTGTAGCGTGTGCGTTGTTTACGCAAGATTTCAATGGTTTGCTCCACTTCCGCATCGCCTACAGTCGCTACGGCTTTTTCAATATTCAACGCAGACAAATCCGCCAATTGTACTTCAGGCAACACTTCAAAAATAAACGCTGCTTTGAATTCTTCCGCATCTTGTTCTGCATTTTCAACGGCTTCTACGCGCAACAAATCGGCGATACGCACTTGTTGTTCCACGATTTCTTTGTTGAAAGCAGCCTGCGCCAAATCATTCAATACATCATTTTGAATGCTCGCGCCATACATTTGCGCCACCATTTTCAAAGGCGCATGCCCTGGACGGAAGCCGTCAATACGCGCTTTTTTTGCGGTTTGTTTCAATCGTTTATCAAACTCGGCGTTCACATCTGACCATTTAACAGCCACGACAATTTTACGTTCCAAGTTTTCCAATGTTTCAATAATTGCGCTCATGGCGACCTTCCTTGAAATTCAGTTTAACAAAATTGAAAATTTTACCATAAAACCACGCAAAAGCGCATGATTTTTGCAGATGTTCCCCTTTTCAGGCAGCCTGAAAAACAAAAATGGGGAGAAATCATGGATTCTCCCCACTTTTTTCAGGCTGCCTGAAATTAATTTGCCACCTTAATGGCGATTCGCGCCACATCGTCCGCGCTGTCGGGCAATGCCAAAGTACGCGCTTGCTCTGCCCATTGCAAACATTGTTCACGCGTTAAACCGCCCAAAATTTCTGCTAATTTTGCTGCCGTCAATTGCGCTTGCGGCAACAGCAAACCTGCGTCCGCCGACACCACAAAACGCGCATTTGCCGTTTGGTGGTCGTCCACCGCATGCGGATAGGGAACGAGCAATGCGCCCACACCAGCCGCCGTCAATTCCGCAATCGTCAGCGCACCTGCACGACAAATCACCACATCAGCATTGCGATACGCCGACACCATATCATCAACAAATTCAATACATTGTGCTTGAACATTGGCTTGTTCATAGGCAGATTTGAGCGCGTCCAATTTATTGCGCCCCGACTGATGAATCACATTCGGGCGTTGCGCTTCGGGCAACATGGCGAGTGCTTGCGGCACAGTCTCATTCAACACTTGCGCCCCCAAACTACCGCCCACCACCAACACATTCAGGCTGCCTGAACGCTGTTCAAAGCGTTGTTTTGGCTCGGGTAATTCGGCAATTTCCGCGCGCACAGGATTGCCCACCAAACCATCAGGATATTGCTCAAAGGCTTTGGGAAACGCGTACAGCACACGCGCCGCCCATTTCGCCAACACTTTATTGGACAAACCCGCCACCGCGTTTTGCTCGTGAATCACAATCGGAATGCCCGCCAATTTCGCCGCCACACCACCAGGGAAAGTAACAAAACCGCCAAAACCAATCACCACATCAATATTGTGGCGTGTAATAATCGCTTTGGCAGCCTGCACCGTTTGCCACAGGGTAATGGGCAACATCAGTTTGCGTTTCAAACCGTTACCGCGTACGCCTTTCATGGCGATGGTTTCCAGCGTGATATTGTGTTGTGGCACAAGACGTTCTTCCATGCTGTCTTTGCTGCCCAACCACACGACTTTATGCCCTTGTTTTTGCAAAGATTGCGCCACCGCCAAAGCAGGAAAAATATGCCCACCCGTGCCGCCTGCCATTAAGAGAAATGTTTTGCTCATCATCTTGATTATTCAGTTAATTATAAATTCAGGCTGCCTGACGTTTATGGTTCACCTGTGCGTCATGGTCATTTGCCGCTTCTTCGTGTTCAGACACTTCTTCGCTGGGCGTTTCGTTTACAGCTTCGGTTTCAGGCAATTTGTCCCAATGTGGGTCAATAAAACTAATCCCTTGTTCTTTCTTGCGATTTTCATAATCCACGCGCAACAACATCGTAAACGCAATTATCATAATCACCAAAGACGAACCGCCATACGACACCAAAGGCAAAGTTAAACCCTTGTTTGGCAACAAACTAATATTCACACCAATATTAATAAATGTTTGTACCGCCACCCACACGCCAATGCCAATGGCAATAAATGAATTAAAATGCAGCTCCAAATCACGCGCTCGTTTGCCAATCCCAAAAGCACGCCACACTATCCAACCATAACACAAAACCAAGGCAATCAGGGTAATCAAACCCAATTCTTCCGCAATCACCGCCGCAATAAAATCTGTATGCGCTTCGGGCAAAAAGCCACGTTTAAAAATGCCATTGCCCAAACCTTCGCCAAACCAGCCGCCGCGTTCAATAGACATCAATGAACCCATGCTTTGATAACCTGTGCCTGTCGGGTCTTTCCAAGGCTGCCACATCACACTAATGCGGCGCATACGAAATTCAGACGTGGCAATCACCAAACCCACCACCGAAGCCCCCACGCCCACCACAAACACAAACCAACGCGCAGGCAAATTCGCTAAAAATAACAAAGCAATCGCAATTGCCAGCACCACCATCGCCGACCCCAAATCTCGGGTCAATAAAATAAACGCTGCACCAATCGCAATCGGCACGGCAACCCAACGCACGCGTTTAAAATCGTTTAATACATCTAGGCGGCGTTTGAAAAAGCTCGCCATATACATAATCGTAACCAGCTTAAATACTTCGCTGGGCTGCATTTTGATGCCACCAGGTAGGGAAAGCCAGCGTTTTGCGCCATTGATTTCTTCGCCAATAATGGGAACAATCGCCAACACAATGATTGTGATGGGTAAGGCAAATTTGGTCCAACGTTGCCATCGCCACATCGGCGCACGAAAAAGTAGCCAAGCCAATAACATACCAATGGTGGCAAATTGCGCTTGTTTGATAAAAAACGCATCACGATTGGCAAAATTATTCAGTCCTGCTTGGGCGATGGAAGCGGAATACACCATAATCAAACCAAAACCCAGCAAACACAATAAAACCCACAACAAAGTTTGGTCGTATTCTTTGCGTTTATCGGGCAGGGTGAAATCAAAATTGGCGCGTTCGGAAAAGATTGTATGTGGCAGTTTCATATAAATTGTGTTGTTTTTGCTTTATGCGTGATTAAATAAGTTATTTTATTTATAAAAATAACCGTCTATTTTAACAAAATTTTGTCGTTTTTTTAAACTATTTGATTTTCCACTTGTTCATTTTATTTAAGCATTTGATTTATTTCAGGCTGCCTGAAAAAATCGCTGTTGCCAAATTCATAAAATAAAAAACGGAATTTCTGGTGAGAAATTCCGTTTTTTGCTTTTCAGGCTGCCTGAAAGGGCTTAAACCATCATATTATTCAAATCATTAAATAATTTGATACGCGGTATGTTCCCATTCTTCGCTGTTTACCAAACCCGATGGTGCGTAGGCATTGCTGCTGGTGGTGCTGGCAGCAATTTCGCTGTTCATCAAATTTGGTGCGGCGGCTTCTACGGCGGCGTAATCCACGTTTTCATCTTCGGTGATGGCATTGGCTTTTTCGGCTAATGCGTTTTCCGTCAAATCATGCGTTTCGGCTACTGTCCACTCGCTTTCGCTGGCGGCGGTTTCATTGACTGTGTTGTTGGTGGTATTGTCCACCACTTCATAGTCATGAGATTCGCTGGTTCCTGCGTAGGCGTATGGATTGCTATTGGCTGCCACTTTGTACACATAATCGCCGCCCTGTTCTGCTGGTGCGGGTGCGTATGGCGATTTGTCCACAGGCGTGTTCAGATAATGCGTGTCCGTACTGCTGTCATCATCGCTTGCGCTGTGGCTGCTGATGGTGGCGGCACGATAGGCTTCTGCTGCATTATGCAGGCTGCCTGAAACATCTGAAACGCCATGATGGTCTTCATCTTCATGGTTAACAGCATTTGCCAATTCATCTTCACTATCCAAGAAATCTGCGCTGCGTGCGCTAATCCATGAATTGCTGCCATTCAAATTCGTTTTGTACCGCACATTATTAAAAGAACTTAGAATACGATTACCAAACGAATCTTGTTTATCCTCAATTTCTACGCGGAACATTTGACCATAATTTGGATTCTCTACAGGATGTTCAAATACATCGATGGTATTGACTTGAAGCACAAATGCCCCAGTCTGTCCATCGGTATAGGTTGAATATTCATTGCCATTAACAATGGCTCGAATTCTAAGCACCTGTTTCAAATCATGTTCTGGATCAGAAATACTGGTTAAACGACCTGTAATCGCAGTCATCGTGTTTGCCAAATCACTTTTATCCAGTACATTATCTTCAGAAATTGGGTCTACCTCCATACCAATATTGGTAGCAATTTTCACATAATAGGTAAATTCCGTATTCACCTTATGTTCTGCGCCACCTGATTGTGTTATGAAATAAGCGTCCAAGGTGCGTGAGCTAAACACCTTCAACGTATTGCCATTCACCAGCAAATTATCGGTTGGCAAATCTACACTAAATGTGCCGTTGCTGTTTACTGCTGCCGTATAAGTGCGAGAGTGAAGGCTAATGCTGACTTCATCATTCGGCTGATAATCGCCCACCACTTTACCCGTTACGCGAATATTGGGTTCAGTCGCTTCATTGGCAACAATAATATTATCAGGCGTAATATTATCAAATTGCAATTCTGCCAATTCTGCCGTATATGAACCTGTTTCTGTGCCAATCGCTTGGTTGCCCACCGAATCCATCACGGTGGCGGTTACTTTCACTTCGTTTTCGCCCCACTTCGCGCCCAAATCCTTACCTTGCACACTTACCGTCCATTTATTGCCCGACAAAGTGGCTGGGTAATTTTTGCCATTGAGCGTTACCACGATGTTTACATTTTTCTCGTCCACATCACTATCATGCGACACCGTGCCTGTAAATGTAACCGTGCCATCTAATTGTGTGCGTTTAAACAATTGTTTATCAATGGTAATATTAGGTGCACTGGTTTCCACGTCCACCGTATAGCTGCCTGTTACGCTGCTGCTCACCGAATTACCCAAACCATCGGTAGCAATCACTTCCACCTGATACTGCGTGTTTTCTTTCAATTCCGAACCCGCAATTTGGATTTCATAAGCATTGCCTTTGACCGCAGTTTCATGTTTCGTGTAGGACGAACCTGTGTACACAAATACTTTATCGCCGTCTTTGGCATTGCTTACCGTGCCTTTGAGCGTAACCATTTTGCCCGCCGCCGCTTCTGCGCCGCTAACAATATTGTCTTCGCTGACCGTGCCTAATTGAATTTCAGGCTGCTTCATTTCGGTAATCACGCGATACGTTTGTGTGCTTTCCGCCGTTGCCGTGTTGCCCGAAACAGGGTCGGTTGCGGTCAAGACCACGCTTACCGTGCCTGTATTGCCTTCGCCTGCGTGGCTGGCTAACTGGCTGCCTGAAACATTATTAAATGTAAACGTGCCATCAGCCCCCACAGTCGCCGAATAGGTTTGAGAACCCACGCTCAACACCACTTTACCATTGGTGGTGTTTTCGGCTTTACCCGTCAATTGCAGCGTATCCATAGATTCATCACGGTTCAACACGCCATCGCCCGCAATCATATTCAATGACACGGTCGGTTGTGTCATGTCCAAAATCACTTGGTATGAATGCGTATGTGAACCCGTATTTTGGTTTTCCGCCGCATCGCTGTTGTTTACCGTTACTGTGAATTGTGTGTATTTTGCCAAATCCGCGCCCGCTACTTGCAGGGAGAATTTGCCGTCCGCGTCCAAAATTTTGCCATTCACAGGAGCCAAATTGCCCAACTGCAACACCACCGTATCGCCCACACGCGCAGGACTAGCATGACCTGTGATGGTAATGGTTTCAGTACTGTCTTTCAGATTGATGATGTTATCGCCTGTCAAATTATCAATCGTGATTTTGGGTTTATCCAAAACATCATCTACTTGATAAGGACGTGTGTATTGCGCGGTGGATTCATTGCCCGCTTCATCGGTAGCAGTTAAGGCAGCCTGAACTTGGTTGTTATTCAAGAAATGCGAACCTGCCACTTCAATACTGAATTGACCGTTTGCCAACACGCTGCCTGTAACCGTGTGTGTGCCAATCACCAATTCCACTTTATCGTTTTCACGCGCACCTGTGGTGCTGCCCGTTACCAAAATGGCAGCTTCTTGGGATTCACGCAAATTAATCGTGTTGTCTGACGTGATTTCATTGACCAAAATCGTTGCCACCGCACCAACCGTATCCACTTTATACTCATGAATAATCGTGGTCGGCGACAAGTTCGCCGCTTCGTCCGAACCCGTAACCGTTACTTCCATAGATGAATGCGCCGCCAACACACTCCCCGGTACATCAATGGCAAAACCATTGTTCGCCACTTTGCCCTTATAAGTATTGTTGCCAATGACAATTTTCACATCATCACTTTCACGCACATTTTGCAGGCTGCCTGAAACCGTAATCTTGGCTTCACGCGATTCTTTGTAATTAATCGTGTTGTCTGCGGTGATGGGGCGCATTTCAATCACAGGAATTGGTGCTTCCAAATCCACATCATATGTTGCCGTAATGCTGGCAGTCGTGGATTCACCACCAAATACCTCTCTTACTACCGTCAGCGAAATGGTTTTATTTTTATCTGCCACCAAATCTGCACCAGAAATATCCACCCAATATGTCTTATCTGGTTGCACACGACCATAGAATTCCTTACCATTTACAGTGGCTGTTACTTGACCATCTTGAGCATTTTCTGCTACACCTGTCAAACGAATGATTTGTGTAGATTCAGTTTTGTTAATAATATTGTCGCCCGCAATCGGCTTATTCACAGTCAAAACAGGAATATCTGCAGCACCCACCACCTGATAATCATGCGTGTATTCCGCCAATACCGAATTGCCCGCCACATCATGCGCCACCACGCTCACTTTCACGCTCGCTGCTGTGCCTTCGCCAGCCGCCGCTTTCAATTCCGCGCCTGTCGCCGTAACCAAAAAGCCTTGATTTCTAATGGTTGTGTCATACGTTTTATTGCCAATGGTAACAACTACTTTATCGCCATCTTGCGTATTGCTTGCACTACCAATGATGTTAATGCGTTCTGCTGCCGCTTCCGCAATGCTTAATACATCATTGCCTGCAATTGGGTTCAACGTGATAATTGGTTTATCTGCCAACAAATCAACCACATAATCCTTATTTACCACCGCGCTTTCAGCCGTATTGCCCGCCAAATCGGTGGTAATCGCCACCGCTTTCACGGTGCTGGCAGCCTGCAAAACTGCGCCCGTTACCGCGTGTGAGAATTTACCATTGACCACATCAACCGTTGCCTTGTATTCGCCAATGGTCAAATTCACTTTTTCTGTAGTCGTCATACCTGCAATCGGTTGAGTCGTAACCGTGCCTGTAATCACAATTTCTGTGGCTGCCGCTTCCGCCGCATTCAAATAACCATCGGTGGCAATCGTGTCCACTTCCACCGTAGGCGCGTTAATATTATCCACCACTTGATAAGACTTGCTGGTGGTCGCAGACGCAGCATTGCCCGCATCATCGGTCATTTCTACCGTTGCCGTGATGGTTTTTTCCGTGCCATTGGTCAATGAGAATGTGCTGATATTGCCCACACTGAAACGCCCGTTCACCACCGCAATATTCTCGCCCAACACTGTTTCGCCCAATTTGAGTGTTACTTTGGCATTGGCAGACGCATTGTCCACTCTACCTGTAATCTGAATCATGCCTTGATTCAAATCATTCATATTCAAATAGCCATCACCCGAAATATCGTCTAATTCAATGGTCGGTTCGCTGACTTTGGTTTTGATTTGGTATTCAGCCGTAATTGTGCCAACTTCGGTTTGGTTAAACACATCAGTTGCCGTTACTTCTACCGTGATTTCGCCCGAAGTCGCCACCCCGTCTTTCGCCAACAGGCTGCCTGCAACGCTCACGCTAAACGTATTCGTAGCCGACACTTCGCCCGTCCCGATTTCCTTGCCGTCCAACAGTACGCGTACCTTATCTGCTTCACGCGCACCCATAACAGTGCCAGAAATCGCAACCATTTCGGTGGATTCCGCTTTATTCAAAACTTTTTCATCGCCCGCAATGGACACAATCGTAACCGTAGGCGCAGCCAACTTCGCTAATTGATAGCTACCAACTTGCGTTGCCGTAACCGAACTGCCTTCGCCATCGGTGGTAATCACTTCCACATTTACCGATTTTTCCACCGCGTCTTTCAGCAGGCTGCCTGAAACATCTACCGTAAACGTACCTGATGACACGGTGGTCGTGGTCGCCGTTTTGCCGTCCACGATAATATTTACCGTATCGCCATCACGCGCCGCCACGCTGCCTGAAATCGCCACATTGCCCGCCGCTTCGGTAACGTCCAAAATCGCGTCGCCCGCAATCGCATTCAAGGTAATTTCTGGCGCAAGCAAATTGCTGACCGTGTACGTTTTCTCGCTCGTACCAGCAGTCGTGTTACCAAATTCATCGCTCGCCAACACTTCCACCGTAACCGTTTTTGCCACCGCATCTTTCAGCAGGCTGCCTGAAACATCTACCGTGAATTTGCCAGCCACCACTTGCGTGGTGGTAACGGTTTTGCCGTCCACAATAATATTCACCGTATCGCCGTCTTTCGCGCCCGATACCGTGCCAGCAATCGCCACATTCGCTGCCGCTTCAGCAGGACTCAACACATCGTTACCTGCAATTTCTGCCAACGTAATACTTGGTGCAGCCAAATTTTTCAATTCATACGCTGCCGTAGCCGAACCTGTGGTCGTGTTCTGCGCCGTATCCGTTGCCAACACTTCCACCGTCAAAGTCTTATCGCTTGCCGCCGCCAACTGGCTGCCTGAAACCGACACCGCAAACGCATTTGCCACCACTTTGCCCGTGCCAATTTCCACGCCCGCCAACAACACGCGCACCACATCATTTTCCTGTGCGCCGCTCACTTTGCCGACCACTTGCACCGCTTCCGCTTGTTGCTCGGTTTGATTTAAGAAACCGTCTTCGGCAATTTGAATTTCGGAAATCACAGGCGCAGCCAAATCTTTCAATTCATACGCTTGTTTCAGGCTGCCTGTGGCTTCGTTGCCATAATTATCGGTCGCCAAAACAGTTGCCGTGATTTCACGCGATTGTGCCGCCGCCAACGCGCTGCCCGCCACGTTCACGCTGAACGCGCCAGCCGCTACGGTGGTCGTGGTCAAAGTCGCACCGTCCAGCAACAACGTTACTACCGCGCCATCATTTGCGCCGCTCACTTTGCCCGAAATCGCCACAGCCGCCGCCGCTTGTTCCGTGCCATTCAAAATATTGTCATCGGCGATGTGCAATTCGTTCACAATCGGCGCAGCCAAATTCTCCAGACGATATTCTGCCACCGCCGTGCCAGCCGTTTGATTGCCCAACACGTCAGTTGCCAAAACTTGCGCCGTAACCGCTTTTGTCGCCGCATTTTGCAGCAGGCTGCCTGAAACATTCACGCTGAACACACCAGCCGCCACCGTTGTGGTGGTAACCGTTTTGTCGTCCACAATAATGTTTACCGTATCGCCATCGCGTGCGCCCGATACCGTGCCGCTAATCGCCACATCTGCCAATACTTCTTTGGCATTCAGAACCTTATCACCTGAAACATCGGACAAGTTTACAATCGGCGCAGCCAGCGTGTCCAATGAATACGCATGAGTCGCACGCCCTTGCTCTTCATTGCCATGCTCGTCTTTCACCAACACTTCTACGGTAATTTGTTTCGCGTTTGCGCCAATCAAATCCGCACTGCTCACTTCAACCGTGAACGCGTTTTTCGCCACCGTGCCTGTGCCAATTTCCTTGTCGCCCAACAACACGCGTACCGCATTGCCATCGTAAGCAGGCAACACCGTACCCGACACCGCCACTTGCGCCGCCGCTTCCGCCGCGCTCAACACAAAATCCGTGCCAGCAATCGCCGTGATTTCCACATTTGGCGTGGTCAAAGAAGCCATTTCATAAGACTGGTTTTTCTCGCCCAAAGTGGAGTTGCCATAAGTATCGGTCGCCAACACGCTGACTGTCAGCGTTTTGTCTGTCGCGTCTGCCAACGTTTTGCCTGATACGTCAATCGTAAACTGGCTGCCTGAAACCACTTTGCCCGTGCCAATTTCCACGCCACCCAGCAACACGCGCACCACATCATCAACTTTCGCGCCTACTGCTGTGCCTGAAACTTGCACCGTTTCGGTGGCTTCTTTATTGGTTAATTTGTCATCATTGGCAACGGTGAACGTGATTTCAGGCGCAGACAAGGTTTTCACGTCATACGCAATGGTGGCGTTGCCCGCTTTCGCATTGCCCGAATCATCAGTCGCCAACACGGAAACCTGCAATTCTTTGCTGTTTGCCGCCGCCAAAGTCGCGCCGTCCAATTCCACGCTAAACGCATTGCCCAACACTTTGCCTGTGGCGATTTCTTTGCCATTCAAACTAATCGTCAGCACATCATTTTCACGCGCACCACTCACTTTGCCCGACAACCATACTTTGCCAGCCGCTTCCGTGCTGTTCAATACTTTATCGTCCGCCAAATTCAAATCGCTCAACACAGGCGGCATTAACGTGCTTAAGGTATAAGCCACATCGCCCGAACCTGTAACGCGGTTGTTTGCCGTGTCGGTGGCAATCACTTCCACCGTGATAACTGGATTGGCGGCATTTGCCAACAATTCGCCCGACAAATTATTGACCGTGAACGTGCCATCTTGCACCACCGCATTGGCAATGGTTTTGCCATCTACCACAATATTGACTTTATCATCATTGCGCGCGCCCACGACTTCGCCCGACAGCGAAACATTCCCTTTCGCTTCCGTCTCATTCAGGCGATTGTCGTTTGCCAACAATAAATTTTTCACACTCGGCGCAGCCAAGCTCACCACTTGATAATCATGGGTAAATGAAACAGTTGCCGCATTGCCAGCCGTGTCCACCGCGTCAATTTTGTACACAATTTGCGTGTTTTGTGTCAGCAGGCTGCCTGCAATGCCCACGCTAAACGCACCGTCTGTGCCTACGGTGGTGCTGAACGTTTCTTTACCTACCGTGAAATGAACTTGATTGCCCGCGCGTTCCACAGACGTGCTGCCTGAAACGGTGATGATTTGATTCACATCATCGGTCATATTCAGAATGTCATCGCCTGTGATTTTGTCTAATTGGGCGGTGGTGTCATCGGGCGCAATCGTGTCCACCAGCAATTTTTGCGTGGTGGTGGCGTTGCCCGTGTTGCCCGCCACATCGGTGGCAAACACTTCAGCCGTAATCGTGCGCGAACCTTGTTGCGCGGCAAACAGGCTACCTGCAACGCTTAAATTGAATTCGCCGCCGTCCAATACTTTGGTTTCGCCCAAAACATCGCCGTTTTCCAAAGTCAATTTCACCACATCGCCCACACGCGCACCGTCCACCGTACCCGTCAGCAACACTTGCGCCGCGCTTTCGGCGGCATTCAATGTACCATCGGAAATCGCTGTTAAAACAATGGTCGGTTGTGGCGCAGTTGTGTCCACTTCATAATCATTGGTGGCGGTTCTGGAAGCGGTGTTCCCTGCCGCGCTGGTGGTGCTGACACGCGCCACCAATTCGCTTTCCGCCGCTTTTTCCAGCAGGCTGCCTGCAATATTCACACTAAACACGCCTTGAGTGGACGTGGTGGTGGTAATCACTTTGCCATCTAATAACAATTCAATAACATCAGCATCTTGCACATTTTGCACTTTACCCGACACCGTAACATCGGCGACGGCTTCGGTGGCGTTGATGATGTTGTCTTCCGTTAAATAATTCAATGAAATCACAGGCGTTTCTGCCGACAATTCCACTTTATAATCTTTTGTTGTTTCGGCGTTTTGCGCGTTGCCAAAATCATCGGTGGCGGCAAGTTTTGCCGTTAAAGTGCGCGTGGTCGCATTAATCAACACGCTGCCTTGCACCACCGCGCCAAATTTACCGTCCGCGCCCACCACCGCGTCCGCTACTTTGTTGCCGTCCAGCAACAATTCCACCGTATCGCCAATACGCGCACCTGTGGTGCTGCCTGAAATCGTGATGGGCGATTGGGCTTCTGCGCCATTAATGGTTTCATCGTTGGTTACTTTATCCAAAGTAATGGTTACATTGGACAATTCATTGTGTACGCTAAACGTGCGTTTCGCCGTAGCCGTAGCCGTGTTGCCCGCCGAATCGGTATTTGTTGCTTGAACCGTCAGCGTTTTATCGCTTGCATTCACAAACAGGCTGCCTGCAAGCTCGGTGCTGAAACGTCCACCAGCTACCGCCACTTTGCCCACCACTTTACCGTCCAGCAACAGCTCTACTTCTTTGCCTGTTGCCAAACTGGTTTTGCCTGTAATGGTAATATTGCCTGCCGCTTCTTGGGCGTTAATCACATTATCAAACGTGATTTTGTCCAGCGACACTTCAGGCATGGCGGCGCGTGGCTGATGAGCATACGATTCCGTATCCATCGCCGTAGCCGAATTACCATGTGCGTCTTGCGTGCTGACTTTTGCCATCAAAGTGGTGTCTTGCGCGCCCGCCAACAGGCTGCCTGCAATATTCACGCTAAACGCATTATTGGCGGCTTGTGTTTCGGTAACTTTTTGGTTGTCTAACCAAATTTCTACCGTATCGCCATCTTTCACATTTTCCAATGTGCCTGAAATCCGCACATCAGCCGCCGCTTCCGCGCCATTCAACACATTGTCGCCAGCAATCACATCCAGCGTGATTTTGGGTTCGGGCAACTGGGTTTGCACATCATAATCGCGTTTGCCTTCGCCAACAAAATCGTTGCCAGCCGCGTCTTTGCCACTCACACGCACGGTCAATTCACTTGTCGTAGCCGCCGCCAATACTTTGCCCGACACAAATTGCGTGAAACCGCCGCCATTGGCTACAGTCGTGGTTGCCACCACTTTACCGTCCAACAACAATTCCACTACATCGCCCGTTTTCGCGCCTTCCACGCTGCCTGAAATCGCCACATCAACCGCCGCTTCCGCCGCGTTCAACACATCGTTTTCCGCAATCACGTCAATCACAACTTTGGGCGCAACCGCTTCCGTTTGCACCGTGTAAGTTTGACTGCTGCTGGCGGATTTCTCATTGCCAAAATCATCGCGCACCACCACAGTCGCCAACACCGTTTTGCCGTCTTTCAGCAGACTGCCTACAACTTCTACCGTGAATGTGCCAGCCGCTGCCGTAGCGGTGGTTAAAACTTTATCATCTAATTTAATTTCAATCATCGTGCCATCAGCCACATTTTGCAGGCTGCCTGAAAGCGCGATATTTGCCGCCAATTCCGTTTTGTTAATGAGATTATCCTGATTGGCGGTTAATGGATTCAATTCAATTTTAGGTTCATTTAATTGATTCAATTCAAATACTTGAATTTGTTCACCACGCACCGAATTGCCATAATTATCGGTTGCCAACACGCCAATCATCACCGATGGATTCGCCGCATTTGCCAACACACTGCCAGCCACATTCACGCTAAATCCATCATTGACCACTTTGGTCGTGGCGACCATTTTGCCATCTACCCACACTTCCACCACATCATCAGGGCGCGCGCCCTGAACTTTGCCCGTAATCGCCACTTCTTGCGTGGCTTCCATTTCATTGATGTGGTTATCGCCCGAAATCGTGATTTGGTTGATGGTCGGCGCAGCCAAAGTCGGCGCGGTATAAGACTGTTCCGCTTTGCCAACTTCTTGATTGCCATACTTATCTTGTACCAATACTTCCGCAATCACCGTTTTCGTATTGGCATTGGCTAACAGGCTGCCTGAAACATTCACGCTAAATACACCATTGGCAACCATTGCAGTTGTAACCGTTTGATTATCAATAATAATGTTTACTGTATCGCCATTATTCGCACCCGACACGCTGCCTGAAATCGCCACCTCTGCCGCCGCTTCAGTCATGCTCAAAAGATTGTCGCCCGCGATTTTCAGATTAGAAATCGTGGGTTTATCCAAAGTCGGCACGGTATAAGTTTGCGAAACCGAAGCACTTTGCTCATTGCCCACCGCATCAGACGTGGCAACTTGTACCGTGATGGATTGATTCGCCGCCTTTGCCAACAGGCTGCCTGCAAGCTGGGCAGTAAAACCATCTTTGGCAATCTGGGTTGTGGCAACAACTTGATTATCCAAAATAATTTCAACCGTATCGCCGTCTTTTGCGCCCGACACGCTGCCTGAAACGGCTACATTTGCCGCCGTTTCCGTTTTATCCAAAATATTGTCGCCCGCGATGTTCACATTAGAAATCACGGGTTTCGCCAATGTCTGATACGCATAACCTTGCTCAACACTCGCCAACACCGAATTGCCAAACGTGTCCGTTGCCAACACTTCGGCGGTAATCGTTTTCGTGTTTGCATTTGCCAACAGGCTGCCTGCAATATTCACGCTAAACGCACCATTGACAACCGTTGCCGTAGCAACTGCTTGATTATCCAATTTAATCGTTACCGTGTCGCCATCACGCGCACCCGACACCACGCCAGACACCACCACATCTTGCGCTGCTTCCGCCATGTTCACAATATTGTCGCCCGCCACCGTATTCACCACCAGCGAAGGCTCATCCATTACCGCCAATTCATAATTCGCCGCCACGCTGCTGGTGGTGCTGCCACCCTGTTCATTGGTCGCCACCACTTCAACCGTCAATGTTTTGGTCGCCGCATTTGCCAACAGGCTGCCTGAAACGTCCACGCTAAATGTGTCGTTCAACACAGTGGTCGCCGCAATTTCCACGCCGTCCACTAACACGCGCACCACATCGCCATCACGCGCACCGTTCACGCTGCCTGAAATGGGGAATGTGCCAGTGGCTTCATTTTGGTTAATCACATTGTCGCCCGCCACCGCATTCAAAGTAACTTCGGGCGCGGCAGGATTTGGCACGGCGGGTTCATCATCGTCATCACGCGCCGCGTTCACAGCCGCCGCCGCGCCGCCGCCCATCAAAGCCAACACCAGCACCCCACCCAACAAACGCTTGGCACTAAACGATGAAGTTGCCCCAGCCGCCGTGCTGCTGGCAGTTGTAGCGGTGGTGGTGGCGGTTTCCGTTGCAGCGGTCGTTGCCGCGCTGCTAACGGGTTCAGCCAAAGCCGCAGGCGCGGTGCTGACTTCGCTAGCGGTCAAAGCCACGCTTTCAGGCACGCTCGCCACATTGGTTGGCATAAGCGGCATAGCAGATGGCGTATTGGTCAATGCCAAAGTCGCTTCCATCTGCTGCAAACTCATCTCATTGATAATAGGAGAAAAATCACCATATCCCTGAATAATAATATCAGGCACACTATCTTTCGCGCCGTCCAAAAACACCCACAAATCCGCGCCCATTTCCTGCACTTTGGGCTGCAAGACCAAAACACCTTTATCGTTCAAAATTTGATAACGCGCACCTGCTTCGGCGACCACTTTCACCGTTTGCTGATTGCTCACCAAATGAACCGTTTTGGTGTGGTTATTTTGTGTAATATTTAAAACATATTGAGACATGGCAACTTCCATTTAAAAACAAATAATTAAATTAAAATAATCAAATCAAAATTTGGGATAAGCTGATTGTTTAGATTATGTTAAATCCAGTTAAACCCATTGTACAGTTTACCATATTTTGCGCACAATCAGGCGATAATTGAGCAAGCCAATCCATGATTTTTGCGTGATTACGACAATAAATAGAGAATATACTTCAAATTAATCTGCACCACAAAAATGAAGGCAGCCTGAAACTTTGTATGCGTTTCAGGCTGCCTGCAAAATCACATATTTTGCTGAATATTGTTTTTTTCCAATTGTTCTTGTTTTTTCAAACGTCTGGCTTCGCGGCGTTCACGGCGTTTTGCCAAAAGTGCGTTTTTACGCGCCAACAAATTTTGGCGTTTGCGCCACCAAAACCATGCCACCCATGCCAAAATCAATACAATCAACACCATAAATCCATGTTGAAATTGCTTTACCATTGCCATCAACCATTCGCGGTTTTTCGCGCCCAAATCGCCCAAATACACCCAAAGTGGCACAGAAATCAACGCCGCCACACCGTCCATTACCAACCATTGCCAAAACGAGACTTTGCCACTCATGCCCGCCGTCAAAAAAATCGGACTGCGTAAGCCTGGTAAAAATCGCGCCACAAACAAAACCCGATTGCCATATTTATCAAACTGTTGCTGCACTTGTGCATAGCGTTTGGGCGGCATTAATTTTGCCACAGGGCGAAAGCGCAAAATCTCCGTCCCATACGTTTTGCCCAATAAAAACATAATCCCATCACCCACCAACACGCCCGCCATGCCCACCGCAAACATGATGTGTACGTTGGCATAGCCCAGCCCTGAAATAATCCCGCCCGCCACCAGCGTGATGTCTTCAGGAATCGGCACGCCAAAGCCGCAAATCACCAACACAAAAAACACGGCGGCATAACCAAATTGTTGGAAAAAAGTTTCAAGTAAGGTCAGCATAAAGTGTTCTAACTAAAAATAATTCATCAAAATAAAGGCAAAACCAGTTAGCCATTGTGTGCAAATGGGGCAACTGGTTTTGTTTTCAAGGTTTCAGGCTGCCTGAAAAGTGGATTTTTACATGATGAATCATCCGTTTTCAGGCAGCCTGAAAAGATTACGCTTTTGCTTCAATGGAATCCGCAATCAAACGCGCACTTTTTTCTGCCAACATGGCTTGCTCTGCTTCCACCATCACGCGCACCACAGGTTCGGTGCCAGACGGACGCAATACCACACGTCCACGGTCGCCCAACTCTTTCTCCACCGCCGCCAATGCTTGTTTGGAAGCCGCTTGCCAGTCAAAACCTTTTTTCAGGCGCACATTAATCATGGTTTGCGGATAAGGCTGCCAGTCCACCGCCACGCTCAAATCTTGACCCAAAGTTTTCAATGCCGCCAAAACTTGCAGCGCGGAAATCGTGCCATCGCCTGTATTGTGTTTGTCCATGCACAAAATGTGTCCAGACGATTCGCCGCCCAGCAACCAGCCGCGTTGTTTCAACATTTCCAACACATAACGGTCGCCCACTTTCGCACGACCAAAGGCAATGCCACGTTCTGCCAAGGCTTTTTCCATTGCCAAATTGCTCATCACCGTGCCAACCACGCCGCCAAATTGAATACCTTGTTGCGACAAGGCTTTGGCAATGATGTAAATCAATTTGTCGCCATCAAATACCGCGCCATGTCTGTCCACCATAATCAAGCGGTCGCCATCACCGTCCAAAGCAATGCCGTAATCTGCTTCGTTTTGTAACACAGCAGCCTGAAGGGTTTTCGGGTGGGTTGCACCCACTTTGTCATTGATATTAAAGCCATTTGGTGTATTACCAATTTCAATCACTTCCGCGCCCAATTCGTGAAACACTTTCGGGGCGGTGTGGTAGCCTGCACCATTTGCGGTGTCCACCACCAATTTCAAGCCACGTAAATCCAAATTGCTGGGGAAAGTGGATTTACAAAATTCAATATAACGGTCGTCTGCGCCACTAATGCGGCGGGCGCGTCCTAATTGCAATGATGGATTGGTAACCATTTCTTTGTCTAATTCGGCTTCAATTGCTATTTCCAGTTCATCGCTTAATTTCACGCCACCTTCGGCGAAAAATTTAATGCCATTATCGGAAAACTCATTGTGCGAAGCGGAAATCATCACGCCGCCCGACAAACGCAAAGCGCGTGTCAAATACGCAATGCCAGGGGTAGGCAAAGGTCCAGTTTGCAAAACATGCACACCCGCCGCCGTAAAACCCGCCACCAAAGCCGTTTCCAGCATATAACCCGAAATGCGTGTGTCTTTACCAATAATGACGGTGGGTTGCTTACCGTGTTCATGCTTAATCAGCGCACGACCAAAGGCGCAACCCAGTTTCAATACAAAATCAGGCGTAATGGGAAATTGCCCTACTTCGCCACGAATACCGTCCGTACCAAAATATTTTCTAGCCATGATGAATCGTCTTTCATTAAATTCATTGAATGCGCGTATTGTAAAGGAAAATGCGCTGTGTATGTGTTAATTTTCAGGGGAATTTGATGGAAAATAAATACACCACAGGCAGCCTGAAACAATTTCAGGCTGCCTGTTTGATGTGTGCCACAATTGGGCAATATTTATGCTGGCTTTATGTTTAGGCTGCCCTGGGTACATGACACAATTCATACAAGGCGTGTTACACACCAAATCATTTAAATAATGTGGCATTTAGGTGCGTGGTACGCATACTACATTGTCAGGCAACCTGAATATTATTCAAATGAAACTTGCTGTTCTGTGCCACGCAATTGTTCATAAATTTCAGGCAGCTTGTTAATCAGCCAATCGGGTTTGGTGGCTTCATTGCGGGACAATTCGGTCATGTCGCCATAACCAAACAACACGCCCACGCTCGGGCAGCCTGCGGCTTTGGCGGCGAGAAAATCATTGTGCGAATCTCCCACCATCAACATATTTTCAGGCGGCACCCCCATGACTTCGGCGGCATGACGCAAAGGCTCGGGGGCAGGTTTGCGTTCAGGCAACGTGTCGCCACCGACCACAATGCTGAAATAATCCATTAAATTCAATTCTTTCAATAATTTCACTGCCAACATTTCGCTTTTATTCGTTACCACCGCCAAAGGCAAACCCAAGGTTTTCAGCAATTCCAAACCCGTTTCTGTTTCGGGATAAGGGCGTGTGGCGTTGGCGATATTGTGGGCGTAATGGCGCATGAAAATGGGGAAACCACGTTCCAATAAATCATCGTCTGCTGTGCCGTGATGGTCGGCGGTCAGGCTGCGGTGAACCAGCACGGCAATGCCATCGCCCACATAACTTTGCACGATGTCGCGTGGCAATTCGGGCAAACCCAGTTCCACGCGCATGGCGTTGGCGGAAGCGGCTAAATCAGGCACAGAATCCACCAAAGTACCGTCTAAATCAAATGCAATGGCTTGAATAGATTGTAAATTCATTTTGTGTCCTTGTTTTCAAAATTGAACAATGGGTTTTCAGGCTGCCTGAAAATTAGGCGACACCATATTTGGCGCGATACGCTTTCATAGGCTCAACAAATTGTGCTAATTCCGCGCTGTCATTTTGTTCCAATAAAGTGAACAAATCCAACAAATTGGCAATCGCCACCACGGGTAAACCGTATTGTTGTTGCACTTCTTGCACGGCAGAAAGTTCGCCTGTGCCTTTTTCCATGCGGTCAAGCGCAATGGCTACGGCGGCTGGTGTCGCGCCTGCTTGCTCAATCAATTTCACGCTTTCGCGCACCGAAGTGCCAGCCGAAATCACATCATCAATAATCAACACGCGACCTTGCAAGGGCGCACCGACCAACACACCGCCCTCGCCATGGTCTTTGGCTTCTTTGCGGTTGTAGGCAAACGGCACGTTCACGCCTTGTTCTGCCAACATCATGGCAGTGGCGGCGGCTAAAATGATGCCTTTGTAGGCAGGGCCAAAGAGCATATCAAATTGCACTTTGCTTTCCAAAATCGCTTGGGCGTAGAAACGCGCCAATTTAAGCGTGGACGCGCCATCGTTAAACAAACCCGCATTGAAAAAATAGGGCGATTGGCGACCTGCTTTGGTGGTAAATTCGCCGAATTTCAGCACATTTTGTTGCAAGGCGAAATTCAGGAAATCTTGACGGAAGTTGCTCATGTTGTTTTCCTTGTTTTTTTGGGGGAATCGGGTTTCAGGCTGCCTTTCAGTACACGACAATTTTTTGAAATAACCACAAACCTGTCCCCTCCCCCGTCTCCAACGGGGGAGGGCTAGGGTGCAGACTTGCCAAGTTCTGTACTTTGTAGGGGCAGATTTCATATCTGCCCTTTCTACGATATTTGAATTGTGGTACTTCCCACAGGGCGGATATAAAATCCGCCCCTACGACACGATGAGAACTTGGCAGGTCTGGGGCTAGGGTGGGGGAAAATTTGTGGAACAAATTAATTGTCTTGAAAATCAACGAACCCCCACCCTAACCCTCCCCCGCAAGCGGGAGAGGGGATAGGTTACAGGCAGCCTGAAAGATTTTTGTCGTGTACTGAAAGGCTGCCTGAAAAAATCATTTCACAAAATCGCGTTTGTATTTTTGATGATTGACAATATTGGCTTTGGCATCGCGCTCGTCCCAAATTTGCAATTCCCATGGATAGTAGAAATTGCTGCTGTTTTTGAAATAAACGTGTACGCCAATATAGCCGCCCACATCGCGCAAATACCAATTTTTTAAGCTGTATTCGTTTTTCCAGTTGTCCAAATGCGCCATGATTTCCGCCACGCTTTCAGACGGTAAAATCACACGCGCCCCGAAAATGTCGTTCAAAATATTGTTCACAGGATAATGGTTTTCGCGCTGCAAATAGCGGTGGATTTTATCGTGTATGCTTTCGGCGGTTTTCACACGATAGAAAAAGTCAATATTGCGCGTGTCAGCAAACGCCAAATAATCGTTAATGGCTTCGTGCAAATTCAGGCGGTATAACAAAATGTGTTCAATCGGCACTTTGGGCAAAGTGTGGCTCAAATTGATTTTCGCCACTTTACCTGTTTCAAAATAATCTTGTGAGTATTGAAAATGTATCTGATTGATTTCTCGAATTAAACGCTCGGTTTTTTGAATGTGTGTTTCCATGTTTTTACTTTCAGGCTGCCTGAAAAAATTTTCATCATCATTCTTTCATTGTTTAAACAGGCAAAGCTTCACGTTGAATTTGTTCACGAAATTTTTCGGGCAAGCTGCGTGGAGTCAGTACATCTACTTTAATGCCAAGTAATTCTTCCAATGCCATTTGTAAACCAAATAAATCCAGCAAAGTGGTTTTGCCGTCAATGGTGTCCACCAAAATATCCAAATCGCTGTTTTCATTATCCAAACCTTTGACAACTGAACCAAATACGCGCATATTTTGAATGGCGAATTGTTGGCTAATGGTGCGAATTTGGCTGCGGTGGTGTCGCAATAATTCAGATGGTTTCATGATTTTTCCTTTCAGACAGCCTGAAATTTGACAAGTGGTTTCCAGATAGCCTGAACATCAAAAAAATCTATCGCCCCCAAATATTCAGGCAGCCTGAAACCCTTTACAATACCCATTTTAACAAATTTAAACAAACAAGGTTGATTTTATGCGGATTATCTCGGCAAACGTGAACGGCATTCGTTCCGCCTACAAAAAAAATTTCCACGATTATATTTTGCAAAGCGGCGCGGATATTGTTTGCGTGCAAGAATTGAAAGCACAAGAGTCTGATTTATCAGCAGAAATGCAAAATCCACACGGCATGCACGGCGTGTGGCATTGTGCTGAAAAGCGCGGTTACAGTGGCGTGGCAATTTACAGCAAACGCACGCCCGACCGCGTCCAAATCGGCATGGGCGTAGCAGAATTTGACCGCGAAGGGCGTTTTGTGCGGGCGGATTTTGATGATGTGAATTTGACCGTGATTTCCCTGTATTTGCCATCAGGCAGCAGCGCGGAAGAACGCCAGCAAGCCAAATTCCGTTTTTTGGACGTGTTTTACCCCATGTTGGCGGCTTTGCACGCCGAAGGGCGCAATACCGTGGTGTGTGGCGATTGGAACATTGCCCACCAAAACATTGACTTGAAAAACTGGAAAGGCAATTTGAAAAATTCAGGTTTCCTGCCCGAAGAGCGCGAATGGATAGGCAATGTGATTGCCAAACTGGGCTGGGTGGACATTTGGCGCACGCTCTACCCCAATCAGGCAGGCTACACTTGGTGGAGCAATCGCGGTCAGGCTTATGCGAAAGATGTGGGTTGGCGCATTGATTATCAGATGGTTACGCCCAACTTGGCGCAAAAAGCCACCGCCGCCCACGTTTACAAAGATGAAAAATTTTCCGACCACGCGCCTTTGGTGGTGGACTATGATTTTGATTTGGTGAAGTAAAATAACGCGAACTCGGGATAAGAAACAGATTAACCTTTTGTGTTAATGAAAACTTTGCAAAAATCATAAAGGCAGCCTGAAAATGAGTTTCCCCATTTTCAGGCTGCCTATTTTTTACCGCAAATTAATCAAAACGCGTATCACGAACCCAGAGCAGAAGCTGCCAAGAGTGGTTGATTTTGTGCATTGTCGGTCAAGTTAGCTGCTGTAGCAGAAGCTGTACCAAACGATGCCATTGCGTTCATCATATTATTGGCTGCGCTGATGAAGTTGTTGATTTGCGCGGCGGTTACGCGTTCGCCTGATGAGAATGCCACCGTTTGCGTGCCGTTGGTGTTGCTGAAGTAGTCTTTCACGGTAACGCTGTTATTCGTGCCAGATACACTCAACACCAAGTCATTGCCTTGTTTACTCACGCCGCCGTTACGGTTCATCACGCTGTTGTACGATACGCCTTCAAACAAGATGGTGTCGTTGCCACCGCCAGAGTTTAATACGGTGTCTTGACCAAATTGTCCTTTGAATACATAAGTGTCATCACCAGCACCGCCGTCTAAAGTATCATTGCCAGCACCACCGTTGATGCGGTCATTACCAGCACCACCGTAGATATTGTTGTCGGCTTTGTTACCTGTGAGCGTGTCGCTAAATTCTGAACCAATCAGGTTTTCAATTTGTGTGCCGTAGCCGATGAAGGATTGTCCAACGGTTTTGCGACCATCTGCTTCGGTTAAGAAATTGTTGGACTTGCGACCACTATAGTTCCAAGAACCTGGTGTCAAATCAACGGTTACGCCTTGACGTTCTGCAGAGGCATCAAATGTATCCACGCCAGCACCGTCCCAAATATACACATCATTGCCCACAACATCGGGGTTGTAGCGCTTAAAGGTGTAAGTATTGTTACCTGCATTTTGGTTGCTATTTACACCATAGCGATAGTGAATAGCTGCCAAGTCAAAGATTTGCAAACCTTTGCCTGTCATAAAATTGCTGCTGTTGTAAGACATGATGGAGTGAGCGGTATCTTCTTCACCAATTGGCAGGTAAGGACCTGCGGCTGTGCCGTTGCTGCCATTGTAGTTACCAGTATGTTTCAAGCCCAAGCTATGTCCGATTTCGTGTACCAATGTACCATAGCCACTATCAAATGTATAACCTTGATAAGTTACGCTCTTAGTATCTTTACTCATGGCTTTGTCGCCAGAGAACATATCACCATTCATATGCACATCGCCACCATAGTAAGCATAACCTGTGGTTACACTTAAATATTGTGGATCGCTACTATTATTGGCTTGACGTGCAAAGGTGTTGGCTTGCAGGCTGCCCGTTGTTTTCACACCTGTACGATGTAAGCCACCACAGCATGAACACATATTTTGTGCAGTTGGTGTGGTAGGGGTGCCTGTGGATACATTGCTGATACCTGATTTCAAATTATCCAAATAAAAACGGAAATTTGCTTGACCATCAGGAACTTCACGGAATTTGATGTTTGCATAAGTTTCGTATTCAGACAAGGCATCGCGTACGGCTGCTTTTTGGTTGTCGGTATATTGACGGAAACCACGTTCACCACCGTGTGCTTGAGTAGCGAAACTATAGGTTACTTCAATACCATTACCCACACCTTCCCATAAACCATTTTTAATATTGCCATGACGGTCGCGGTAGCGTGTATTAGGTGAACCCAAATAACCTTGACGACTATCTGTTGCAATAGAACGGATAAAGTATGCAACTTCACTCTGCCCTACATCGCCTACGCTTACACCGCTTACTTGTTTTACCGAGCTGTAGTTGTACAAATTAGACACAGTAATGTTTTTACCAGAAGCATCGCGTGTATTCAATTCGGCTTGAATGGCATGGTCTGAATCGGCTGCCAATTCGCTACCTGCTACATTAATGCTGAAGCCTTTTTGGTTGTTCACGGTGGCTTGATAACGGCGATTATTGATTGTTAAATTCACAATATCGCCCTGTTTAGCTGTACCGCCTACGCTACCTGAAACGGTAACTGTACCTTGACTTTCCACCAAGTTCACAATGCCATCGCCTGCCACATTGGTAATATTGATGGTGGCATCTTTAGATGTGTTGGGATTAGTGGGTTGGGTTGGGTTCACGGGGTTGCTAGGCGTGATGGGGTTTTCAGGCTGCGTTGGTGGAGTGGGTTGTGCAGGTGGGGTTGGCTGCGACAAGTCCACTTTATACGTTTCCGTATCGTGCGCTGACAAATATTGCCCATTAGGCTGCATGGTGTACACCGCACCCACAACAGTACGCGTAGGATCTGCTGCCAAATCGCTGCCCGCTACATCTACGCTGAAACGCAAATCGCTTTTCACTTCGCCAGAGAAGCTCTTACCATTTACATTCACAATCACCACATCGCCCGCTTTCGCACCGCCTCCTACACGACCTGTGATGGCAATTGTACCTCTTGCTTCGGTAGCATTGATGGTATCATCTGCAGTGATGTTGGCATCTAATGTGATGGTGGGCTCTAACGCAGGCTGCGGTTGTGGAGCAGGTGGTGTGTCACTGTACACTGTGTAAGTGTCAGTAGTAGATGCTTTGAGTGCATTACCTGTACGATCGTAAGTGGTAACGGTTGCTTCAATGGTACGATCGCTATCGGCTGCCAAATCGCTACCATATACGCCTACAGTAAAACTCAAATCTGCTGCAACGGTGCCACGGAAAATTTTATTGTTTACCGCAACATCAACAATATCGCCCGCTTTAGCATTGTTTACACGACCACGAATGGCTACCACACGACCTGTTGCAGCTTCGTCTGCAGAAATAAAATCATCATCAGATACTTTGCCATCTAAAGTAATAGAAGGTTGCAAAGTAGGTTGAGGTTGTGGCGCAGGTGCATTGCTGTCCAAATAAGTGGTGTAGCTTGCGCTGCTGGTGCCTGTCAATTTATTGCCTACGGAATCATAGGTTTCCACAATTGCTTCAACAGTACGGTCGGTGTCGGCTGTCAAATAATTGCCATAAACATTTACTGCGAAAGTTTTATCTGCATTGACATTACCTTGGAAATGCACACCATTGATGGCAATAAATACTTTATCACCTGCTTTTGCGCTACCACCCACGCGACCTGTTAAGGTCAGCACACCACCAGCTTCTTGGCTAGAGATAAAGCCATCGCCAGTCAAATTGTCCAACACAATAGTGGGTTGTTCAATGTGATTAGTGGTGGTATTGACACCATAGCTTTGTTGTGTGGTAACACGATAGGTGGTGTAACCAATTTTAGTGAAAATGGTTGCTTGAATGGTGCGGTCGGCATCAACAGCCAAATCACGTCCATGTACATACACTTCAAAAGTGTAATCAGCATTAACTACACCTTGATAGTCTGTACCATTTACATTGATGCGAATTTCATCGCCCACTTGAGCGGTATTGCCCACGCGTCCAGTAATGGCAACCGTGCTATTGGCTTCTGCACCTGAAATCAAATTGTCAGACGTGATGGGGTCTAACTGAATACTGGGGTATAAGCCATTGTTATTGGTAGTAGTAAAGTTGTTAATACTGCGCGTGCTGGTTGTGCGCGTATTGCTTGTACTGCGAGTAGTATAGGTACTCATAATGATAAATTTCCTTACATGGATGAAATTTTGCAATGTCCTACTTGTTTTGGACAAAACAAAATCAGATTAATGAAAACATCATGTATTTTTCAGGCTGCCTGAATTTTTCAAACACTCTGGTGATACACGTGTCGCATATGTTTTGCTGTCATCGTTATACTTCTGTTTCCGTACGCAAAATTCAGTACAAACGAGTTCGCAAAACATATTTTCATAATAAAACAAAGATTTCTAGAAAGACAAGCCACAAAAAATTGACAAAATAGCGAATCCTTGAATTGATGGGGGCTGACGAAAATTGTCATTACTTAATATTACAAAATAAGTAAATAATCTTGTAATAAATTAACACTGTGTAACAAAATATCTTTAAAAGAGAAATTTGTGCAATAAAAATTCAAAAAACGACACTTTTTCAATTGATATTGGATTTGATTATTTAAAGCTTAATTTACACTTTTTTTTTATTAAAATTATTATGTTAATCATTTACACCCCTTATCTAAATTTACATAAAGTAAAAAATAATTACACACCAGTATGTTGAGAATGATTTACAGATTGCAAAATAAGGCTTTACAATTTCACCGTCAAATTAACACATTGAAAATCATTTTATGAACCAAACCCATTCAGAAACACACACAGGACAACCCCCTCAACCTGCTTTGGCTGCCTTGATTATTTTGGCGCACTATCATGGTATTGCCACTAATCCTGCTGACATCATGCACCATTTTTCAGGCAGCCTGAAAAATGATTTAGACCAAACAGAATGGTTACTCGCTGCCAGAAAATTGGAACTCAAAGCCAAAATCAGTAAACACTCATTAGACCGCCTTCACATGCTCAATCTCCCTGTGCTGGTGTGGCGTAATGATGGCAATCATTTTATTTTAGGCAAAATAGATGAAGACAAATATTTGATTCAAGATTTGGTCAATAATCGCCCTGTTATTATGGATAAAGCGCAATTTACGGCGGTTTATTCTGGTGAAGTCATACAAGTTGCCTCACGTGCTTCGGCTACCAAAGCATTGGCAAAATTTGATTTCACATGGTTTATCCCTGCTGTGATTAAATACAGACGGATTTTGATTGAAGTCTTGATTGTTTCGGTGGTGCTGCAAATTTTCGCGCTGATTACGCCTTTGTTTTTCCAAGTAGTGATGGATAAAGTATTGGTACATCGCGGTTTTTCCACTTTAGATGTGGTGGCGATTGCGTTGTTGGTGGTGAGTTTGTTTGAGATTGTGCTAGGCGGTTTGCGAACGTATATTTTTGCCCACACCACTTCGCGCATTGACGTGGAATTGGGTGCACGATTATTCCGTCATTTATTGGCTTTGCCCTTGGCGTATTTTGAAAGCAGACGGGTGGGCGACACAGTGGCTCGCGTTCGGGAATTGGAACAAATCCGCAATTTTTTAACGGGTCAGGCTTTGACTTCGGTGTTGGATTTGGCGTTTTCATTTATCTTTTTGATTGTGATGTGGTATTACAGCCCGACTTTGACTTTGGTGGTGCTGGCTTCCTTGCCTGCGTATGCGTTTTGGTCAGCGTTTATCAGCCCGATTTTGCGTAATCGTTTGAATGAGAAATTTGCACGCAATGCCGATAATCAATCGTTTTTGGTGGAAAGCATGACGGCGGTTGGTACGGTCAAAGCGATGGCGGTTGAGCCGCAAATGACACGCAAATGGGATAACCAATTGGCGGCGTATGTGAACGCGAGTTTCAAAGTAACTCGCTTGGCGGTGATTGGGCAACAGGGCGTGCAGTTGGTGCAAAAACTGGTTACGGTGGCAACTTTGTGGATAGGGGCGCGTTTGGTGATTGAAGGCAAATTGACGGTGGGTCAATTGATTGCTTTTAATATGTTGGCAGGACAAGTGGCGGCACCTGTGATTCGTTTAGCGCAATTGTGGCAGGATTTTCAACAAGTGGGCATTTCGGTGGCGCGTTTGGGCGATATTTTGAATGCACCGACTGAAAATCCGTCTTCCAAATTGGCTTTGCCTGATATTCAGGGCAATATCATGTTTGAACACGTTGATTTCAGATATAAAGCCGATGGGCGTTTGATTTTGCAGGATTTGAATTTGCAGATTCGGGCTGGTGAAGTGTTGGGTATTGTGGGGCGTTCAGGTTCGGGGAAATCCACTTTAACCAAATTGGTACAAAGATTGTATGTACCTGAAAATGGTCGGGTTTTGGTGGACGGCAATGATTTGGCTTTGGCTGACCCAGCGTGGTTGCGCCGACAAGTGGGCGTGGTGTTGCAAGAGAATGTATTGCTCAACCGCAGTGTACGCGACAATATTGCGCTGACAGACACGGGTTTGCCTTTGGAAATGATTATTCAGGCTGCCAAATTGGCGGGAGCGCATGATTTTATTATGGAATTGTCGGAAGGTTACGACACGATTGTGGGCGAACAAGGCGCAGGTTTGTCAGGCGGACAACGCCAACGCATTGCCATTGCTCGCGCTTTGATTACCAATCCGCGCATTTTGATTTTTGATGAAGCCACCAGTGCGTTGGACTACGAAAGTGAACGTGCGATTATGCAAAATATGCAGGCGATTTGTGCAGGGCGCACGGTGTTGATTATCGCGCACCGCTTGTCCACCGTGCGCCACGCCCACCGCATTATTGCGATGGACAAGGGCAAAATTGTGGAGCAAGGCACGCATGACGGTTTATTGCAAAAACCCGATGGCTATTATCGTTATTTGTATGATTTGCAAAACAGTTAAGCGGTTGGAATGGGCTTTCAGGCAGCCTGAAAAATCCTCCCACTTTATTTATTTTTAAATTTACCCACAGAAATCATCATGAGCCTACGTTTTCAAGCATTTAAAGATTTTGTTTCACGCTATGCGAGTGCATGGCGCAGCGTTTGGTCTATCCGCGACCAGCTAGACCCACCCAAACGCAAGGGTGAAGAACTTGCTTTTCTTCCTGCCCATTTGGAATTGACCGATACCCCCATTTCCGCCGCACCCAAATGGACGGCACGGCTGATTATGTTGTTTAGTCTATTGGCGTTAATTTGGTCGTTGGTAGGCAAAATTGACATTGTCGCCACCGCGCAGGGCAAAACGTCCACAGGCAGCCGCAGCAAAACCATTCAGCCTTTGGAAACGGCGGTGGTGAAAGCCGTGCATGTGCGCGATGGTCAGCAAGTGAAAGCCGATGAAGTGTTGGTGGAACTGGAAGCCGTTGGCTCGGACAGCGATTTCACGCAATCGCAACAGGCTTTGCAGGCTGCCCAGTTATCCAAATTGCGCTATGAAGCGGTATTAAAAGCATTGGATAATCAACAAGTTCCCTATTTGAATAGGGAAGCAGCGAAACAATTGGGCATTGGCGACACGGCGTTTCAAGAAGCGCAAGTGTTAGCCCAAAACCAATACCAAGCATGGGCAGCGCAAGACGCGCAATTGCAATCCGTGTTACGCGGTCATCAGGCAGAATTGAAAGCCGCCCAAGCGCAAGAACAAAAACTGATTTCGCTGGGCGTGATTGAACGACGCAAAACCGCCGACTACGCCAAATTGCGCCAAGACCAATTTATTTCGGAACACGCATATTTGGAACAACACAGCAAATCGGTTGCCAATCAAAATGATTTGGACAGCACGCGCAGCCAAATTCAACAAATTCAGGCTGCCATCACACAGGCGCAACAAAATCGTACACTCAATACGCAAAATTTAAAACGCGATACTTTGGACGCGCTGCGCCAAGCCACCGAGCAAATGGAACAATATGCAGGTCAAACCGATAAAGCACGTCAACGCCAAGCCTTGATGACACTCAAATCGCCTGTTGATGGCACGGTGCAAGAATTGGCGACTTACACCATTGGCGGCGTGGTTCAGGCTGCCCAAAAAGTGATGGTGGTGGTGCCAAATGATGAAAAAATGGAAGTGGAAGCCCTTGTTTTAAATAAAGACATTGGTTTTGTGGAAGTAGGGCAAGACGCAGTGATTAAGGTGGAAAGTTTCCCCTACACGCGCTACGGTTATTTGACGGGCAAAGTCAAAAGCGTCAGCCATGACGCGATTAGCCACGAAGATTTGGGTTTGGTGTACACCGCGATTGTGTCGCTGGACAAAAGCACTTTGAGCATTGAGGGCAAACAGGTGAATTTGACGGCGGGCATGAATGTGAGCGCGGAAATCAAAACAGGCAAACGTCCTGTGATTGACTATTTATTAAGCCCATTGCAAACCACCGTAGATGAGAGCTTTAAAGAGCGGTAAAGCTTTGCAGGCTGCCTTGGGGTATATGACCATTTTTATCAAACAAAAATGTAGGGTGCGTACTACGCACCAAATCATTCAAATGACTGAACATTCGGTAATTTTGTTGTACGTATACTACAAAGGCAGCCTGAACCCCATTTTCAATTTAACCATACCAAAACATCATGAAAAACAAATCTTTCTTAATTTTAACCTGCGCATTATTAAGCAGCGCACCTGTGGCGCAGGCTTTTGATTTGTCGCAAGCGTGGCGCGCGGCACGAACCAATTCGGCAGATTATCGCGCCGCAACATTTAACCGTGATGCCGAAATTGAACGCGAAAAACAAGCCAAAGCCGCACTGTTGCCACAAGTTTCCTTGAGTGGCAGCTATACTTATCAGCCGCCGTCTTTGTCGTCCACCCGAACCACGCGCAATGCCAATATTCAATTAAATCAAACGATTTACGATGGCAGTAAATGGGCGCAATACCGTTTAAGCAAACTCAACTCGCAGGCTGCCGAAAGCGAATTGCGCCACAATCATGACGATACTTTGCTGAAAGTCAGCGAAAGTTATTTCAATGTATTGCTGGCAAAAGACACCATTCGCGCCGTAGAAGCGGAACGCCAAGCCTATCGCCAGCAAATGAAACAAGCCAGCGAAATGTATGAGCGCGGTGCAGCCACGGCGGTGGACATTCACGAAGCACAAGCAGGTTATGACAATGCGGTTGCCAAAGAAATTGAAGCGATTACGCGTAAACAAATTGCCGAAAATCAATTAAGCAATTACACAGGTTTGGACGTGGAAAAAATTGAAGCTGTACCCATGAATCATTTAATTGAGCGCGTTCAACCCAAAGTCAAACAACGCAGTTTGGCGCAATGGCAAGATTTGGCATTGAAAAATAATCATGAGTATCAAAATGTTAAATTAAATGCAGAAATGGCAGACGAGGGCGTGAACATGGCACGCGCCAACCGTTTGCCCAAAGTGAGCGTAAGTGTGGGCTATCAACACAGCCGCTATCAGGGAGCGCAAGCGCAGCAGGATTATGCGTACACGGGCAAAGGTTTGTCGGCTTCGTTGCAAGTGAGCGTGCCGCTTTACACGGGCGGCGAAATTCGCAGCAAAGTACGTGAAGCGGCGGCGCGTTCGGGTGAAGCCGAATCCAAATTATTGTCGGTGGAACGCAAAGTGAAATTAGCGGTGAAACAAGCATTTACGGAAAACAATGCCCTGCGTTATCAAGTATTGGCGCAAGAGCGTTTGTTAAACAGCAACCGTTTGAAATTAAAATCCACGCGCACAGGCAAAGATTTTGGCGTACGCAGCACTCTGGAAGTGATGAAAGCGCAGCAGGAAGTGGCGGATTCAGAACAGAAATTGGCGGAAGCGCGTTACCGTTATTTGCAATCTTTTCTGACTTTAATCAAGGAAAGTGGCATGGACATGGAAACGGCGTGGTTGGCAACGCGTGGTCAGGTGGTGCAGCCCACTTCGGCATTTCCTGTTAAACACTATCAAAATATGCAACCGAAAAGAAAATATAAACGTAAACGTGTGTGATTCAGGCAGCCTGAAAATATAGGTGGGGCAGATAAATTTATCTGCCCCTTTGTGTTTTTCAGGCTGCCTTACGATACACGGCATTTTTTGTGTGGTTTCCGTAGGTCGGGCATTCATGCCCGACCTACAAATTGTTGTGTACTGTGAAGCTGCCTGAATATTTTTTACACAATTATTTTTAGAGTAGGCGATACAAAAAATAGAGCATAGAGTATAATTCCTAAATCACACACAAAAGTCTTTATGGAGAAAAAAATGAATAATCCATTCAACCCCTTAATTATTCGCGGCAAAGAGCTGATTCCTGTGGTGCAAGGCGGCATGGGCGTGGGCATTTCTGCGTCCAGTTTGTCCAGCGCGGTGGCGCGTGAAAACGGCATTGGCACGATTGCCAGCGTGGATTTGCGCCATTTGCACGAAGATTTGCTGGCTGAAAGCAAAATCAATCCCACCGAAGAAAAATACACGCGCCTGAATTTAATCGCGCTTGACCGCGAAATTCAGGCTGCCAAAGAAAAAAGCGAAGGGCGCGGCATGATTGCCGTAAACGTGATGAAAGCCGTGAAAGACCACGCCGCACTCGTGCGCCAAGCCTGTGAATCGGGCGCGGACGCGATTGTGATGGGCGCAGGCTTGCCTTTGGATTTGCCTGAATTGGTGGGCGAACACCGCAAAAATGTGGCGTTGTTTCCGATTTTGTCGGAATCGCGCGGTATTGGTATCGTATTGAAACGCTGGATGAAAAAAGGCGTGTTGCCCGATGCCATCGTGATTGAACACCCCGCCCACGCCGCAGGACATTTGGGCGCGGCAACCGTAGCAGGCGTGAACGATGAAAAATTTGATTTCAAACGCGTTTTAGAAGAAACCTTTGAATTATTTAAACAATTGGATTTGGAACGCGAAAAAATCTCCCTGATTTTGGCGGGCGGCATGGCGAATTTCCAAAAAGTTTCAACGGCTTTGCGTGAATGGGGGGCAAATGCGGTGCAAGTTGGCACAGCGTTTGCCGTTACCAAAGAAGGTGATGCACACATCAATTTCAAAAACACGTTGGCTGGCGCGGAACGCGAACAAGTGGTGGAATTTATGTCGGTGGCGGGCTTGCCTGCGCGTGGCGTGTCCACACGGTTTTTGTCCAGCTACATCAAGCGCGAAGACAAATTGCAAGCCAATGCGAAAGCCGACCCGCGCCGTTGCACACAAGGCATTAATTGTTTGACCACTTGCGGTTTGCGCGATGGTTTGCCCAATGCGGGGCAGTTTTGCATTGATTTGAAATTGGCGGAAGCGTTTCGTGGTGAGGTGGATAAGGGTTTGTTTTTCCGTGGTAAAGACCCGCTTCCCTTTGGCACGGCAATTAAATCGGTGCGCGAAACGGTGGAATATTTGCTAACGGGTAATTTGGCGTTGGCGAAGTAAGATAAATAATATGGGCAGCCTGAAAATCGGTTTTCAGGCTGCCTTTTCTTGTATAATTCGCGTTCACATTATTTTTATTTTGCCCCCATTATCATGTCTAAAAAATCCAAAACTGAATTAGAAAACAATAAATTAAATAAACGTTTGCGCCACGCGGTCGGCGATGCGATTAATGATTTCAATATGATTGAAAACGGCGACAAAATCATGGTCTGCTTGTCGGGCGGCAAAGACAGTTATGCTTTGCTGGATATTTTGTGTCAATTGCAAGCGTCTGCGCCAATTGAATTTGAATTGGTGGCGGTCAATCTTGACCAAAAACAACCGAATTTCCCCGAACACGTGTTGCCCGAATATTTAGACAGCATTGGCGTGCCGTACAAAATTGTGGAAGAAGACACCTATTCCACCGTCAAACGCGTGTTGGCGGAAGGCAAAACGACTTGTTCGCTGTGCAGCCGTTTGCGGCGTGGTATTTTGTATCGCACGGCAAAAGAGTTGGGTTGCACCAAAATTGCGTTGGGTCATCATCGTGATGATATTTTGGGGACTTTGTTTTTGAATATGTTTTACGGCGGTAAATTGAAAGCCATGCCGCCGAAGCTGGTTTCCGATAATGGCGAACACATTGTGATTCGCCCTTTGGCGTATGTGAAAGAAAAAGATTTGATTAAATACGCGGAATTGAAACAGTTTCCGATTATTCCGTGTAATTTGTGTGGCTCACAGCCGAATTTGCAACGCCAAGTGATTAAAGACATGTTGAATGATTGGGACAAGCGTTTTCCAGGTCGGATTGAGAGCATGTTTTCGGCTTTGCAAAATGTGGTGCCATCGCATTTGGCAGATATTGAATTGTTTGATTTTGCAGGATTGCAGCGTGGTCAGGATTTGAAACACGGCGGCGATTTGGCGTTTGACGGCGAAACGGTGTCCTACACGCCTGAATTGGACGATGATGAAATCAGGCAGCCTGAAAATCCGCCCGAGCGCAAAGTGATTAATATTTTAGCCAGCAAACCGAAAATCAGTTGTGGTGGCTGATTTTCAGGCTGCCTTTTGTACACGGCAACAATCATCGTAGGCTGTGCCATGCGCACCAAGCACACCACAATATTGAATATTTATAGTGAATTCAATTTAAACCAGTACAGCGTTGCCAGCTCCCTTATGTACTATGTGTACACGGCGGTCGCTGTCGCCTTGTCCTGATTTAAATTGAATCCACTATAATATTTCAATGATTCAAACCATTTGGTGCGCACGGCGCACCCTACATGATTCATGATTAAACATTATCGTGTACTGAAAAACTGTTTGAAATGTAAAAAAACACCTGTTTTTCATGCAAAACAGGTGTTTTTATATTTTTATTCGTTTTCAGGCTGCCTGAAATTTCCAAAACATCATCATATTGCGTTAAAATAATCGCCATTTTTTTAAAACAAATTGTTTGCCCTAATTATTATGTTGAAACCTGTAACCCGTATCGCGGCGGCGTGTGCGCTGATTTTCAGCCAGTCTGCTCAAGCGGCAACGCTGCAAGAAGTGTTGCGCCAAAGCTTTAGCAATGACCCCGAATTGCTGGAAGCGCGCGCCAATAAAGATGCTGCTCAGACCGATATTAAAATTGCCAAATCGGGGCATTTGCCAACTTTTTCGCTGACGGCGGCGCAAGTATTGGCACAAAAACATCGCTATGAAAGCAGCAATCGCTCCAGTTTCAACCCCGGTTTGCAGGGAAGATTAAACCTGTATTCTTTCGGCGGCGTGGACGCGCGCGTGCGTTATAGCGAGCATAAACACGACTATTTCCATCATAAATATTATGAAACCCAAGAAACAGTCGGGCAAACCATTAGCCAGCTTTATTTATCTGCTCTGCGCGCCAAAGAAAATATTGTCGCCGCGCAAAGCAATTTGCAACGCCACGACCAAATCATCAAAGATTTGCAAATCATCGCGCACTACGACAAAGGTCGCCAATCCGAGCTAGACCAAGCGATGGCGCGGCGTTTGCGTGTGCATGCATATTTGGCAGACCAAACGCGTTCTATGGAATTGTCTTTGAGTCGCTTGGGGAAATACACGCAAAGCCGCTTGAATCCTGCTACTTTGACCGACCCATTTGCGGGCGAAAACGCGTCTTCCATTGTCAAACGCTATCAGGCGACGGATTTGGGGCAACAACCCAGCTTTCAAGCGCAACAGGCGGAACGTGAAAGCGTGTTGGCAGAGTTAGATGTGAATAAATCAGCGCGTTATCCATCTATTGATTTGATTGCGTCTGCTTCGCGTGATAATAAAGAAATTTATGTGAATTTTAACTGGGATTTTTTCAGCCCCACGGCAAATTATCAAGTGGAAAAAAGTGCGCAAACTTTGGTGGCGGCAGAAGCCAAATCCGACCAAATTTTGCGCGATGTGGCAGAACGCAGCCGCAGCTCCGAAGTGGATATGCGCCAAAGTTTGAATCGCTTTAATATTGCACAACAACAAATTGCGGCACAGAAAAAAGTCATCAAAGCCTATGAATTGCAATTTAAAATCGCACGGCGCACGCTGATTGATGTGTTGGACGCGTATTCGGATTTGTGGAATATTGAGTCTGAAGTGGTGGCTTCGCAAAATGATTTCCGTGATGCGGCTTTGGAATATTTGGCTTCGCAATCGGCGTTGGCGCGGTTTGCGGGGCTGGTGGAAGACCGCAGCTCGCCCGAGCGCAAAGTTCGCCGCAGTTTCCGCGAGCATTTGCCCGATGAATTTTTGCCGAAAAATTTGCAGGAACGCTTTGATAAAATTGATTTTGATGCAATTGACGCGGAAGTGGCGCATTTGGGCGACCAGTTGAATTATTTGAAAGACAAAACCAAAGAAAAACTGCAAAAACTGGACAAAATGATGCCTGAATATCAAGGCGAAACGCGTTCAGCCAATGAAACCACTCCAACGGTGAATCCTGAAGTGAACACGGGTACGGCGGCGGATTATCCTGTGATTGTGGACAGCCAAACTTTGGTGGACAGCAATCAACCCTATGTGCCAAGCAGCAAAGCCGCCGCCAAATCCAAAGTGGCGGCAGCGAAAAAATCGCAAAAAAATAAACACAAAACGCAGGCTGCCACACCGAAATGGGCAGCAAATGGCACATCAGATATGCGTGCGCCTTTGAATATCGCCATGCCTGTGGTGCAGCCAAATAGTGATGATACATCAGCGCGTTACGAAGCGGAATTGAACGCGGCATTGCCCGAGCCGACTGTGGACACACGTCCTACGATGTCGGCGGCGCAAGCCATGCCCGATAAGGTGCTGACTTATGATGATGTGATGGACAATCGCCCGAGCAATCCGCTTGCAGGCAGCCTGAATCAGGAATATGTGCCTATGCCGCCATCGGTGGACACTTTGAGTTTTGATGATGTGATGGCGACTGAATCGCCCAAAACACAAGTTGCGCCGCCAAACGAGATGGCGGTAGACCCCATTAAATTTGTTACCTTCCGCGATAAATCGGCGGATACGGTTGCACCACCTAAAGAGAAAGCGAAAAAGCCGTCATCTGCTCAACCCAATCAGGCGAAACCTGTGGTGAAACCCGCGAAACCGTCTGTGCCATCGGCTACGGAAAAAGTACGCGAAACCAGCAAACAAGTAAACGATAAAATTCAATCAGTTACGGATAATCCGTTTGCAGGCAGCCTGAACAATTC
>NZ_KN050786.1:0-73012 GCF_000745955.1 Alysiella crassa DSM 2578 | reverse complement strand
ATTCGGCGGAAAAAGTACGCGAAACCAGCAATCAGGTAAACGATAAAATTCAATCCATTACCGCGCCCACCCGAACCTTGAATTTTGATGAAATCATGAATTCGGCGGAAACGGCGGGTAATGCGGCGGCGGAAACGCTGAACGCGCCCACGCCACCCAAAGTGAAATTGGTGGAATCGCTGGAACATGGCGTGATTATGGACAATACGCCGCGCAATAAATCATGGCGTTCTCTGTTCCAGCAGCATATGCAACCCGATGAATCGGCTGATGAAAAAGCGAAAAAAGAGCTACTCAAAGACGCGTCTTCGCGCAATGAATTGCCCAATGCTTTGACGTTTGCGGCGCGTGTGCCGTATGAATTTCAGGCAGCCTGAAAGGAAGTGCCCGCATGAATGTGTTATCGCAAACAGAAATCGTGGCATTGATTGACAAAAAAGATTATCGGGCGGCGATGGATTTGTGTTTGCAGAATTTGGCGCAGCAGCCTGATTGTTTCGCCAGTTTGAGCAATGCGGCAACTTCGGCTTTATTGTTGAACGAGTATGATAAAGCAATTGATTTTGCATTGAAAATTTTGCCGATTAAGCAGGATTTAATCAATGCTTATGATGTTTTGTCGCACGCTTATGGGTGTAAACTGGATTGGTGGCGCAGCAGCCGTTATGGGGCGGAATCTTTGCGTTTGCGCGATATGGAGATTGTGTCAAAATATGCGCAATTGCCTGAATTGCCAGATGAAAATATCAGGCAGCCTGAAAAACGGCATTTGCAGATTATTTCGTTTTCATTGTATGGTAATGATTCGTCTTATGTGGAAACGGCGGTGTTGAACGCGGAACTTGCGCCGCAGATTTATCCCGATTGGGTGTGCCGTTTTTATGTGGACGAGACGGTGTCGCCGATTGCGATTACGCGTTTGCTGCAAGCTGGGGCGCAAGTGGTTCATATTCCTGATAATATTCGCCATTGGGCAAAGACAATGTGGCGATTTTTGCCGCTCACGGAAAATGATGTGGCGCGGGTGATTTTCCGCGACGCGGATTCGGTGATTTCGCAGCGCGAAGCCAAAGCGGTGCGCGATTGGGTGGCGAGTGGCAAAATGTTTCATTTATTGCGCGATGGTGGTTCGCACACGGAATTGATTTTGGCGGGTTTGTGGGGCGCGGTGGGCGGTGCGATTCCTGATTTTCACAATAGAATCAATCATTATTTGAATAATGTGCCTGTGCACCCACGTTTTGCCGACCAGTATTTTTTGCGTGAACACGTTTGGTTGTTTGCGCGGCAGAGTGTGTGTACGCATGACCGTATTTTTGGTTTTGCAGGCAGCCTTGATTTTCCTGCCGACACGTTTTCCAATTTTGAAATCACGCATGTGGGCAAAGACGAAGGCGATTATCCCGTTATCATTAATATGGATAAACCCGATGGCACGGAAATTGATTGGACTTTGCGTAGCCGCGTTTCGCCCTTGTGGAATGAAGATTACAGCTTGAATGTGTTGCCTGAAATGCGGAAAATTTGCACTTATCGGGCGGTGTTGCGCGATGGTAAGGCGGTGGCGCATATTCCACAGCGTTACCATCAGGGCATGGGTGAATTGGGGCATACGGTGGTGGACGTGCATTTGGTGGGCGAAAATTATACGCCTGACGAGTTTACCGTAAACATTGATAAACCCGATGGCACGGCTTACACTTGTGTGGTGCGCAGTCAGTTGCCGCCTGTGCCTGATGAGCGCGGTTATTACCAATTTGCACCAGAACGCGAAGTGTTGCGTTTTCATGCCACCGTGCAAAATGGCAAATTTAGCCACAGGCTGCCTGAAAGCCAGTATTTTGGTTTGAATAATCAGGGGCTGACTGAAATCAGTTTGTATGATAATTAACGCCGTATTATTTTTTCAGGCTGCCTTTTAGTACGACAATTTTTCAATCACGAATCATGTAGGGTGCGCCGTGCGTACCAGATTTACTGAAATATTTAAATTATTCAATCATTTTGGTGCGCACGGCGCACCCTACGATTATTTTTATCGTGTACTGAAAAGCAGCCTGAAAACAACACAATTAATAAATTACAAATCCATAATCTTTAAAAGATAAATCATGAAATCCATCATTGAACACCTTTCGCTTGCCACGCAGCTTTACGGCACACCCGTTGCCGAAGCGGCATTGTCCGCCCAAGTGTTGCGCGACCAAAAATTAAGCGTGAACTACCATTCACTTTCCGAAGTATTGGCGAGTTTTGGTTTTGAAAACACGCTCTCCAAACGCGATTTAAGCGATATTCCTTCATTGGCGACCCCGTTGGTGGTGATTTTGCGCAATGAAGAAGCGGCAGTCGTTACCCAAATCACGGGAACAGGGCGCACACGCCGTTTTCAATTGCGCCAAGTGGGTGGCGTGTCCAGCGAGTTGAGTTATGACGAATTAAACCAATTGTATTTGGGCTATTGCTGGTTTGTGAAACCGAAAACTTCATTGGACGCACGCTCGGATTTGCCCGAATATACTTTGCCAAAACAATGGTTTTGGAAAGTGATTTGGCGATTCAGGCATTATTATTACCAAATTATTTTGGCGACCATTTTGATTAACTTTTTGGCGTTAGTCAGCTCGCTGTACGTGATGCAAGTGTACGATCGCGTGATTCCCAATCAGACTTATGAAACGTTGTGGGCGTTGAGTATTGGTGTGGTGGTGGCGATTACGTTTGAATTGATTACAAAATTAATTCGTGGTCATCTCACGGATATTGCAGGGAAAAAGGCGGATTTGATTATCAGCTCGGCGTTGTTTCGTCGCGTGATGGCGTTGCGTTTGGCGGAAAAGCCAACTTCTTCGGGTTCGTATGCGAATAATTTGCGTGACTTTGAATCGGTGCGTGAATTTATGACTAGTGCGAGTTTGTTGGCGTTGGCAGATTTTCCATTTTTGCTGTTATTTGTGATTGTGATTTCCATCATTGGTGGTAAATTGGCGTTTGTGCCACTCACGATTATTCCATTGGTGATTATTGTGAGTTTGTTGGGGCAGCGTTCCCTAGCCAAAGCGATCAATGAATCCATGAAAGAAGGTTCACAACGTCAAGGTTTGGCAGTAGAGGCAATTGAAGGCATTGAAACTTTGAAGGTAAACAATGCAACCAATTGGGCGCAACAAAAATGGGACGATTACACCGCGAAAACTTCTGCCGCCTCCATCAAAACCAAAGATATTAGTAATTTTTTGGTAAACTTTGCTGTTACCATGCAGCAATTGAATACAGTGGGTTTGATTTTGGTGGGTACGCATTTGATTCACAGCCAAGACCCTGGTAATCAAATCACAATGGGTGCTTTGATTGCTTCCGTGATTTTGTCGGGGCGTGCACTGGCACCTTTGGGGCAAATTGCAGGTTTGGCAACCCGTTATCAGTCTGCCAAGCATGCGCTGGAGGGTGTGAATAAAATCATTGAACGACCAATTGAACGCGCCGCCGACCGCCAATACATCACGCTGACCGAAACGCGCGGCGAGATAAAATTCAATCGCGTGTCGTTTTCTTATGGCAAAGATGTGCAGCCTGCCTTGCGCGAAGTGAGTATTCATATTCCAGCAGGCGAAAAAGTGGCGATTTTGGGCAGTATTGGTAGCGGTAAATCCACTTTATTGAAACTGGCTTCGGGTTTGTATGACCCCGCGCAAGGCGGCAATGTTACGCTGGACAATGTGGATATTCGCCAAATTGACCCGAGTTTTTTGCGTAACCAAATTGTGTTGTTGAATCAATCGCCGCGCTTATTTTTAGGCAGCCTGCGTGAAAATATGGATTTGGCGCGTACCGATGGTTACTCATCTACCGACCAAGATTTGCTCAATGCGTTGGCGCGATTTGGTTTGGAAAAAATCATTCAGGGACACCCACAGGGTTTGGATATGCCTTTGGGCGAAGATGGTCAAGGTTTGTCGGGCGGTCAGAAACAGATTATTGCGTTGGCGCGTTTGACTTTGAAACAGCCGCGTGTGGTGTTGCTGGACGAGCCGACCACAGGTTTGGACGGCAATACGGAAAACATGGCGTTGAATGCTTTGTCGCAATGGGCGCATGATAAAACCGTGATTGTGGTAACACATCGTCCGCAAGTGCTGAAAATGGTGAACCGCATTATTGTGATTGACAATGGTACGGTGGTGATGGACGGTCCACGCGATGCGGTGTTGCAGCGTTTAATGCAAAATGAGCAACAAAAAAATGCACCAGCCGCACCGAGCAATGATTTACCACGCCCTGCGTGAAATTGAATGTTCAGGCAGCCTGAAAATACATGACCATTTTTACTCACACCTAAAATGTAGGGTGCGCACCACGCACCAAATTATTCAAATCACTTGATAAATTCGGTGCGTAATACGCACCCTACATGAGTTTTGTCGCGTACCACAGGCAGCCTGAAACCTCATTTCCCAATAAAACTATTGGAACATTTTTATGAAAAACCAAAAGCCCGACAACATCAGTTCATCTGATTTGCATTTAATCAACGATTTAAACGCTGCCTTGCAAACCGAAAAACATCGTGGTTTGTTTGCGGTGATTATTTTATTTTTAACGCTGGTTATTGTCTTCCTTGTGTGGGCATATAACAGCACAGTGGAAGAAGTAACACGTGGACAAGGTAGCGTGATTCCCACCAGCCGCGAACAAATTGTGCAGAGCCTAGACCCAGGTACAATCGCCGAAATGAAGGTCAAAGAAGGTGATATCGTGGAAAAAGGGCAAGTATTGCTGAAATTAGACGATACACGCAGTTCAGCGATTTTGCGCGAAAGTGAAGCGAAAGTGGTGAACTTGGCGGCAATGATTGCCCGTTTACGCGCCGAAGCCTATGGCACAGAATTGAAATTCCCGAATAATATTCCCAATGATTTAAAAATCCGTGAAACGGCGGCTTACGAAGCGCGCCGCCGCGCCGTATTGGATTCCATCGCAGGTTTGAGCGAAAGCAAAAACACATTAGACCAAGAAATCGCCATCACCGCGCCTATGGTGCAACAAGGCGTGGTTTCGGAAGTGGAATTATTGCGTATGCGCCGCGAATCTTCGCAATTGGCTTTGCAAATTGCTGAAAAACGCAACCACTACGCCGCCGAAGCGAATAATGAATTGGTGAAAATGGAAACCGAATTTGCCCAAGCGCGTGAAAATATGTTGATGCGCGCCGACCCTGTGTTGCGTTCGGAAATTCGTGCGCCTTTGCGTGGCGTGGTGAAAAATATTCAAATCAACACCGTAGGCGGCGTGGTGCAAGCGGGTCAAGAGATTTTGGAAATCGTGCCTTTGGACGAAAAATTATTGGTGGAAGCCTATATTCGTCCGCAAGACGTGGCGTTTATGCGCCCTGGTTTGGACGCGGTGGTGAAAATCAGTGCGTATGATTACGCAATTTATGGTGGCTTGGACGGCAAAGTGAAATTTATTTCGCCCGATACTTTGAGCAATCAAAAACGCGCCGATGAATTAAAATTAGACCAAAATCAACAGTATTACCGCATTTTGGTGGAAACCAACAGCAATGCCATCAAAGACAAAAATGGCGAACCGATGGAAATTATCCCCGGTATGGTGGCAACGGTAGATGTGAAAACAGGTGAGAAAACTGTGTTTGACTATCTTGTGAAACCGATTACGCGTTTGAAACAGGCATTGCGTGAGCGTTGATTTTCAGGCTGCCTTTTAGTACACGACAAACAAATGTAGGGTACGTACCAAGCCCCTACATTTTAAGAACCTGTGTTCGTAAGATTGATGGCTTGATTTTATTGATAATTCTTGCGAATACAAGGCGGCTTTTCATGCCAATATTGAACATATTGGCGTGGAAAGCCAACGCAGTAGGCGCATGAAGTAGCGATAAAAGCAAGCTATTAAGATTATGAACACAGGTTCTAATATTCCCCCTACTCTTATTTCTCCACAAAATTTCCCCATGTCTCGCCCCGAAAAATCCCTACGCAGCCGCGCTTTAGAACACCTATCGCGCCGCGAAATGAGCAAATTAGAATTAAAACGCAAACTCGCCCCCTACGCCGAAAGCGAAGACGAAATCGACGCGGTACTCACCGAATTTGCCGATTTAAATTGGCAATCAGACGAGCGTTACGCCGAAGCCTTTATCAACAGCAAATCGCGTAAACACGGTCGCGTGCGCCTAAAACAAGCCTTAACGCAAAAAGGCGTGGACGCGGCAACCATCGCCGAATATTTGCCCGACAGCGAAACCGATTTCGCCCACGCCTGCGAAGTGTTACGCAAAAAATTCAGGCAGCCTGCAAGCGAAGCCGCCGAAAAACAAAAACAAATGCGTTTTTTGCTGTATCGCGGTTTCACCGCAGATGTGGCGCAAAAAGCCATGCGTCGCGCGTGGGACGATAATGATGATGACGTTTGATGGTTTTCAGGCTGCATTGTGTTAAAATTCACTCACTTTATTTTTTATAAACCATTATGTTTAAACAAATTTTAATTATTTCCCCATCATGGATAGGCGATTGTGTGATGACCCAACCACTTTATCGCCGTCTGCGCGAACTGCACCCTGACTGTGTGATAGACGTGTTTGCCCCGAAATGGTCTATGGCGGTGTTTGAGCGCATGCCAGAAATTCGGCGTGTGATTGAAAATCCGTTTGGGCATGGCGCATTGGCGTTGCGTGAACGCTGGCGCGTGGGGCGTGAATTGGGACAATCTGGCTACGACCAAGTGATTGTGTTGCCCAATTCACTTAAATCAGCGATTGTGGCGGCGGCAACAGGGGCAAAACAGCGCACGGGTTATGTGGGAGAAATGCGTTATATCTTATTGAATGATTTATATAAATTAGATAAACAAAAATTCCCATTAATGGTGGACAGATACACCGCTTTGGCTGGAAAATTTGTTGGCAGCAGTCAGCCGCATTTACAGATTAATGCGGACAGTCAAGCGGCGGCGTTGGCGGCGCACAGTTTGGATAAATCGCGCAAAATCATGGCATTGTGTGCAGGCGCGGAATACGGCGCGGCAAAACGCTGGCTGCCTGAACATTTTGCGGCAACGGCGCAACATTACGCGGCGCAAGGTTGGCAAATTTGGCTATTTGGTTCGCAGAAAGATTTTGATGTTTCGGAAGAAATCAATCGGCTTTCAGGCAGCCTGTGCGTAAATTTGTGCGGCAAAACAAATTTGGCGCAAGCCATTGATTTATTGGCGTGTGCCGATGGGGTGGTGTGCAACGATAGCGGTTTAATGCACTTGGCGGCGGCGGTGGGGGCGAAATTGGTGGCGGTGTACGGCTCGTCCAGCGCAGACCACACACCGCCTTTGAGCGATACGGCGAAAATCGCCAGTTTGAATTTGGATTGCAGCCCATGTTTTAAACGCGAATGTCCTTTGGGGCATACGGATTGTTTACGGAAATTATTGCCCGAACAGGTTATCAGATTACACGGTGAATTGGGGAATTGAACCTTTCAGGCAGCCTGAAAAGCCAAAAATTCCCCATCATATTCATTGCGTTGAACACGCGTTGCGCCGCGTACCACGCTGCCCAATCCACCGTTTCACACTCAAACCACATATTCAGGCAACCTGAAAGGATTCCACCCCATGCTTACCCCCCAACATTGCGACCTATTCAACCGCCCCTTTTTCCAATTTGCCCAATTAAAACAATACGCCCCCGAAACCATTCCACAGCTCAAAGCCGATTACAAAGCCGCATGGAATGATTGGAAAACGCTGATATTACAAGCACATGAAACATTAACGCAAGCCAATCCCCAATTCGCCGCACCGCATATTGAACGCTGGTGCAATGGCTGGCAAGTTCGCGCCCATTTTTTTGCCTATTTCAAATACGCCGCGCACACACAAGACGCGGCAATTATCTCATTATTATTAAACCGAAAACGGCTAACCGTATCGCTGGATTGGCATTGCTACAAAGCCGATGTCTCCACCATCGCCCTGCCCGATTACAACCGTTGGTTGGACAATTTGGACGCGGCGCAATATGCCGATTTTGATTTATGGCACGGCGCAGCCAGCGAATACGCCGATTACGCCACCGTCCGCCAGCAGCCCGCCCCACAAATCCACCATGCAGACGATTTTTTCTGTCTAGGCAAACACATACCGCGCGATGATTTGACCAATGTGAACGCTTTGAATTTTATCGTGAATACAGTAGAAGAATTGCTGCCATTGTATGAACACTGTTTTCAGGCAGCCTGAAAAGCAAAAATTTCCCATTATATTCATTATCTTGAACACGCGTTGCGCCGCGTACCACGCTGCCCAGCCCACCGTTTTCCACTCAAGCCATATTTTCAGGCAGCCTTTTACTACCCTACAAATTTTTGCCTACCGCCCACCTGTCCCCTCTCCTGTGGGAGAGGGTTAGAGAGAGGGGAAAACTGTCAATGCTCAACGATTTTTCCCTCTCCCACAGGAGCGAAATGCTGGTATCTCAACGATTGCAAGCAATATTTTTTGTAGGGTAGTGAAAGGCAGCCTGAAAAATTATAGTCGTAGAAATGAAAATGCAGTACAAGGCGACAACGCCCGCCGTGTACGCATAGTACATAAGGGCGTTGGCAACGCCATACTGCTTTTTCAGTTCTGCGACTGTATTTCCCGAAATAATCAACCAATTGTACTAAACAAAACCATCAAAAATGGCGCAACCAAATTCACAATAAACCCAAAACTCACCGCCACAGGCACCGCCGCCAAACCGCCCGATTTTTGAATAATCGGCAACGTAAAATCCAAACTGGTCGCCCCACCCAAACCAATCGCGCTACTCGGAAACCTTTGCATTAACAAGGGGATAAACATCAACGCGGCAAATTCACGCCACAAATCATTCAACAAAGCCACACCGCCCCAAGTCGCACCATACGCCTGTGTCATCACAATCCCCGACAGCGAATACCAACCATAACCCGATGATAAAGCTAAACCTTTCGCCCAACCCACTTCAGGCAATATCGCCGCAAACAGCAAACCCGCCAACCCACACGAAGCCATAAACCACGCACTCAAATACAAACCATGCTTGTTCAACAAAATTTGTCGCAAGGCAATCCCATTGCCACGCATTTGTATGCCCACAATCAAAATCAAGGTCATCAGCGCGTATTGTCCACTTTGGTGTGGCGGCAGCCAGTTTTCAGGCAGCCCCACGCCCAATATCATGCCGAAAATCAATACCCCCATTTGTTTCGCACTGTCCGCAAAACGGATTTTTTGCCGCGTGGTTTGGCTGGGCTGAAACGGGTGCTGTTTGAAAAATAATTTATCAAACCAAAACAAAATCAATAAATTACACATCATCAATAAAATAAACAGCAAAGCAGCATACATCGCCATTTTGCCCAATTCCTGCCCCAAATTGTCCACTTGCGCCAATTCCACACCTATCAGCAGCAAAATCACATACACCAAAACCGATAACAGCCTATCGGTCATCTGCACATACGGCTTGGGCAATTTACACGCAAACCCGATAAACAATGGCATTAAAATCAATAATATATTTTGAAAATGAGACCACATACTGTATTCCCCCTATCCCAAAAAAGCATAAATTATAGCGAAATTTGATTGCGACCAATGCCAAATGTCGTTAATATTTCAAGATTATATTTTGATGCATTTTGAAGGAAAACAAGCGATGTTTAGCAAACCTGAAGAAGTGATTATGGCGTGTTTGGCGGCGTTTTGGACGGTGCTGACTTATGTGGCGGTACGATTCACGGGCGACTGGACAACGGTGCTGATGGTTACAGGCTGCACGGCGGTGTGGGCGGTGGTGGTATTTTTGCTGTGGCAGGCTGGGCGATTGGGCAAATTGTATCCATTTGCATGGGGTGGATTGGTGGCATGTTGGTGGGCGGTGCTGGACTGGTTTGCCTTGCGCGGCGTGGCGGTGCCTGCGGGCGAAGTGGTGGTATTGAGCAAGCCTTGGTATGCGTCTTGGTGGCTGAAATTGACTTTGATGGCGTTGCCGATTGTGGTGGGCTATGTGCGTATGTGGCGCAAAAGTCAAAGACCTAAATTTTAATTTTCAGGCAGCCTGAAAGTACACAACCATTTTGACAAACACTCCCAAATGTAGGGTGCGTACCACGCACCAAATCATCAAATAATTGAAATTTCGGTGCGTAATACGCACCCTACATGTAGTTGTCGTGTACCGTAAGGCAGCCTGAAAACGGAAAAACGGAATTTCATCATGAAATTCCGTTTTTTTGTTTAACAAAATTATTCAGGCAAATCAGAATCATAAAAGCGACTGTATGTGGGCGCAGGCGTTGGCGGTACACCTTCCCAATTGCCGCGTTCAATAGCCCCATCGGGCAATTCATTTTTCAGCAAAACCACCGTCAATTCACGCTCAACATGAAACGACAAATAATAAAACGCCGCCAAATTCACCCGATGAATCGTATGCGAAAAATGCCCTGCCGCCATGCGCACTTCACTTTGCACCAATGATTGCAACTGATTGTATTTCATACCAAAAACATGGCTATCAAACACATTCACATCACTCTCGCCCTGCACCAATTCATGCAAACCATTCAGCCGCAACAATTCCGTGATAATCCGCCGATTGGTGCCAGACACCAGCAAATGATTGTTCAGCTTAATTTGGCGCGTTTCATCGCTGATGAAATCATCGTCCATCAATTGCTGATATTCGTCTAATTTCATGGTGTAGATATAAAATGTATTCATTTTGACACTCCCTATTGAAAAAAGATTTTCAGGCTGCCTGAAAATTACAACATTCTGATTTTTTGTAACATTTTTGTGGTAGAAGTTTCATGTAAAAATGGAATGCTATGCACCGCACCGCCACGCGCCAAAGTTTCCGCCGCGCCCACAATTTTATCGGGCGACCAATCGCCGCCTTTCACCAACACATCGGGTTGAATCAATTGAATTAAATCAAACGGCGTGTCTTCATCAAACCACGTTACCAAATCCACGCTCTGCAAAGCCGCGCACACCGCCGCCCGTTGCGCCAACTCATTAATCGGGCGGTCATCGCCTTTGCCTTGACGTTTGACCGAAGCATCTGTATTTAAAGCCAAAATCAGGCTACCACCCAAAGCCCGCGCCTGCGCCAAATAGCTGACGTGTCCGCGATGAATAATGTCAAAACAACCATTGGTAAACACCAATGGACGCGGCAAATTCGCGCACGCCGCCACAATCTGTTCTGGGGCAACAATTTTGCGTTCAAAATCAGGAGTGGGATAATTCATTGTTTCTCCAATATATTTTATTTTCAGGCTGCCTGAAATGATTTTTTCACCAATAAAACACCGCTTTCAATATGATGGGTAAACGGGAATTGGTCAAATAAGGCAAGCTGTTGAATATCATGCGTTTTCGTTAAAACCGCCAAATTGTCGCGCAAGGTTTCAGGATTGCACGACACATAAATCACGCGCTCAAATTGCGCCACCAATTGCAAGGTTTCATCGTCCACACCAGCACGGGGTGGGTCAATAAAAATAGTTGAAAAATCATAATCTTGTAATGAAACGCCTTGCGTACGCAAACGCTCAAATTCACGGCAGCCTGAAAACGCTTGCGTAAACTCTTCGGCAGAAAGCCGTGCAATTTCAATATTATCTCTATGATTTGCCGCAATATTCCATTGCGCTGCCTGCACTGAAGTTTTGGAGACTTCGGTCGCCAACACGCGGCGAAAATGTTGCGACAAAGGCAGGGTAAAATTGCCATTTCCGCAATAAAGTTCCAATAAATCAAAATCTTGAGAATCCCCAGCCGCCGTACACGCCCATTCCAGCATTTTTTCACACATACGCGCATTCGGTTGCGTGAAACCGCCTTCAATTTGGCGATAAATAAAATTTTGCCCATGCACGGTCAATTTTTCGGTAACAAAATCTTGTTGCAAAACAATCTTTTGCCCACGACTTCGCCCAATAATCCACACGCCCAATTGCGTTTGCAAAGCACGCGCCGCCACTTCCCATTCTTCGTCCAAACGCTTGTGGTAAATCAGGGTAATCAGCATTTCTCCGCTCAAAGTCGCCAAAAATTCCACCTGATACCAGCGATGGCGCAACACGTTTTGCGCCGCCATCGCCGCCATCAGGCGTGGCATGATGTCGTTAATGCTTTGTGCAGCAATGGGAAATTTTTCTATTTTAATTAATGAGTTGCTACTGGCTTTCTGTCCTTTTTGAAACATGGCATAGCACATTTCATCGCCTTCATGCCACACGCGAAATTCGGCGCGTTGGCGAAAATGCTGTTCGGCAGATGGGAAAACTTGCATGCTGGGCAGATGGAAAGATTGCAGCAATTTGGTGAGATAATCGGTTTTTTGACGAAGTTGGTCGGTGTACGCGCTCATTGAATCGGGTTTCTCCAATATTTTGATGGGTAAATTATAGCGGATTTGGGCAAATTTGGGCGGTTTCAGGCAGCCTGAAACTCAAAATGGCTTGCTTTGCCACCAAAATTTGTCCTGCGCTAATAATCGGTATTTAACCCCTTGTTCAGTAAAATAAAAAACCATGCCTCCGTGTAAATCGGTACGCAATAATTGTATCTGCAATGCCGCCAAACGCCGCACCACATCCGCCGATGGGTGGCGAAAAGCATTACCCAATCCGCTACTTGCCACGCCCACTTGCGGCGATACGGCGCGTAGCCATGCGCTGCTGTTGCTGGATTTACTGCCGTGATGGGCGAGTATCAGCACATTGGCATGAAGATTTTTTCCATATTGTTCAATGAATTGTGCTTCTGTTGCGCTGCTGATGTCGCCTGTGATCAACAAAGCCTGCCCCTTGTGAGAAACGCGCAATACGCAGCTTAACTCATTGTCTTTACTGTGAATTTGTAGATTTTCAGGCAGCCTGAAAAATTCAAAACGCACATCGTCCACCGTCCAATTGCCCACGCACAATTGGGCGTGTGGATAAAATTCAGGCTGACCAGCATATATTTGTTTGATTTTTATATTTTTTTGCAAACTTGGAAAACCGCCATCATGGTCGTCATCGTGGTGCGATAAAATCAGCGTGTCCAATTCGTCCACCCCTGCGGCGCGTAAATTGGGCAATAAGGCAAATTCGGCGGCGGCGGCTGTGCCTGTATCGTACAGAATATTTTTCGTAGGTGTTTGAATCAAAACGGATAATCCTTGCCCCACATCGTAGACAGTTGCGTTCAGGCTGCCTGAAACGGGCGGCGGTTGATACAGGGAAAATGCGGCTAACATCATGATAGACAAAGGTTTTAATCGCAAACCCATAGGCAATAATAAAATCAGACTGCCCAGAATCGCCAATAAAAATAATGGCATGGGCACATGAGCAAATTCGGCTTCAGGTAAATAATTACCCAAAATAATCAATAAATGAATCGTCCATTCACCCAAACCCGCCGCCAGCCATTTCAGCGTATCCGAAGGCACAGCCGAAGCCAGCAAAGCCAAAGGCGTGAGTATCCACGAAAAAAAGGGAATGGCAAACGCGTTCACCACAGGACTGAAAATCGGCAATAAACCAAAGAGATAAATGGTCGCCACGCCGCCGATTAAAGTGGCTGCCCATTGTGCGCGTGTGGCTTGTTTTAAAACGATGATTCGGTGTTGCCAAAAGCCGCGTTCCCCCGTTTCAGGCAGCCTGAAACTCAATACCCACAACAATGCCCCCACCAAACCAAACGATAACCAAAACCCCACCGCCAACACCGCCATCGGCTGATACAACAGCACCGCCGCCAACGCCGTCCACCAAATTTGCCAATTGGAAAATTGCCCACGCCGCCACCACGACCAAGAAAACACGCTTAACATCAACAAGCTACGCAAAGCAGGCACTTCAAAACCCGCCAAACCCGTATAAACCACCGCCGCCAACCAAGCCACCGCCAAAGCATACACACGCGGACGGCGCGGCATTTTGCCCAAACGCATGATTTTCTTACTTATCCACGCCGCCAACAGCGCAATCAGGGTAATATGCAAACCCGAAATGCTAATCAAATGATTCAGCCCCAAAGGGCGCAACGCCGCCCACACCGCCGCCGACAATGCACTGTCATCGCCCACCGATAGGGCTTTCATCAATGCCGCGCCTTGCGGATAAACCATTGATACATTTTGCCAATTTTGCACCATTTGGGCGCGAATGCCATTTATGCCAGCCCATGAATGTTCAGGCAGCCTGAAACGCGTTTTGCCCACCGTCGCCATGCCGTCCACGCCATTCGCCAACGCCCACGCTTGGCGGTCAAAACCCACCGCATTTCGCATATCAATCGGCGCACGCACACGCGCTTTCACGCGCCAATGTTCGCCCACTCGCCACTCACGCGGCTGATAATCTTGAAACAATAAGCGATAACGCCGCCCATCGGCGGCGGTGGCTTGAGCGATAAAACGCGTGCGTCCCTGTCCATTTTGTTCAGGCAAACCTGTGATTTTTATGTGAAATTCGGTTGATTCGGCGGCGGCTTGCCATTGGCGCGACAAGGCGGATTGGGTGCGGATTGCGCTGTAACTCGCCCCCAGCAACACCGCCACCAATGCCAACACAAACCACGATAACTGATTGATTTTATAAAAAATAAATCCCAAAACCAGCAGCAACACGCCCAGCCACACCAGCCAATCCACGCCCTGCGCTGGCACAAAAAACGCGGCAATTGCGCCCACACAAAATGCGGGTAAAACAATGTTTTTCCACATAAAAAATCTTTCAGGCTACCTGAAAATAAAAAATGCACATTGGTTTATCCTAAATGTGCATTTTCTTGTTTACAAAAATTAAGCAAATTCAACAATTAAACCATCGCCACGCGCCGCCGCCGCTTGGTAAAACGCGGACAATTGTTGAAAACAAGTATGCAATTCGGCTTGACGTTTTTCGCTGTGCATATTGTTGAATTCATTGCAATCGGCGAATTTGCTGCCACAATTTTGGTCAAATTTATCTATGGCTTCTTGTGAAAGACTGCTGCTGATTTTATGTTGGTATTCATTAAATAAGCGTAAACGTTCTTTAAAATCAATATTTTGCAAGGATTCAGCAATATGAGCAACGTGTTCAGCATCAATCCACGCCGCCCCCTTATCGCTCCAACCATCTAAATAATTTTGCCCATCAAAACATTCGGTTAAATATTCATTGTCATCATTATCCACGCCCGTGAGCATGGATTGCAACACGCGCCACGCTGATGGGAGTGCCATATAGCGTTCATCGCCCTCTTGAGGCAAAGTAAAACTGTTTATCAGTATTTGTTTGCCTATTTGATTTTCCATAGCTTGCACAATGGCATCTAGTGTAAATGGGCTGTACGCTGTATAAATAATTGCCGCCATATTATTCCTTTATTCATTTATAATTATGAATCCATAATTTTATTCTATCATAAAAATCTTGGATTTTTATCCGTTTTTTACAAATAACTGAAAAAGTGTTAAAATATTTTAACAAGCAATTTTTATACCAATTTTCAAAATAATGGTAAGGCAGCCTGAAACGGAGAAAATCATGATAAAAACAAAATATGGGCTATTATTCGGCAGTTTCATTTGTGTGAACGCGCTCGCCGCCCCTTTGCAAGACATTTATTTTGAACACAAAGACTGGGCAACCGCTTGCGACAACACAGGCACTTGCCGCGTGGTGGGTTATCATCATGAAAATGAAGATGAAAACTTGGTTTCCGTCTTATTTACCCGCCAAGCAGGTTCACAGCAAATTTCGGGCGAATTGACTTGGTTAAGCGAAAAAAATATGGGCAATCCCCAAAATATTCACTTATTGATTGACCATCAAATCATTGGCAAAATCCCATTCAAGCAAGGCGACAGCGTGCCGCTTTCGCCCAGCCACACCGCCGCCATCATCGCCGCCACCAAAGGGCGCGGCGTGGTGCATATTCGGGTGGGCAAAAATGTGTTTGTTTTGTCCAATGCGGGTGCGGCGGCGGCTTGGTTGAAAGCCGATGAATTTCAACAATTTGGCAAACTCAAACCGCAGCCCAAACCCCTTATCAAACCAGCCAAAACGCTTTCAGGCAGCCTGAAAATCAGTTCAGCCGAACAAAACGCCATTCGCCAATTATTGCGCGGCAAAATCAACAACGACACCTGCCACGAATTACACGAATCCAGCCACCCCGTTTCGCTCTATCGCCTGAACGCGCAAAATGTGTTAGCCGAAACAGAATGTTGGCGCGGCGCGTATAATGTGGGCTACGCGTATGCGGTGCTGGACAATTCGCGCCGCCAAATCCACCAAATCCCCACCACAGACGGCTCGGATTATGCAAAGGGCGTGATTAGCAATTACCACAAAAGTCGCGGTATGGGCGATTGTTGGTCGGGCGCAGAATATGTTTGGAATGGTCGCCGTTTTGTGCAAACGTCAGCGCATACAACGGGTATGTGTCGCGGTTTTGCGGGCGGCGCGTGGCATTTGCCGACTTTTGTGAGCGATGTGAAATAATGTTCAGGCAGCCTGAAAGGTTTTTTTGATGAGAGAAATCCATATTTACCACAGCAAAATCAGTCTTTTGATTGATATTTTATTGCCGTATCTTGTATTGGCTGGATTATATTGGTGGTTTGACGGCAGCCCATGGCAGCAACAGGCGCGTGAAATGTTGCCGATGCTCAAAGAAATCAATTGGTTGGCATGGCTGCAAAAAATATGGGATACAGAGTGGGGCATATTCCTTATTTTTGTTGGAATGTTGGTTTTGAATTTGCTTTGGGGCATTTTGTCTTCATTCCGCCAAACATACTGGAATATCATCTATCTGTTTCAAAAAAAGCCGCAAATCACCATCAATGCCTACAACATCAGCAGCCACCGCGAACAAATCAGCATGGCTTGGGACAATATTGCTTCGTTTGAGTTTCGCAACTACAAAGGCAATGTTTCTCTCATTTTGGTTTACCGTCCCACTTCGTCTGACGAACGATTGCAGCCTGAAAATCCCCAATCACAATCCAGTTGGCAAAATCTGAAAAATTATTTTAAAACCCATTTGGTACAACAAAATGCTTATTTATCATTGGACAATTTGGCGATTGATGAGAAGAAATTAAGCAAATTGTTCACACAATTGATTGCCACCCAAGACCCTGCACAACGCGAAATATGGATTCATCAGTTTCAGGCAGCCTGAAAATTCAAATCAGAAAGAAATAATATGAAATACAAAGACCTACGCGAATTTATCCAAATCCTTGAACAACAAGGCAAACTCAAACGCATCACCGCCCCCGTGTCGCCCTATTTGGAAATCACCGAAATCAGCGACCGCGTTTTGCGTGCTGGCGGAGCGGCTTTGTTGTTTGAAAACGTGGTCAAAGCAGACGGCACCAAATACCCCTACCCCGTTTTGGCAAATTTGTTTGGCACCACCGAGCGCGTTGCCATGGGCATGGGCGCGAGCGACATCAGCCAATTACGCGAAATCGGCAAAACCTTGGCATATTTGAAAGAACCCGAGCCGCCCAAAGGCGTAAAAGACGCATTCAGCAAATTGCCCTTGCTCAAAGACATTTGGAGCATGGCACCGAATATCGTCAAAAACACCCCTTGCCAAGAAATTGTTTTGGAAGGGGAAAATGTCAATTTGTACGATTTGCCGATTCAGCATTGTTGGGCGGGCGATGTTGCGCCTTTGATTACTTGGGGCTTGACCGTAACGCGTGGTTACAACAAAAAACGCCAAAACTTGGGCATTTACAGGCAGCAAGTGTTGAGCAAAAACAAAGTGATTATGCGTTGGTTGGCACATCGCGGCGGCGCATTGGATTTTCAAGAACACAAACGCCTGTTCCCCGACCAGCCCTACCCTGTTTCGGTGGTGTTGGGTTGCGACCCTGCCACCATCTTGGGCGCGGTAACGCCCGTTCCCGATACGTTGAGCGAATACCAATTTGCAGGTTTGCTGCGTGGCGCGCGCACCGAATTGACCAAGTGCATTGGCAACGATTTGCACGTCCCAGCGCGCGCCGAAATCGTGTTGGAAGGCGTGATTTACCCCGATGAAGTCGCGCTGGAAGGTCCTTATGGCGACCACACGGGCTATTACAATGAACAGGATTATTTCCCTGTGTTCACGGTGGAACGCATTACCATGCGCGAAAACCCCATTTACCACAGCACCTACACAGGCGCACCGCCCGATGAACCTGCCGTATTGGGCGAGGCTCTGAATGAGGTGTTTGTGCCATTGTTGCAAAAGCAATTTCCTGAAATTGTGGACTTTTATTTACCGCCCGAAGCCTGTTCCTATCGCATGGCGGTCGTGAGCATGAAAAAGCAATACGCGGGACACGCCAAGCGCGTGATGATGGGTTGCTGGTCATTTTTGCGGCAATTTATGTACACCAAATTCATTGTGGTGGTGGACAATGACATTGACGTACGCGACTGGAAACAAGTCATCTGGGCGATGACCACGCGCATGGACCCTGTGCGCGACACGGTTTTGATGGAAAACACGCCGATTGATTATTTGGATTTTGCCAGCCCCGTGAGCGGTTTGGGCGGCAAAATGGGCTTGGACGCGACGAATAAATGGGCGGGCGAAACCAACCGCGAGTGGGGTGTGCCAATTAAACATAACCCTGACACGGTGGCGAAAGTGGATAAAATGTGGGCGGATTTGGGTTTGTGAAATGTGTTTCAGGCTGCCTGATATTTTCAGGCAGCCTGAAATTTCCCAACACACCCATTCACAAAATCTATATAATACAAACAGTCCCTTAACCCATCTCACGAAGGAGTAAACCATGCGTAAACGTGAACCTGCGCGTTTGGCGTTTAAAGAAATCGGCGGTCGTTATGACCATGTGATTCGCCAATTGGAAACTTTATTAGCGGAAAACACGATTGAACCCAAATTGCGCGAATTGATTAAAATCCGCGCCGCACAAATCAATGGCAGCCTGTATCATGTTGATAAACATGTAAAAATCGCCAAAGATTTGGGCGAAAGCGATTTGCGCTTGCACCATTTGGCGATTTGGTACGATTCGGACTTGTTCAACGACCGTGAACGCGCCGCCTTGCAATGGACAGAATTGCTGACCAAATTATGCGGTCATGGTGTTTCTCGCAAAGATTATGATTACATTAAAGATTTTTTCACAGAAGAAGAATTGGTGGACTTGAGTTTTATTATTGCCACCGCCAATTCACGTCATCGTTTGGCGGCGGCGTTTTTGCCTGAAGTGGGCGCGGAAGACGCGGCATTTGGACATCAGCGTTAATTTTCAGGCTGCCTGAAAAATCATAAAGTGGGTGGATTCAATGATTCACCCATTATTTTTTTATTTTAAAAATCAATATGTTTCCCGAAATTAATTATTTAACTTTATTTGTGTTGGGTTTTTTTGGTGGCACGCATTGCGTGGGCATGTGCGGCGGCTTGAGCAGCGCGTTTGCCTTACAATTGCCGCTCCATATTCCGCGTATTTTATTGATTACATTACTGAATATTGGACGAATCAGCAGTTATATTGCCATTGGCGCATTGATGGGCGCATTGTCGCAATTGGGTTTGGCATTAGATGAAGCGCGTTCGGCTCAACTGATTTTGCATGTGGCGGCGAATATTTTATTATTATTGATGGGTTTGTATTTGGCGGGTGTGTGGGCGTTGGCGGCGAAAGTGGAATTATTGGGCAAACCTGTTTGGCGGAAAATTAATCCCTTATTAAACAAATTATTACCCATACAATCGGTTTCAGGCTGCCTATGGGTGGGGGTGTTGTGGGGCTGGCTGCCGTGTGGTTTGGTGTACAACGCTTCTTTGTACGCGCTGGGAAGCGGTTCGGCGGCGCAAGGGGGTTTGCTGATGTTGGCGTTTGGGCTGGGGACTTTGCCGAATTTGTTGGCGATGGGCGTGTTTGCCGCCCAATTGCGTGTTTTTTTGCAACATAAATGGGTGCGTTTGGTGGCGGGATTGTTGGTGTGTGGCTGGGCGATTGGGTCGCTGTGGCAAATTGTGCAGGCAGCCTGAATAAATTATCTTAAATAATTGAATAAAAATATTATTTTATATTTCAGGCAGCCTGAAACTTGTTTTTATACCTGATTATGCGCATAATCTTGTTTTTCCCTTTTAACAAACTGATTTTAGGATAATGTATGAAAAAATTAACTTCTGCGGCGGCGTTGGCGGCATTTTTGTTGGCAGGTTGCGCGGGTTCGGGCAGCGCGGTAAATGATATGGCGGCGGGCGTGGGTTCGGTGCTGGGCGGCATGGTAAACGGCGGCGACAATCAAACCAACACCGAAGGCAAATCGCCCAGCATTACGGCTGGGTTGATTAAAATGTATGTAAATAATCAATGTGTTACAAATTTACAAGCCCGCAAAGAATGGCGTACCGCCGCCCTGTTGATGACGGCAGAAAAACAAGCCGAATGGGAAGACAAAATCTGCGGTTGCGTGAGCGAAGAAGCCCCACAACACATCACCGCCGCCGATTTAGCCAATGTGATGACCGAAACAGGTCGCGCCAAATTGATGACCGAAATCACCACCAAAACCGTAACCGCTTGCTACAAACGCTTGTTTACCGACAGCATTACGGGTAAATAATGTTGCAGGCTGCCTTGCAGTACCCTATAAAAAAACGTGTCAATCTGACGTAGTAAACCCACCAAAATTGTTGATATTCAACAAAATGGTGGGTTTACACCCACCCTACGGCAATGCCTATTTTTCAGGCAGCCTGAAATTTATTCTCCAGCTATTTATTCAACCAGTTATTCAACGAGACCCCAATCATGCACTACATCAGCACACGCGGACAAACCGAGCGCAAAACCTTCAGCGATATTTTGTTAATGGGATTAGCCCCCGATGGTGGTTTAATGCTGCCTGAAGAATATCCTGTGGTTTCCGAAACCATGTTGGCGAATTGGCGCAATTTGAGTTACAAAAATTTGGCTTTTGAAATCATCAGCCTATTTGCTACCGATATTCCTGCCGAAGATTTGCACAACATTATTTCGCGCACCTACACCGAAGAAACCTTTGGCACGCCCGACATCACGCCCGTGCGTACCCTGTCGGACGGCATTAAAATTCAAGCCCTGTCCAATGGTCCCACGCTCGCGTTTAAAGATATGGCAATGCAATTTTTGGGCAATATGTTTGAATATGTATTAAATAAACAAAACAAACAGTTAAATATTTTAGGCGCAACCAGTGGCGACACAGGCTCTGCTGCCGAATACGCTTTGCGTGGCAAAAAAGGCGTAAACGTGTTTATGCTCTCGCCCGAAGGCAAAATGTCCGCTTTCCAACGCGCCCAAATGTTCAGTTTACAAGACGAAAACATTGTCAATATCGCCGTAAAAGGCATGTTTGACGACTGCCAAGACATTGTCAAAGCCGTACAAAACGACCACAGTTTCAAAGAAAAATACCACATCGGCACAGTAAACAGCATTAACTGGGGGCGAATTGTCGCGCAAGTGGTTTACTATTTCGCAGGCTATTTCCGCGCCACCGAAAACAATCGCCAAGAAGTCAGCTTCTGCGTGCCAAGCGGCAATTTCGGCAATGTCTGCGCGGGGCATATCGCCAAACAAATGGGTTTGCCCATCAAACGCTTAATTGTCGCCACCAATGAAAATGACGTGCTTGACCAATTTTTCAAAACGGGCGAATACCGTCCGCGCAATACCGAACACACTTATGTAACCTCCAGCCCCTCTATGGACATCAGCAAAGCCTCTAATTTTGAACGCTTTATTTGTGATTTAATGGAACGCGACAGCAGCGAAGTGGCAAGTTTGTGGGCGGAAGTGGGAACGGGCAAAGGCTTCAATTTGGCGTTCAGGCTGCCTGAAATTCGGGAACAATATGGTTTTGTGTCGGGCAAAAGTTTACACCGCGACCGTTTGGCGACCATCAAGCAAGTCTTTGAAACCGATGGCGAATTAATTGACCCACACACCGCAGACGGCGTGAAAGTGGCGCGTGAAGTGCGTTTGCCAGACGAAACCATTATTTGCTTGGAAACCGCATTGGCAGCGAAATTTGACGAGACGATTCGTGAAGCCGTTGGCGATGTGGCGATTCCGCGCCCAGCCAAATTGGCGGGTTTGGAAGATTTGCCGCAGCGCGTGCAAGTCGTGCCAAACAATGCCGATGTGGTGAAAATGATTATTCGGGAAAAATTAGATAATTAATCATTAGATAATGAATTGATTTAAAAAAATATTCAGGCAGCCTGAAAAATTTCAGGCTGCCTAATATTATGTTTCACGCACCCCACAACACCCACTCACGTCCACACTGTCATCATGAAATGCCGCCAACGTGCTGCGGTGCCCAATACTGACGATAATGCTATCAGGCAATTTTTGTTTCATTAAATCATATAATTGTGCTTCGGTGGCTTCGTCTAATGCGGCGGTGGCTTCGTCCAGCAAAATCAATTTGGGTCGCGCCAAAAAAATTCGCGCAAAAGCAATGCGCTGCAATTCGCCCAACGACAATAAATGTTGCCAATCTTTAGATTTATCCAAAAAATCAATCAAATGCGCCAATTCACATTCACGCAAAACCGCATGCAATTCCGCTTCACTCGTCTGCAAATCGGGATAACACACCGCTTCGCGCAGCGTACCCTGCGGCACATAAGCGCGTTGCGGCACAAACATGGTTTCAGCAAAATCAGGCGCAAACACTTTGCCCGAACCGCCAAACGTCCACAGCCCCGCCAACATTCGCAATAAAGATGTTTTGCCACAACCCGATTTGCCTTTAATCAATAAACTTTCGCCCTGCCCTACGCTTAAATGAATGTTATTTAATAAAATTTCCCCATTGGGGCGCAATAGGCTTACGTCTGATAATTTCAGGCAGCCTGAAACCGTTTCGCGTTGCGCGTGGGCGATTGCTGCTTCTTTTTCCATGCTCGCCAAAAATCCGCTCAAACGCTCCAAACGCGCCCGATATGCAGTAAATTGCTCATAAAATAAGCGAAAAAACGACAAAGCGCGTTGCAATCGCGCAAAGGTTTGCACCGTTTGCTGAATATCGCCCAATTTAATTTGCCCCGCAAACAGGCGCGGTGCTTGCAAAATAATCGGCAATAATTGCACCGCTTGGCTAAACATATCGTTAAAACCACTCAAACCCACACTTTGTCGCGCCATGCGCCAACGATTTTGAATAATCAAAACAAAACGTTGTGATAAACGCAAATGCTCCGCCGATTCGCCATGATAAAACGCCACACTCTCCGCATGGTCGCGCACCCGAATCAGGGAATAGCGATAATCGCCGTTCAATCGCTCATTTTCATAATTGTATTGAATCAATGGTTTACCTATCCACATCACCACCACAGTCGCCACAATCACAAAAATAAACACAAAGAAAACAATCCCATGCGGAATATTGACCCCAAACACCGTCAGCACCCCAGCCAGCCCCCACAGCACCACCGCAAACTCCATAGACGAAATCACCGAATTGAGCATGCCACGCACAAATTCAATGGTATTGTGAATAAAGTCCTGTACATCTTGTTGAATACGTTGATCAATATTATCGGGCGTATGGCGCAGCATTTGCAGGCGGTAATAGTTTTTGTCTGCCAACCAGCGCGCCACCAGCACCGCATTCAGCCGCTCCGACCATTTAATCTCAAGGGCTTGGTCAAAAAAATCATTCACCGCGCCATTAAACGTCCGCAACAAAACCACCGCCGCATTCATCGCCGCAAATACCCAAAACGCATTCACATTCAAATCCTGCATAGATGTATATAAACCATTGGACATAAAGGTACTTAATACATTTAAACGCACTTCCGTCAGCAATAAAATTATCATCGCCGCAATCATCAACAACACACGAAACAGCGTTTTTTTGTCCAAACACAGCGTTAAAACATGGCGAAATTGCACACCAAAACGCGTTTTGCCCACCCAAAAAATCAGGATAAGACACGCCAACAATACCCCCGCAAAGGTTTTCAATAACCATAAGGGCGTGTTATACAATTCAATTTGCCATTTTTGCATGATTTTATTTCAATAATTAATGATGGGAGATAAAAATTCAGGCAGCCTGAAAACGCTTTCAGGCTGCCTGAATCCATTATAATTGAGAATATTTTGCAACAAAAGTGTAAACCATTTAAGTTTTTGATTGACAAATAGAAAGAAATTTTGCCATCAATTCGGGCGATTTCACACCAGCCGATTGTTCCACACCACTAGACACGTCCACCGCCACCGCGCCCGTTTGCGCCAAAGCCGCCGCCAGATTGTCCACATTCAGCCCCCCCGACAAAATCCAGCGTGCACCCAAATCATCAGGCAACATCGTCCAATCAAAAGCATGACCTGTACCACCGTATTCACCCACCACATAGGCATCAAAAAGTACCGCCCGCGCGTCATCATATTTTTCCAACGCGTCCAGCACATCCGCCTCCGAACGCACGCGCACCGCTTTTAAATAGGGGCGATGAAATTGGCGACAAAATTCGGGCGACTCATCACCGTGAAATTGCAAAATATCCAATGGCACGGTTTGCAGAATTTTTTGGATATTTTCCGCCGTCTCATTCACAAACAAGCCCACCGCACTCACAAATGGCGGCAATTGTTGAATAATGGGCTTGGCGGCTTCGGGCGTGATGGCGCGTTTGCTGCCCGCAAAAAAGACAAAACCCAGCGCATCCACCCCCAAAGCCGCCGCCTTTAGCGCATCTTCGCTGCGCGTGATACCGCAAATTTTTGTGTGAATTTTCATATCATTAAACCTTATTTTCGCTCAATTTTTAGAGTAGAAACTATATCATAAACTGCACGACTGCCCAAAATTTGTTACCATTGATGGCTTTCAGGCTACCTGAAAACAGATAATTTCCTTAACCCAAATTGCATAAACAGAGAAACAACATCATGATAAAAAACAGCTTTATTTTACTCACCACCACCGCCCTACTCGCCGCTTGTGCAGGCGATGGCAATTCACGCCGCCCCTGCACCAACCCACCTGCGGGGCAATACTGCATCCAAACGGGCGACACGCTGACGCGCATTTCACAGCGTTTTCGCGTGAATGTGGCAGATTTGCGCCGTTGGAATAATTTAAGCAGCGACACCATTCATGTGGGCGATAAACTGATTATCCGCCCACCATATAATCATAAAATCGCACCAAACAATGCTGGCAAAACATTCAGTTTACACATGCCCGTCAAAGGCAAAATCATTCAAAACTACAGCAACACCAGCAAAGGCATTGACATCGCCGCAGAACGCGGCACGCTGGTACATGCCGCCGCAGATGGCGTGGTAATTTATTCAGGCAGCACTGTGCCACATTACGGCAAAATGCTGCTCATTCGCCACAGCAATACGACCATAACCGCTTATGCCAATAATGAAAACCTGCTCGTGCCAATGGACGCACGTGTCAAAGCAGGACAAATCATCGCCGAAGTGGGCGATAGCGGTCGGCGCGATGGGCGCACGGCTTTGCATTTTGAATTGCGTGTGAATGGCAAGCACGTTAATCCAACTCATTATTTCAAATAATAGTACGGTAATATTTTCAGGCAGCCTGAAAGCTCCAAATGACTGATTTAATTGACCAATTACTAGAACATCTCTGGCTACAAGAACGACTTGCCCACAATACTTTGGAAGCCTATCGCCGTGATTTACACAAAATCGCCACCCGTCTTTCCGAACAAGAATTGGATTTTTGGACGGCAAACGCGGTGGATTTGGCGGCGGCGGTGTACGCGCCCGATGAACAGCCACGTTCACAGGCACGCGCTTTGTCGGCGGTCAAGCGGCTGTATGGTTGGCTGGCAGAAACCGCGCAGCGCGAAGACAATCCCACCCGCGATTTAAAAGCCAACAAAACCCCGCACACCCTGCCCAAAATCATCACCGAACAACAAATTGACGACCTGCTCAACGCGCCCGATTTGGACACGCCACACGGTTTGCGCGACAAAGCCTTACTGGAATTGATGTACGCCACAGGTTTGCGCGTGAGCGAAGCCGTCAAATTACGCAGCGATGAGGTCAATCTAAACAATGGTTTAGTCAATACCATCGGTAAAGGCGACAAACAGCGCATTGTGCCACTTGGTGAAGAAGCGGTGCATTGGATTGGACAATATATCCAATTTGGGCGACCTCTTTTGTTGAAAAATCGGCGTTGCGATGCCCTATTTGTCAGTCAAAAAAAAACAGGGATTACGCGCCAATTGGCATGGCTGATTGTAAAACAATATGCTGATTTGGTTGGCATAAAATCGCTATCGCCACACAGTTTGCGCCATGCGTTTGCCACCCATTTGGTCAATCATGGCGCGGATTTGCGTACCGTGCAAATGTTGCTGGGACACGCCGACATTGCCACTACACAGATTTACACCCATGTTGCCAATGAGCGACTAAAACACATTGTAGAACAACACCATCCACGCGCCTAATCCCAAATAGACGTGATTTTTATTCATACATTTTGCACACTTTAGGCAGCCTGAAAATGTGTAAAATGCGTTTTTTATGCAAATTATTTTTTAATAAAATTCAAATATTTATAAATAAGAAATTTTTTTATTTACGAAAAAATGTTTTTTTAATCCAATTTTTTTGTTTACAAACATCAATTTATGTAAACATAATTACACACTATTACGCTCATCTATCTCCATCAATTTAATAGGATTTTTGAAAAATAAGACTACCCAAGTTCACAAAAACAAGGTAAATTAACACCCCGTGCAAAGCGGTCAAATTCTATTGATTTTTTGATTGCTTTGCATGAATTTAATTCATTTAGAAAAACATTGATTTGCGGTATTCACTTTTCAGGCTGCCTGAAAAGTGTGCCAGCAAAGAGGAAATCTTTATGCAAACCGAAAAATTACACTCTGGCAAAAAACGCCCCGTGTATTTGGATATGCCCACAATTATCAAGCATTTACCCATGCCTGCGATTGTATCCATTTTGCACCGCGCTACGGGCGTTGCGCTGTTTATTTTATTACCGTTTCTGCTGGCGATGTTGAGCGGCTCGCGCTCTAGCGGCGAAGATTTTGCTTTCTACAAAGCATGGGCAGACAATTGGTTCGTCAAGTTGATTTTGTGGGGCGTTTTGTGGGCGTTCTGCCACCATTTATTTGCTGGCGTGCGCTTTTTATTGATTGACGCTGAAATCGGCTTGAACTTGGAAACAGCGCGTAAATCTGCGCGTATCGTTCTAATTGCTGGCGCAGTAACCGCTTTTGTTTTGGGGATTGCATTATGGTAAACCGCAAATTAACTGGCGCACATTATGGTGTGCGCGATTGGGTAATGCAGCGCATGACGGCTGTGGTGATGGTTGCCTATACTGTTTTGTTTTTATTCTTTTTATTAGGCATGGCTGGTGCAGACGATTACACCGAATGGCAAGCCTTTTTTGACAAAACGTGGGTAAAAGTATTCACGCAAACCACGTTTATCGCCCTATTCTTGCATGCTTGGGTAGGTATGCGCGATTTGTGGATGGACTATATTAAACCATTCTATTTGCGTATGTTTTTGCAGTCTGCCACGATTATTTGGTTGGTGGGCTGTACCGTTTATTCATTCTTTGCAATTTGGGGCTAAAAAATCATGACTTATCCGATTCGTAAATTTGATGCCGTAGTGGTCGGCGCGGGTGGTGCGGGTTTGCGTGCAGCCCTGCAATTATCACAGGCTGGTTTAAACACCGCCGTATTATCTAAAGTATTCCCTACGCGCTCGCACACGGTGGCGGCGCAAGGGGGCGTGTCTGCGTCCTTGGGCAATGTGCAAGAAGACAATTGGCACTGGCACATGTATGACACCGTAAAAGGTTCAGACTGGCTGGGCGACCAAGACGCGATTGAATTCATGTGTAAAAACGCCGTAGATGCGGTGGTGGAATTGGAACACATGGGTATGCCATTTGACCGCGTGGAAAGCGGCAAAATTTACCAACGTCCATTCGGTGGACACACCGCCGAATACGGCAAACGTGCCGTAGAACGCGCTTGTGCCGTAGCCGACCGCACAGGTCATGCCATGTTGCACACTTTGTATCAACAAAACGTGCGTGCTGGCACCAACTTTTTCGTGGAATGGACTGCGCTGGACTTGATTCGTGATGACCATGGCGATGTGGTCGGCGTTACCGCGATGGAAATGGAAAGTGGCGAAGTGTTTATTTTCCATACCAAAGGCGTGTTGTTCGCCACAGGCGGTGGCGGTCGCATTTACGCTTCTTCCACCAACGCATTCATGAACACAGGCGACGGCTTGGGCATTTGCGCTCGCGCAGGCATTCCATTGGAAGACATGGAATTCTGGCAATTCCACCCAACTGGCGTGGCAGGTGCTGGCGTGTTGATTACCGAAGGTGTGCGCGGTGAAGGCGGTATTTTGTTGAACGCGCAAGGCGAGCGTTTCATGGAACGCTATGCGCCAACCGTGAAAGATTTGGCTTCACGCGATGTGGTTTCACGCGCGATGGCGATGGAAATTTATGAAGGTCGCGGTTGTGGCCCGAAAAAAGACCATGTATTGTTGAAAATTGACCACATTGGTGCGGAAAAAATCATGTCCAAATTACCAGGGATTCGTGAAATTTCCATTCAATTTGCTGGCGTGGACCCGATTAAAGACCCAATCCCAGTTGTACCCACCACACACTACATGATGGGCGGTATCCCAACCAATTATTTGGGCGAAGTGGTTGTGCCAGAAGGCGACAATCCTGAAAAAGTGGTAAACGGCTTGTACGCGGCAGGCGAATGTGCTTGCGCTTCGGTACACGGCGCAAATCGTTTGGGGACAAACTCTTTGTTGGACTTGGTGGTATTCGGTAAATCGGCTGGCGACAGCATGGCGGAATACGTTAAAAACAATGATTTCAAACCTTTGCCTGAAAACGCGGGCGAGTTCACCAAACAACGTCTTGACCGTTTGAACAATCAAACAGGCGGCGAAAACGTGGACGCTTTGCGCAACGAATTGCAACGCACCATTCAATTACACGCTGGCGTGTTCCGCACAGACGTGATTTTGAAAGAAGGTATGGAAAAAGTCTTGGCATTGGCAGAACGCGTAAAACGCACTGAAATCAAAGACAAGAGCCAAGTTTGGAACACCGCTCGTATTGAAGCTTTGGAATTGGATAATTTGATGGAAGTGGCAAAAGCCACCATCGTGTCCGCCGAAGCCCGCAAAGAATCTCGCGGCGCACACGCTTCCGATGACCACCCAGAGCGCGATGATGAAAACTGGATGAAACACACTTTGTATTATTCAGAAGGCAATCGTTTGGTGTACAAACCTGTTCACACCAAGCCTTTGACCGTTGATTACATTGAGCCAGCAAAACGCGTTTACTAATAAAACCAGTTTTTTCAGGCAGCCTGAAAGTCTTTTCCCAATCTTAAATTAGGAAAAATATAGAAAACAGGCAGCCTGAAAAAACAAAAGGAACACCCACATGGAAAAAATTCGCCTACAAGTGTATCGCTACAACCCAGACCGCGATGCCAAACCTTATATGCAAGATTACGAGTTGGAAATTGATGCCACCGATGTGAAATTATTGGACGCGCTCGTAAAATTGAAAGCACAAGATGACAGCTTATCTTTCCGCCGTTCTTGCCGCGAAGGGATTTGCGGTTCAGATGGCATGAACATCAATGGTAAGAATGGCTTGGCTTGCTTGACTGACATTCGCAGCCTGCCTCAACCAATTGTACTGCGCCCCTTACCTGGCTTACCCGTTATCCGCGATTTGATTGTGGACATGACGCAATTTTTCAAACAATATCATTCTATTAAACCTTATGTAGTGAATGATACCGCCAAGCCAGAACGCGAGCGTTTGCAAAGCCAAGAAGACCGCGCTGAATTGGACGGTTTGTACGAGTGTATTTTGTGCGCGTGCTGCTCAACGTCTTGCCCATCATTCTGGTGGAATCCTGATAAATTCGTAGGTCCTTCTGGTTTGTTGAACGCTTACCGCTTTATCGCCGACAGCCGCGACACAATTACCAATGAGCGTTTGGACAATTTGAACGACCCATATCGCTTGTTCCGTTGCCACACGATTATGAATTGCGTGGACGTGTGTCCGAAACATTTGAATCCGACTCGTGCGATTGGCAAAATCAAAGAGATTATGTTGGAACGTGCCATTTAATTTTTCAGGCTGCCTGAATCTATCTCCATTGTTCAGGCAGCCTGAAATCACGTTCACAAAAAATAATCGCAACCATTAGAAAAACGAAACCCCATTCACAAACGGTAAACGACTATGGCACAATTTGACGATACCGCAAAACGCCGCATTCGCTTCCAAACCCGACGCGGTTTATTGGAATTGGACATCGTGTTAAAACGATTTATGGCGGAAGAATTTGAGCAATTAAGCGATGAAGAATTAGCTCTATTCGTGGATATTTTGGCGTTGGAAGACCAAGAATTTTTGGCAATCGTCAATCAATATGAACCATCGCCACGCGCTGATTTTGAACCCTTATTGCAAAGAATCAGAAATGCGAAAGCATAAAAAATTCTGTTTTACCTGTTTTCAGAACTTTCAGGCAGCCTGAAAACAGCACACCAGCCTGATTTTATAAGTAAAATTATTTAACCCCAAGCTAGGAGCCAGAGATGACTAACAAGACTGTAAAACTGCAAGGTGAAGGTTTTGACACCACCGAATTGCCCGTATTAACAGGCACTTTTGGTAATGAAGTGATTGATGTACGCGCATTGAACAAAGCCACAGGCATGTTCACGCTTGACCCTGGTTTTGTGTCCACCGCAAGCTGCGAATCCAAAATTACTTTTATTGATGGCGACAAAGGTTTGCTGTACTACCGTGGCTATCCCATTGAACAATTGGCCGAACACAGCGACTATTTGGAAGTGTGCTATTTACTGATTTACGGCGAATTGCCCACCGCAGAGCAAAAAGCCAAATTTAAAGAAACCGTTACCAAACACACCATGGTGCATGAACAATTAACATGGTTCTTCCGTGGTTTCCGCCGCGATGCACACCCAATGGCGATGATGGTGGGCGTGGTGGGCGCATTGTCTGCATTCTACCAAGACAGCTTGGAAATCTCTGACCCACGCCACCGTGAAATTGCCATTTTCCGCTTATTGTCCAAAGTACCAACCATCGCGGCAATGTGCTACCGTTACTCTGAAGGCTTACCATTCAACTACCCACGCAATGATTTGGGTTATGCCGCCAATTTCATGCACATGATGTTTGCCACACCTTGCGAACCTTATGAACCCAATCCTGTGTTGGTACGCGCATTAGACCGCATTTTTATTTTGCACGCCGACCACGAGCAAAACGCCTCCACTTCTACCGTTCGTTTGGCGGGTTCTTCTGGTGCAAATCCATTTGCGTGTATCGCATCTGGTATTTCCAGCTTGTGGGGACCCTCTCACGGTGGTGCAAACGAAGCCGTTTTAGATATGCTGGATGAAATCGGCGATGTGTCTCGCGTAGCCGAATTTATGGAAGGCGTGAAACAGAAAAAATACCGCTTGATGGGCTTCGGACACCGCGTTTACCGCAATATGGATCCTCGCGCTTCCATCATGAAACAAACTTGCCACGAAGTTTTGACCGAATTGGGTTTACAAGACAGCCCCAAATTCAAATTGGCAATGGAATTAGAACAAATTGCGTTGAACGACCCCTACTTTGTTGAACGCAAATTGTATCCGAATGTGGACTTCTACTCTGGTATCGTATTAAGTGCATTAGGTATTCCAGTTTCTATGTTTACGGTAATTTTCGCCTTGTCGCGCACAGTGGGCTGGATTTCTCATTGGAACGAAATGATTAGCGACCCGAACCAAAAAATCGGTCGCCCACGTCAGTTGTACACAGGCTCAGCACGCCGCGATTTTGTACCCACAGATAAACGCTAATTGAATCTTCAGGCAGCCTGAAAAACTGGGAAACTGGTTACAGGCTGCCTGAAATGCTTTGTAATTTCATCTGATATTTTGATTCAAACGCCATCTGCCAATCATGTAAATAAATACCCCACGCGATATAAGCATTTTCATTTTTTTATGAAATCAATAGCATAACAAAGCAATATTTTGTCAAGCGCAACCCAGTTTGCTTGCTTGTAATGTTTTGTAATAATTCACTTAATGCTGGTTTACACATCAAAATTTCCTGTGTTATGTATATCAAATCATTTGTTAAACCTTTCAGGCTGCCTGAAAAACACATCCCATCAATAAAAAATAACTGACAAACTCTTAACAAAAATAGTAAAATAAACCCATTTGCACAGGGTCAAAAAATCCCTTCGCACACCGACTAACTACACTTAGACGAAATTAAAGGTAAGTGCCATGATGGACGAAAAACGCAATTTTTCCTATTTATTCGGCTCAAACGCTCCCTATATTGAAGAGCTATACGAGCAATTTTTGAGCGACCCTAACTCTGTAGAAGAGCATTGGAAACAATATTTTAGCGATTTGACTGCCCAGTCAGGTGCAAAAGATATTGCCCATCGCCCTATTCAAGAAGCGTTTGCACAATTGGCAAAACAACACCGCCCAGTCGTAACCGTAGCGGCTGGCGAAGTAGATGAAGCCTTGTTGCAAAAACAAATCGCAGTTTTACGCCTGATTTCAGCCTACCGCATTCAAGGCGCGGGCGCAGCCGATATTGACCCATTGGGCATGAGAAAATCACGCAACACAGAAGGCTTGAGCTTGGAAGCACACGGCTTGAGCCAAGCGGATTTGTCGCTGAAATTTGGTTTGGGCGATGGCGATTTCTCATCGGCTCAAGAAGAAAAATTGCCTTTGGCGGACATCATCGTCAAATTACAAAAAACCTATTGCGGACACATCGGCATTGAATACATGCACATTGCCAACCGCGAAGAGCGTTTGTGGATTCGCAACCATTTTGAACGCGATTTGTCCACACCCAAGTTCTCTGTTGAACAAAAACGTTCTATTTTAAAACAAGTTACCGCCGCAGAAACTTTGGAACGCTACCTGCACACCAAATATGTGGGTCAAAAACGCTTTTCTGTTGAGGGCAGCGAAAGCGCGATTGCTGGCTTGAACTACTTAATCCAAAACGCAGGCAAAGATGGCGTGGAAGAAGTGGTCATCGGTATGGCGCACCGTGGTCGCTTGAATGTGTTGGTGAACACATTGGGCAAAAAACCTGCTGATTTATTTGCTGAATTTGAAGGTCGCGCCGAAATCAAATTCCCAAGCGGCGACGTGAAATACCACAACGGTTTCAGTTCCGACATCGCTACGCCACACGGTGCCATGCACGTTACGCTGGCGTTTAACCCATCGCATTTGGAAATTGTGAATCCTGTGGTGGAAGGTTCGGTTCGCGCCAAACAACAACGTCGTGGCGAAAACGGTCGCGCACAAGTATTGCCTGTATTGATTCACGGCGACTCGGCATTTATTGGCTTGGGCGTGAATCAGGCAAACTTTAACTTGTCGCGCACACGCGGTTATACCACAGGCGGCACGGTGCATATCGTGATTAACAACCAAATCGGTTTCACGACTTCCGATACCCGCGACACGCGTTCTAGCGTGTATTGCACCGACATCGCCAAAATGGTGGACGCGCCCATTTTCCATGTGAATGGCGATGACCCTGAAGCCGTATGCTATGTGATTCAGGCTGCCTTGGATTACCGCAAAACTTTCCAAAAAGATGCGGTGATTGATTTGGTATGCTTCCGTAAATTAGGACACAACGAAGGCGATGACCCAACTTTGACTCAACCTTTGATGTACCGCGCCATCGCGCAACACAAAGGCACTCGCGCTGTGTATGCGGATAAATTGATTGCAGAAAATGTGATTACCGCCGCAGACGCAGACAATTATGTACAAGAATACCGCAATGCTTTGGACAAAGGCGAACACGTTGAACAAACGCGTTTGACCGATTATGAAAGCAAACATCGCGTAGATTGGTCTAAATACAATGGTGGCGATTGGCGCGAACAAGTGGAAAGTGGCTTGCCAGCAGCAGATATTGCGCGTTTGGCAGACAAATTCACGCAAGTACCTGAAAATTTTGGCTTGCACAACACCGCTAAACGTGTGATTCAACAGCGTAAAGACATGGCAGCAGGTCAGCAAAACATTGACTGGGGCATGGCAGAAACCATCGCCTACGCCAGCATGGTTACCAATGGTACACCTGTTCGCATTTCGGGCGAAGATTCGGGTCGCGGCACGTTCTCACATCGTCATGCCGTATTGCACGATACCAACCGCCAACAACATGACGCGGGCATTTTCATTCCATTGCAACACATGGCGGACAATCAAGCCGATTTCACCGTGATTGATTCCATTTTGAATGAAGAAGCGGTGATGGCTTATGAATATGGTTTTGCGTGTTCTGCCCCCGAAGCCTTGACGATTTGGGAAGCGCAATTCGGCGATTTTGCCAATGGTGCGCAAGTTGTGATTGACCAATTTTTGTCATCAGGCGAAACCAAATGGGGACGTTTGTGCGGTTTGACCACGATTTTGCCACACGGTTATGATGGTCAAGGTCCAGAGCATTCATCTGGTCGCGTGGAACGCTGGTTGCAATTGTGTGCGGAACACAATATGCAAGTGATTATGCCATCTGAAGCATCACAAATGTTCCATATTTTGCGCCGCCAGACTTTGCGTTCATATCGCAAACCATTGGTAATTTTCATGTCTAAACGCTTGTTGCGCTTCAAAGATTCTACTAGCCCATTGGAGAATTTCCTGGAAGGCACCACATTCCGCCCTGTGATTGGCGATGTGGCAACGCGTGCCAGCAATGACAGCGTGAAACGCGTGGTATTGTGCGCGGGTCAGGTTTACTATGATTTGGCAAAAGCGCGTGATGAGCGCAATTTGGCTGATGATGTGGCGATTGTGCGCGTGGAACAATTGTATCCATTCCCTTACGCTGAAGTAGAAGCTGAATTGGCGAAATACCCCAATGCTTCTGAAATCATGTGGTCGCAAGAAGAGCCGAAAAATCAAGGGGCTTGGTATCAAACACGCCATCGTTTAGAAGCATTGGCGCAAAAAGGTCAAAAAGTGGTGTACGCAGGTCGCCCTGCCAGCGCATCGCCTGCGGTGGGCTATGCCAGCAAACACAATGCACAATTGGCTCAATTGGTTGATGATACTTTGAATTTGAGCAATGTTGTGCCATTGGAAACTTTGTTTAAGGCTGCATCAGCAGTTGCTGCCGATGTGGTAGCAGAAGTTGCCGAGAAAGTGGAGGGCGTGATTGAAGCGGTAAAGGAGGTAGTGCTGCCTGAACAGGCAGCACAGGAAGCCCCAGCCAGCCCAACACCAGAAGCCACTCCAGCAGAAATCACAGTAGAAGTGATTGATGCGGATAACAAAGCCGTACCCGAAGTGCATGTTGCGCCGAGCATTGTGGATATGTCTGCGGTAGATGTGGACGTGGTGGAAGTGAATCCGAGCGATGCGGGTGTGGGCATTTTGAATGCCAGCACCAATGTAGCGGAAAATATTGAAATCAGCGTGGTGGCAGAAGAACCTAAAGTCGCCGCAACTGTAGAAGAAACCCCTGAAACCGCAACCGAAAAGAAAAACAGTTTTTCTAGTGGAAATGCAAATTTTGTTTGGAGAATCAAATGATTGTAGAAGTAAACGTACCCGTATTTGCTGAAAGTATTACGGAAGGCACTTTATTGTCTTGGCACAAAAAAGTAGGCGACAGCGTTGCCCGCGATGAAGTGTTGGTGGACATTGAAACCGATAAAGTGGTGTTGGAAGTGCCTGCGCCACAAGCGGGTGTGTTGGTGGAAATCCTTGTGCAAGATGGCGCGGTGGTTGGCACGCAACAATTGTTGGCAAAAATTGATACGGAAGCCAGCGCGGCAGCTTCTGCGCCTGCGGCTGCTGCTACAGCCGCTCCTGAAGTTCAGGCTGCCCCTGCTGCGGCTCAAGGCAATGCGGTTGCCATGCCTGCGGCGGCGAAATTGGCTGCAGAGACTGGTGTTGATGTGAACGCGGTGCAAGGTTCGGGTCGTGATGGTCGCGTGTTGAAAGAAGACGTGCAAGCGGCAGCGGCTGCGGCTGCGGTTCAGGCTGCCTCCAAAGCGGCTGCACCTGTGGCGACTGTGCCTGCGGGCAATCGCGTGGAAGAGCGCGTACCGATGAGCCGTCTGCGCGCGCGTGTGGCGGAGCGTTTGTTGGCTTCGCAACGTGAAAACGCAATTTTGACCACGTTCAATGAAATCAACATGAAACCTGTGATGGATTTGCGTGCTAAATACAAAGAGAAATTTGAAAAAGAACATGGCGTGAAATTGGGCTTTATGTCTTTCTTTGTGAAAGCGGCTGTGGCAGCATTGAAAAAATACCCCATCATCAATGCGTCTGTAGATGGCAATGACATTGTTTATCATGGTTATTTTGATATTGGCATTGCGATTGGCAGCCCACGCGGTTTGGTTGTGCCGATTTTGCGTGATGCCGACCAAATGAGCATTGCCGACATTGAAAAAGCCATCGTGGATTACGCGAAAAAAGCCAAAGATGGCAAAATCGCCATTGAAGATTTGACTGGCGGCACGTTCAGCATTACCAATGGCGGTACATTTGGTTCTATGTTGTCCACGCCGATTATCAATCCGCCACAATCTGCCATTTTGGGCATGCACGCCACCAAAGACCGCGCTGTGGTTGAAAACGGCGAAATCGTGGTGCGCCCCATGATGTACTTGGCATTGTCTTACGACCACCGCATTATTGACGGTCGTGAAGCGGTGTTGGCTTTGGTAACCATCAAAGAATTGTTGGAAGACCCATCTCGCTTGTTGTTGGACATCTAATAATTGATTAGAATAAGGCAGCCTGAAATGAAAATTTTTCGTTTCAGGCTGCCTTTTTCATTTAATTTAAGGAAAAACATCATGAAAAACAAAATTGTATTGACAAGCATTTTATTGGCATTGAGCGCACCCGCATTGGCATTGGACGCAGACGATGTGGAAGGCAAATGGCGTTACGATGCCGCCGCGCCCGTTGCCGAGCGTTTGCCCGAATTTATTGAGATGCAAGAGCGAGACGGCACGCAACGCGCCAGCCGTCAATGCGGCAATTTTGAAACGCTGCAATTTGCCGATGCCACAGGCACGGAAATCGCGGAAGATTTGGCGGAACAAATGCCCGAAGTGTTGGCGTTTAGCAATGAGCGTGAATTTGCCGATTATGCGGATTTTTCGCGTGATGCGGCACGTTGGTTCAAACCGCGTCAAACGTATTTGATTGCTTCGTGGAATTGTGGCGAAGTGGGCGGCAATTATTATTTTCTGGACAAAAATCGCGGCGTGGCAACTTCGGCAGGCGTGAAAGCGGAAGATACGTTTGTGGTTGAAATTTCAAGATAAAATATTGTTCAGGCTGCCTGAATTTTTTGCCTACGGCGTGCGCACTGTCGCCGCGCAGGCGACTTACTTTTTGGAAAAGTAAGCCAAACAATAAAATTAAAAATATTGTTCAAATTCAAATGGTTTAAATTTTCAGGATGCCTTAACAATACACGACAAAAATAACAGTACGCACCAAATTCGCCACAATGTTTAAATTATTCAGCTATTTGGTGCGAACGACACACCCTACATTTTCGTGAATTGTTAGGCTGCCTGAACATTTTGGCGAAATGGCTAATCGTGGGGCTGGACAGCGTGGTACGCGGCGCAACGCGTGTACAACTCAATGAGTAATTAGGGGCTAATTTTCCTGTTTTCAGGCTGCCTTTCAGTACACGACAATTTTGCCAATCACAAATCATGTAGGGTGCGCCCTGCGCACCAAATAACTGAATAATTTAAATATTGTGGTGAATTTGGTGCGCACGGCGCACCCTACTGTTATTTTTGTCGTGTACTGAAAGGCTGCCTGAAAATTTTTATCGTACACGGTTCAGGCAGCCTGAATATTCCGTCTAATCGCGCTATAATTCGTTTTTTCCCCATCAATATTTTTATTTGGACAACAAACCATGTTTTTTGAACCGATTACCGCCGCCCCAGCCGACCCAATTTTGGGTTTGGGCGAAGCCTTCAAAGCCGAAACACGCCCCGAAAAAGTAAACTTGGGCATTGGCATTTACAAAAACGCGCAAGGCGAAACCCCGATTCCGCAAGCCGTTAAAACCGCCGAAAGCCGCTTGCTTACCGAAGAAAAAACCAAAAATTACCTGACGATTGATGGCGTAGCCGCCTACAACCACGCCACGCAAATTTTGCTGTTTGGCGAAAACCACGAAATCATCACATCTCACCGCGCCAAAACCGCGCAAAGTTTGGGCGGCACAGGCGCATTACGCATTGCCGCCGAATTCATCAAACGCCAAACTCAAGCACAAACCGTGTGGATTTCCAGCCCCACTTGGCCTAATCATGACGCAATTTTTCAGGCTGCTGGCATTCAAATTCGCCATTATCGCTATTATGACGCGGCTTCACACGGTTTGGATTGGACAGGTTTAACCGAAGATTTATCGCAAGCAAAACAAGGTGATGTGGTCTTATTACACGGCTGCTGCCACAACCCAACTGGCATAGACCCCACGCCCGAGCAATGGGACGCATTGGCGCAAATGTCGGCGCAAGTGGGCTGGTTGCCCTTATTTGACTTTGCTTATCAAGGCTTTGCGCGTGGCTTGGAAGAAGACGCTTACGGCTTACGCAGTTTTGCTAAATTAAACCGTGAGTTATTGCTTGCCAGTTCCTACTCCAAAAATTTCGGCATGTACAACGAGCGCGTGGGCGCGTTCACATTGGTGGCGGACAACGAAGAAGTCGCCAACCGCGCATTCAGTCAAGTCAAATCCATTATCCGCACGCTCTACTCCAACCCCGCTTCACACGGCGGCAGCACCATCGCCCTGATTTTGCAAGACGCTGATTTGAAAGCACAATGGATTGCCGAATTAGACGAAATGCGTGAACGCATTCACGCCATGCGCCAAAAATTTGTTGCCACGCTCAAAGCCTGTGGTGCGAAACAAGATTTTGATTTTATTATTCAACAAAATGGCATGTTCTCGTTTAGCGGTTTGACGGCGGAACAGGTGGACAGATTGCGCGATGAATTTGCCATTTATGCGGTGCGTTCGGGGCGGATTAATGTCGCGGGGATTACCGATGACAATATTCAGTATTTGTGCGAAAGCATTGTGAAAGTGTTGTAATCTTTATTTTTCAGGCAGCCTTTCAGTACACAATAAAAATCACAGTAGGGTGCGCCGTGCGCACCAAATTCGCCATCATATTTCAATTATTCAAGCCATTTGGTGCGCACGGCGCACCCTACTTTTAGTGTTTATCAAAATTCTCGTGTACTGAAAGGCAGCCTGCAAAAAATCCCCTCAAACCATTCCCATATTTATTCATTAGCTTGACTAATGAATCTGCATACAATCATTAACCCAATTTAACACACATAAATTTAAGCAACTGAATTTAAATAAAACATAAAATCATGGTCTAAATTATCACGCATTTCATTATTTATTTTTATATTATGCTGATGTTTAAATTCATGCCAGATTGTTTTATAATAAGCGGTCAATTCTCATGACACCATGATTGTATTATTTAAATTTAACTCATTAAAAACAAAGGAAATCTCTATGCTGAAAATGAAAACTTGGCTGCTTGCGCCTGTGGTGGCGTTTACTTTGGCGGCATGTGGTGGTGATGACAATAAAACCCCTGCCACCGCTTCAAGTGCTGCGCCTGCGGCGGCTGCGAGTGGCAATGTTTTAAAAGTGGCGGTTGAACCCGTTTACCCACCTTTTGTGCAACCTTTACCTAGTGGCGGCTTTGAAGGCTACGACATTGACGTATTGAACGCGATTGCAGAAAAAGAAGGCTTTACCGTTAGCTACACGCCCTACCCTTGGGATATATTGTTCCAACAATTGGATAGTGGCGCAGCAGACGTAGTAGCTGGTGGTTTGTCAGCTACCGAAAAACGTAAAGAAACCATGGACTTTACTGATTCATACGACTCTATTTCTTTGGTATTAGCCGTGCCAAAAGATTCACCAATTAAAACATTCACCGATGTACGCGACAAAACCGTAAGCTACCAAAAAGGCACTAAAGCCGCAGAAGAATTAGCCAAATTGCAAAATAAAGCCCCGAACGAAAAAGACGCCACCGACAGCGCGTGGCTGACCATTAAAGCGGTCATGGGCGGCAAAGATGCAGCAATCGGCGACTCTGCACCATTTGAATATTATGCCAATCAATACAAAGATACCAATATCCGTTTAATTTACAATGATAATGCACAAATTGAACCCATCGGATTTGTGGTGAAAAAAGGCAATACTGAATTATTGGCTAAATTAAACAAAGGTTTGGCAGCAATGAAAGCAGATGGCACTTTGGATAAAATTCATCACAAATGGATGCCTAATGAACAACAACATAAAAATGATGGGCATAACCATGCTGCTTCAGCAACTCATGCGCACTAATTTATTGATTTAATAATAAAATAAGGCAGCCTGAAAAGTTTTCAGGCTGCCTTATTTTTGATTTATTTTTTACTACAAATCTTCCACGCGCATACCGCCCAATGCCCGTTGAATATTCCTATCCATGCGCCGCGCCGCAAAATCATCGGTGGCATGCGACAATTCTTGCACCAAAGCGCGAATCTGCTCCGCCGTGTGCGCCGACAAACTGGCGATTAATCGCGCAATCAAGCCATTGATTTGATTCAATTCATCGGCACTCAATAAATCGCCGTCCAAGGTCAAGGCAGCCTGAATCGCGCTGATTAAACCTTCCGCTTCCACTTTGGCTTCGGCGCGAGCGCGGGCTGCTGCATCATCTTTGGCGTTGCTCATGCTGTCGCGCAACATTTGCGTAATCGTCTCATCGTCCAAACCATAAGATGGCTTCACTTCCACTTGCGCCTGCACCCCAGTCGTTTGCTCACGCGCCGACACCGACAACAAGCCGTCCGCATCTACTTGAAACGTAACCCGAATTCGCGCCGCCCCCGCTACCATAGGCGGAATACCACGCAAAGTAAATTTCGCCAAACTGCGACAATCCGCCACCAATTCACGCTCGCCTTGCACCACATGAATGGTCATCGCCGTTTGCCCATCTTTAAACGTGGTGAATTCTTGGGCGCGCGCAGTCGGCAAAGTGCTGTTTCGTGGAATAATTTTCTCCGCCAAACCGCCGTAAGTCTCCAATCCCAAAGACAAAGGCGTAACGTCCAACAACAGCCATTCGCCATCATTTTTATTGCCCGCCAACACATTCGCCTGCATTGCCGCGCCCAGCGCAACCACTTGGTCGGGATTCAAATTATTCAAAGGCGTTTGCCCAAAAAACGCACCCACCGCCTGTTGAACGTGCAACATTCGCGTTGCGCCACCGACCATAATCACGCCCTTAATGTCCGATTTTGCCACACCAGCGTCTTTCAGTGCTTGTTTAACGGGTTCAATGGTTTTGGCAACCAAATGCTGGGTCAGCGCGTGAAATTCTGCGCGTGTAATCAAAGTGTTGATTTGTTTACCCGATGACAATTCCGCCACAATATGCGCTTCAGGCTGCCTGCTCAATTCTTCTTTGGCATGGCGCACCAAACCGAATAATAATTGTACATCGCGTTCATCAGTTAAAGAAAGCTGATTATTTTCAACAATATGGCAAAATAAACGGTGGTCAAAATCATCGCCACCCAAAGCCGAATTGCCGCCAGTCGCTTTCACTTCAAACAAACCTTTGGACAATTGCAACACGGAAACGTCAAACGTGCCGCCGCCCAAATCGTAAACCACAAACGTGCCTTCCGCCGCATTATCCAAACCGTAGGCGATGGCGGCGGCGGTCGGCTCGTTCAGCAAACGTAACACGTTCAGCCCCGCCAAACGCGCCGCGTCTTTAGTGGCTTGGCGTTGCGCGTCATCAAAATAAGCTGGCACGGTGATGACCGCACCCACCAGTTCGCCGCCCAAAGATTGCTCGGCACGTTCACGCAATTCGCGCAAAATATCGGCGGACACGTCTATCGGCGTTTTCAAACCATTTTTTGTTTGTAATTCAATAATTTGCTCGGATTTACCAAAACGGTAAGGCATATGCGCCGTATCAATTTCAGGCAGCTTGCGCCCAATCAAGCGTTTGGCGGAAGAAATGGTGTTTTGCGGGTCAAGTTTTTGTTCAGATAAGGCTTTTTTGCCGACAATTTTGTTTTCATTGCCCACATAACGCACCACAGACGGCAAAGTCATCTCGCCATTTTCGTCTGCCAAACAGCTTGCCGCGCCACTTTTCACGGTGGCAACCAGACTATTGGTCGTCCCCAAATCAATGCCCACCGCCAAACGGTGTTGGTGCGGCGCGGCGGACATATTCGGTTCGGCGATTTGTAAAAGTGCCATGATGTGTATTCCTTCATTTGTATTTTTAACGGCGCGTATTTTACATTACTTGAGTGAATTTGTCGGGTTTCAGGCAGCCTGAAAATAAAAACCCGTATTTTTCAGATGAATCAATACGGGTTTAAACCGTTTGATTACCCAAAAAATAATTGGGTAATCAAACGGTTATATTTTTCAGGCTGCCTATTTTCACAATCCAAATGATTTTGATGGTGGATTTATCCACGCCGCGCAATTCACATCACGCCAAAATCTGTGCCACCTGCGCTGCTTCGCCACAAGACAATAATTGTTCGCGTGTGGTTTTATCGGAAAACTTGCTGGCTAGGTGCGACAACAATTCCAAATGCGCCCCAGTTGCCGCTTCAGGAACGAGCAGTACGCAAACCAATGAAACAGGTTGATTGTCGGGCGCGTCAAAATCAATCGGCTCGGCGGTGCGCACAAACGCGGCAGTCATCTGCTGCACATGTGCGTGGCGACCATGTGGAATCGCCACGCCATGCCCTAAACCTGTTGAACCAAGTTTTTCACGCGCAAATAAGCATTCAAACACATCATTCGCGCTCAAATTTTCATCAGCCAACAATTTGCCCACTTCTTCAAACAGGCGTTTTTTGCTGCTGATGTCTAAATCTAAAATAATGTGCGATAAAGGTAAAATCTCGCCAATGGCATTCATAATCGTGTGCTGTGCAAATTGAATAAGCTGAAATTTTAACGCCGCTTGCTATTTATCTCAACATCTAAAACGGTTTTATTTGTTTCAGGCTGCCTGAAAAGGGCAATTTCTGACAAATTAGGTAGGGTTTTATGGAGTGTTCACTTTTGCTCAAATGGCTGGCAAGTCTTATAATATGTGTCATTTAAGTCAAATCTCAACATGTGAGAATTATTATGAATATTCAAGTCATCACACACCCATTGGTTCAACATAAATTAACATTAATGCGCGAAGCAGAATGCAGTACAGGCAAATTTCGTACTCTCACCAAAGAGTTAGCCCGACTCATGACCTATGAAGCCACTCGAGATTTCAAAATTGAAGAATATGAAATTGACGGTTGGTGCGGCAAAATTCAGGGACAACGCATTAAGGGGAAAACGGTTACCGTTGTGCCGATTTTACGCGCAGGTTTGGGGATGTTGGACGGCGTGTTGGATTTGATTCCGAGCGCGAAAATCAGCGTGGTGGGCTTGCAACGTGATGAAACGACTTTGCAACCCGTATCCTATTTTGAAAAATTAGTGGACAAAATGGATGAACGCCCTGCCCTGATTTTAGACCCGATGTTGGCAACGGGCGGCTCTATGGTGGCAACCATTGATTTGTTAAAACAAAAAGGTTGCAAAAATATCAAGGCTTTGGTTTTGGTTGCCGCGCCCGAAGGGGTGAAAGTGGTGAATGAAGCCCACCCCGATGTAACGATTTTCACGGCGGCTTTGGACAGTCATCTGAATGAAGATGGTTACATTATTCCTGGTTTGGGCGACGCGGGCGATAAGATTTTTGGCACGCGGCATGGTTAAGTGTCAGGCAGCCTGAAAACGTGTTTTGCCTACTTCATTTTTCAATACTGCCCATTATTTGTATTGAAAAAAACAATAAAAATTTGAAATATTTAGGATAAATCATGAGTTTTAAAGAAAATTTAGATACAATGCCCGATATTGCCCATTTAAGCAGCTTGGACGTGTGCGATGCAAACGGCAGCGTTATCCACAGCATTCCTGCGGTAGAAGGTAAATTAGGCAGCCTGAAAGTGTACAACGCTTTGGCGGCGAAATTTGATGGCGTGCTGAACGCCGAATCCGCCGCACAAGGCTTAACATGGTTTGCCGAACACACCGCAGACGCGCAAGCCAATGTAGGCAAACACCCCAATATTGATTTACTGTTTCAAGTGCAAAGTGAAAATTTAACTTGGCAACTTGTTCCACGCAGCAAATAATTTTTCAGGCAGCCTGAATATGAAAATTCTCTTTATTTCCGACCCACTAGAAACTTTTAAAACCTATAAAGACAGCACTTATGTGATGATGCGCGAAGCAGCACATCGTGGGATTCATTTATATCACACCTTGAGCAGCCAATTGTCCGTGCAATATTATGGGCAAGTGGTGGCATTAGCGCGCCCATTTAAATTTATTGGCGCACAACACGACCACGACCATGAATGGTTTCGTGCCACCGAAGCTGTTCAGGCTGCCTTAACGCTTTTTGACGCGGTGATTATGCGTACCGACCCGCCGTTTAATATGCAATATTTATACACCACCCAATTGCTCAGCTTGGCACAAAAACAGGGCGCGAAAGTGTTTAATAGCGGACAAGCCATGCGCGATTTTAATGAAAAACTCGCCATTTTGGGTTTCCCCAAATTTACCGCCCCCACCATCGTCAGCACCCATTCAGACGAAATTCGCGCCTTTTTGAAAACCCACCAAGACATCATTGTTAAACCGCTAGACGGCATGGGCGGCATGGGCATTTTCAGGCTGCGTGAACACGATGGCAACACCAACAGCATTTTAGAAATGCTCATGCAAAACGACACCCGCACCATTATGGCGCAGCAATATTTGTCCGAAATCGTGTTGGGCGACAAACGCATTTTGATTATCAACGGCGAAGTGTTGCCCTACGCGTTGGCGCGTATTCCACAAGACGGCGAAACGCGCGGCAATTTAGCCGCAGGCGGACGCGGTGTGGCGCAAGAATTGAGTCGCCGCGACCGCGAAATCGCAGAAACACTCGCCCCAATCTTGAAAGAACGCGGTATCTTATTGGCAGGTTTGGACGTGATTGGCGATTATTTAACCGAAATCAATGTAACCAGCCCCACAGGTTTCCAAGAAATCATGAAACAAAAACATTTTGATGTGGCGCAAATGTTTATTGACGCGGTGGAAAAAGAAAGCCAGAAATAAATTTCAGGCAGCCTTTCAGTACACAATCATTTTTACCCACACCTAAAATGTAGGGTGTGTACCACGCACCAAATCATTCAAATAACTTGAAATTTTGGTGCGTAATATGCACCCTACATAAGTTTTTTCGTGTACTAAAAGGCAGCCTGAAAGCCCTATTTCCCGTTCAGGCTGCCTGTTTTATCATTTATTTAACGAGAAAATAATGAAACAATATCAAACTCTTATCCGATATATTTTAAGTCATGGCACAGACAAATCCGACCGCACAGGCACAGGCACACGCTCCGTTTTTGGCTACCAAATGCGTTTTGATTTGGCGGACGGTTTCCCGCTTTTGACGACCAAAAAGCTGCATTTGCGCTCCATTATTCACGAACTACTCTGGTTTTTGCGCGGCGACACGAATATTCAATATTTGAAAGACAATCAAGTCTCCATTTGGGACGAGTGGGCAGATGAAAACGGCGATTTGGGGCGCGTGTATGGCGCACAATGGCGCAGTTGGCAAGCCCCCAACGGGCACAGCATAGACCAAATTAGCCAAATTATTCAACAAATTAAAACCAATCCCGACAGCCGCCGCATCATTGTTTCCGCGTGGAATCCTGCCGAAGTGGACGATATGGCGTTACCGCCCTGCCACGCGCTGTTTCAATTTTATGTGGCGGAAGGCAAATTGTCCTGCCAACTGTATCAGCGCAGCGCGGACGTGTTTTTGGGCGTGCCGTTTAATATTGCCAGCTATGCGCTGCTGACCATGATGGTGGCGCAAGTATGCGATTTGCAAGTGGGTGAATTTATTCATACTTTAGGCGACGCGCACATTTACAACAATCATTTTGAACAAGCCAAATTGCAATTAATGCGTGAACCACGCCGTTTGCCCACAATGAAAATCAATCCTGAAATCAAAGATTTATTTGCATTTACTTTTGATGATTTTGAATTATTGGATTATGACCCACACCCGCATATTAAAGCGGAAGTTTCTGTTTAATTATAGTGAATTCAATTTAAACCAGTACCGCGTTGCCAGCTCCCTTATGTACTATGTGTACACGGCGGTCGCTGTCGCCTTGTCCTGATTTAAATTGAATCCACTATAAAATATTTAGGCAGCCTGAAAATATTTTCAGGCTGCCTTTTTGTTGGCAAAAATGGCTTACACATCTTTCCCATTTTTTACAAAACGCATACAATCTCATTTTCTATTCCAAAAATCGCATTATGAATTGGCAATATATTTTTCAAGCTGCGCCGCGTTTTTTTCAGGCTGCCTTAATCACGTTGGAACTATCATTGTATGGCATTGTTTTATCGTTGATTTTGGGGATTTTCGTTGCCATTTGCACCGCATATCGTTTACCTGTTTTCAATACCATTTGTCGTGGCTATATTGAATTATCACGCAATACCCCTTTGTTGATTCAACTGTTTTTTCTGTATTACGGCTTGCCCAAAATCGGGATTAAATGGGACGGCTTCACCTGCGGCGTGATTGCGCTGGTGTTTTTGGGCGGCAGCTATATGGCGGAAGCCTTACGCGCTGGGCTATTAGCCGTGCCGCGCGGTCAAACCGAAGCCGCCAAAGCGATTGGTTTGAGCGATGTGCAAATTTTCCACTATGTGGTTTTGCCGCAAGCGTGGGCGATTTCGCTGCCTGCGATTGGCGCGAATGTCTTGTTTTTAATCAAAGAAACTTCGGTGGTCAGCGCGGTGGCGGTGGCAGAATTGATGTTTTTAACCAAAGACATCATTGGCATGGATTACAAAACCAATGAAGCATTATTTTTATTATTTATCAGTTATTTAATTATTTTGCTGCCCGTATCGTGGTGGGCGCGGCGAGCAGAACGCAAGGCAAGGAGCGCGAAATATGGCGTTTGATTGGTTGATGGAAGGGCAAAATGCACAACGCTTGGCGGCAGGTTTGTGGCTCACGGCGCAAATTTCCTTTATTTCGGTGGCGATTTCCTGTGTTACGGGGACGATTTTTGGCTTGTTAATGCGTTCTCACAATAAAATTTTGCGTTCAGGTTGCCTGTTTTATTTGGAAACGATACGGATTGTGCCGATTTTGGTGTGGCTGTTTGTGCTGTATTTTGGGCTGGCGGAATGGACGGGGCTACATTTGAGCGGTTTGTGGGTGTGCGTGTGGGTGTTTGTGCTGTGGGGTACGGCGGAGATGGGCGATTTGGTGCGTGGCGCATTAGAATCCATTGAAAAACATCAAGTTGAAGCAGGCATGGCATTGGGTTTATCGCGCCAACAAATTTTTTGGCACATTGAAGCACCGCAAGGTTTGCGTCGCGTATTACCCAGCGCGATTAATCTGTTTACCCGCATGGTCAAAACCAGCTCGCTAGCCGCATTGATTGGCGTGATTGAAGTGGTGAAAGTAGGGCAGCAAATCATTGAAAATTCATTATTAACCATGCCAAATGCGTCATTTTTTGTTTATGGTTTGATTTTTGTGTTGTATTTTCTGATTTGTTATCCCTTGTCTTTGGTGGCGATGAAATTGGAAAAGAAATGGGAAGTTTAATTTCAGGCTGCCACAATTTTTTGAAATGACCACAAACCTATCCCCTCCCCCGTCCCCAACGGGCTAGGGTGGGGGAAAATCTTGACAGCAAATAAATTTTGTTCAAAATTAAAGAACTACCCCCACCCTAACCCCCGCCAGCGTGGGAGGGAACAGGTTACAGGCAGCCTGAAAGATTTTTACCATGTACCAAAAGGCAGCCTGAAAACAAAATAATGAAAGAAAACAAATGAATAATCCACTCATCAGCATTAAAAATTTACACAAAAAATATGGCGACACGGTTGCCATTCCCAATTTAGATTTGGATTTACACAAAGGCGAAGTGGTGGTGATTTTGGGTGCTTCGGGCTGCGGCAAATCCACTTTATTGCGCTGCGTCAATGGTTTGGAAAGCATACAAGGCGGCAGCATTCACATGGACGGCGTGGGCGAATTTGGCAAAGACGTATCGTGGCAACAAGCGCGGCAAAAAGTCGGCATGGTGTTCCAAAGTTACGAATTGTTCGCGCACATGAATGTGATTGACAATATTTTGCTCGGCGCACTCAAAGCGCAAAAACGCGACCGTGCCGAAGCCGAAGCGCAAGCGGATAAATTATTGAAACGCGTGGGTTTATTTGAACGCAAAACCGCTTTTCCACGCGAATTATCGGGCGGACAAAAACAGCGCATTGCCATTGTCCGCGCCCTGTGCATGAATCCCGAAGCGATTTTATTAGACGAAATCACCGCCGCGCTTGACCCCGAAATGGTGCGCGAAGTGCTGGACGTGGTGCTGGAATTGGCTAACGAAGGCATGAGTATGCTTATCGTAACCCACGAAATGAGCTTTGCCGAAAAAGTCGCCGACCGCATTGTGTTTATGGATAAGGGCGTGATTATTGAACAAAATACGCCTGAACAATTTTTCAGGCAGCCTGAAACCGAGCGCGCACGCCAATTTTTAAATATTATGGAATATACCAAATAAGATAATCTTATTGTTTTTTTATGGTTTTATTTATCAATTCTATATTTCAGGCTGCCTGAAAGATTTTTGTAGTACTGTAAGGTTGCCTGAATATTCCCCCTACTTTTCTGGAGAAGAAAAATGCAATTAAACAAAACTTTATCCTTCGTATCGGCTGCATTATTGAGCTTGGGTTTGGCGGCGTGTGGCGACAATGCCGCGCCCGCGCAAAACACGCAAGGCAGCGCACCAGCCGCCGCCGCAGGCGAAGACACGTTGGCAAAAATCAAAGCCGCCGACAAAATCCGCATTGGCGTGTTCGGCGACAAGCCACCGTTTGGCTATGTGGACGCGAATGGCAAAAATCAAGGCTTTGACGTGGAAATCGCCAAAGAATTGGCAAATGATTTGCTCGGCAGCCCCGATAAAGTGGAATTTGTCTTAACCGAAGCCGCCAACCGTGTGGAATACGCGAAATCGGGTAAAGTGGATTTGGTATTAGCTAATTTCACGCAAACGCCTGAACGTGCAGAAGTGGTTGATTTTGCTGCGCCTTATATGCAAGTTTCGCTGGGCGTGGTGTCGCCAACCAATGCGAAAATCACCGATTTAGCGCAATTGAAAGACAAAACCTTATTGGTGAACAAAGGTACGACTGCGGACACGTATTTCACCAAAAATTACCCTGAAATCAAATTGTTGAAATTTGACCAAAACACGGAAACGTTTGACGCGCTGAAAGATGGTCGCGGTGCAGCATTGGCACACGATAATGCTTTGTTGTGGGCATGGGCAAAAGAAAATCCAAACTTTGAAGTGGCGATTGGCAAATTGGGCGAGCCTGAAAACATCGCGCCTGCGGTGAAAAAAGGCGACAAAGTGTTGCTGGATTGGGTGAATGCGGAAATGGCGAAATTGAAGCAAGATGGTCGCTTGAACGCGGCGTATGAAAAAACGCTGAAACCTGTGTATGGCGACAAAGTGAAGCCTGAAGAATTATTAGCTAAATAATTGGTTTAAATGAAAAAGGCAGCCTGAAAGGTTTTCAGGCTGCCTAAATAGTGGATTCAATAAGTGAGCTGGCAACGCGGTACTGGTTTAAATTGAATTCACTATATATTTAAAATAAACCCATCAATGTGTTAAACACCCACACCAGCACAAACCAACCAAATTTCACCAAATAATACGCCGCCACACACAACGCCAAAATCCCCACACCCGCCATCGCCGCCCGTTGATTGACTTGGCGGATTGTGTCGGGGTTGCCCGCCGCGAATTGTTCAATTAATTCAAAATTTTGCTTATTGGATTTATAGAAAAAGTCCAGCACCGTACCCAATATGGGGATAAAACCCAACACCATATCCTTTAAGCCATTGAATATAATCACCAAAGTTAAACGCTTGGAACGCAATTTCACCAAAGCAATATAAATATATACCAAATTAAAACAATGACTTAACGCACTCCCCACAAAGGGAATCAAGCCAATTACACCGTCCAAATAATATTCGTCTAAATATTTTTTGATTTGTTTGCCCAATTGAAAACTGCGGCTATTTTGCAATGCGTTTTGTTTGTCTTTTGTATTCATTATGTTATCCAAATAATCAGGCAGCCTGAAAAGGGAAATTCCATTTTTCAGGCTGCCTTGTTTACCTAAAATCAACGATTACACGCTGAACGATTTAATTGACCGTAACGCCCCACAATCCCTTGAATCGCGCTGGCTTCTTGGTCGCTCACTTGCATAAACACCACGTTCATACGCGCGGTGCTGTCGCCGTTGCCATTGTCCACTACTTGACGGCTGGCGGCGTGCGGATAGCGACCCAACAAGCCTTTAATGCGGTGGAAATCGTCTTCGGGCATGCTCACGCGAGCGGAGCATTCTTTGTATTTGGCGCGTGGTGTGCCTGTGTTTTGGTCGCCAGATGCCACCACAGGGGCGCGGCGGGGTTCTTCGCGGCGAGCTTGTTTGTCATTATTGTTGTTTTTATTGTTATTTTTATTTTCTTCGCGTTTAGGTTGTGCGGCTATGGCTTTGTTGCCCGTCGCGGCAACTGCTGGGGCGGCTGCGCCACTTGCTGCGCTGGCGGCGGCTTCAGACGCGCTTTTGGTAACCGCTTTCACCAAATCGCTGCTTTGAATGATGATGGTTGGCGGTGGCGTAACTTGTTGTACCCTAGCTTCCGCAGGCATGTGCTGTTTCAACATTTTGCTGGCAATCATGCCGCCAAACACCAGTAAATTTAAAAACACGAGTATCCAAAATAGATGTTTCATCTTCAATTATCCTTAAAATTTTTTTCAGGCAGCCTGAAAAGGGGTACTGGGCGTATGTGCATACGGCTGCTGCTCCAACCAGTTTAATAAACCAAAAATCACGAGATTATCTACAATTTTCACGCAATTGTCTAAAACAAATGTTTCGGGCAATGATTTGGCGACTTTTGCCGCACCGCCACCTGTCATAATCACGTCCACTTTGCCACCGTTTTCTCGTTCTTTTAAACGGGCATGCATAATCATGACCGAACCACACACCGCGTCCATCATGCCGCCCGCGAGCGCGTTGGCGGTGGTGGTGGGAAAGGGAAATAATTTGCCAACGGGTTGATTTAAATTGGCGGTTTTCATTGCCATCGCTTCTTTCATTAAATGAAACCCTGGCATAATCGTGCCGCCCAAATAATGATTATCCGCCGTCAGCGCGTCCACCGTAACCGCCGTGCCGCAGCTCATCACCACACACGCATTTTGCGTAAAACGGCGACTGCCCAGCGCGTTAAACCAACGGTCTGCGCCGTGTTGCTCGGGATTTTGGTAATGATTGTACACGCCCAAAGCGCGTTTCATGGAACCCAGCCATTGTATCGGCACGGGAAGCTGGGCTTCCACCATCGCCTGTTTCGCCAAACCGCACACCGCCGAACCCACCACGCGCACATTTTTATCGCCCCATCGCGCCCATTCATTTAGTAAACGCGACAAATCACGATACGGCGCGTGTGCCGAATGCACCAATTCGCCCTGCTCTACCCACGCCCATTTTAAGCGACTGTTGCCGCCGTCCAACAATAAATATCGTGTGCAGGCAGCCTGAAAATCGGGTGATAACGCAGGTTTGGGCAATTGTTCAGGGCGGCGCAAACTGGTTTCGCCGCTTACAATTTGTTCAATTTTATCATCGGTTTGTAATAATAATGCGCCATTATCGGAAATCCCAACTATCACGCCCGTTTGCACAATCTGATTGTCGCGCAAAATACACACTTCCTGTGCGTGGTCGCGGTGCAATTGCTGGTAGGCAGCCTGAAACGGCGTGAAACCATGTCGCTCAAATTCAGGTAAACTGGTGTGCAGCTCGTCCAAAATCGCGTTTAACGCGTCAGCCGCCGTAACCCTATGCGTACAGGCTGCCTGAACCGAAGTCGCCCCTTCCACCTCTTTGGGCAAAACAAAATTAATCCCTATGCCAATAATCACATGCGTTTGATTTTTTTGCCGAACCGTCTCAATCAGCACCCCACCCAATTTCTCCAGCCCAATCACCAAATCATTAGACCATTTGATTTGCGCCACACAACCCAGTTTCGCCAAACCACGCTGACACGCCACCGCCACCACCAAAGCCATTGCGCCCAACGCCGATTGTGGCTGGGTAAACGTCCAGCCCACACTAAACGTCAAGCATTCGCCCAAACGGTTATGCCAAATACGTCCTTGTCGTCCACGCGCCGCCGTTTGATGGTGCGCCACCACCACTTGCCGATGAATGGGCGAATTGGCGCGGATTTGCTGCATTAATTCATCATTGGTGGACGAGGTTTCGGGTAACACGCGCACATCAAATGTGTCATGTTCATGCTGTGGCGAGAGCAGCGCAAGCGGACGCACCAGCCGCCAAGTCCCATCTTTTTGGCGCAACAAACCGCGAATATGGGGCGGCGTGTGTTGCCAAATAGCATTGAGATTTTGCGGCTGACGCTGAACGGCGTGGGCAAGCTCCGTAATATGGTGCGCCGCGCCATCGGCTAAAATTTGAATCAGTTGATTGCTGGGCATATTATTATTTTTTATATTTTAAAATAAGGGGATATGTTTTTCAGGCTGCCTAAATATGTGGCAAATTTAATGTAGGGTGCGTATTACGCACCGAAATGTCAATTATTTAAATGATTTGGTGCATGGTACGCACCCTACATTTTGGGTGTTGGTAAAAATTGTCGTGTACTGAAAGGCAGCCTGAACACCAAAACAGCAATTTTACAACAAAACTAAATCCCTGCCCCAATATACAACGAGCCATCGTCCACAAAATTCTGATTCATCTCATCAGCAGGTTTACAAGACGACACGCCGCCCACCGCTTTCGCAGGTACACCCACCACCGTTGTGTGCGGCTCAACGTGGCGCACCACCACGCTGCCTGCGCCCACTTTCGCGCATTCGCCCACCCGAATATTGCCCAAAATAGACGCATTCGCCCCAATCATCACCCCATCGCCAATTTTCGGGTGGCGGTCGCCACTTTCCTTGCCCGAGCCGCCCAGCGTAACCCCATGCAAAATAGAAATATCATTGCCCAACACCGCCGTTTCGCCCACCACCACCCCCGTGCCGTGGTCAATCATAATCCCATGCCCAAACCGCGCCGCAGGGTGAATGTCCACCCCAAACACTTCCGAAACCCGATTTTGTAAGAAATACGCCACCGTTTTGCGCCCATGATTCCACAGCCAATGATTAATCCGATGCGCCTGAATCGCATGAAAACCCTTAAAATACAACAAAGGCAAACAATACAAATCACACGCAGGGTCGCGTTGATAATACGCACAAATATCCGCTTCCACCGCCGCCACAATTTGCTCATCGTCCGTTAAGGCTTCCAAAAACAACTCATTCAGGCTGCGTGCGTCCATCACACTATTGGACAATTTGCTGGATAAATGAAACGCCAACACACTTGCCAATGATTTGTGCCGCAACACCGTTAAATGCAAGAAACTAGCCAAAGTTGGTTCTTCACTAGCAGATTGTGCTGCTTCCACACGAATTTGTTGCCATAAATTCAAATCCATCTTATTTCACCACTTTACTTTTCACAATCAATTTCAGTACACGACAAAAATAACTGTAGGGTGCGCCATGCGCACCAAATTACTGAATAATTTAAATATTGTGGTGGGTTTTGGTGCGAACGGCACACCCTACAGTTATTTTTGTCGTGTACTGAAACAATCAATAAAATAAAACCGTTTATACACGATTTGACACAGGTTTACAAACTGCGGTAATCTTCACTTTAGCCACAAAAAGTTGAGCTGTTGCACCATAACTTTTTGATTTTATCAACATTATTGACACCTTATACTTAAATTTTATATGTATTATTTTTTTAGATTCTTACGAAAAAACAAAAAAGAAATGCTGTGGGCATTTTCTACTATCCCATTAATTTTCAATTATTTTTTCTGGGTACACGGCTCATCTACAAGCTATGTGATGTCTTTAGATTTTGAGCGCGTGTTTTGGGTGCTTTCGCCATTGGTTAGCTTATTTGCGTTTACCCAAGTGGATTCAGGCAGCTATTTACCCTCGTTTCACAAAATGGGTTTGCCATGGCAATTGTCGTATTTTGTGGAAAAATTGCTGCATTTAATCTGTTGTTTTATCAGCATTAGCAGTTTTTTGTGTTTGCTGACAGTGTTTTTAATTCGCGGCGCACCCAATCAATATGTGGAAACGCGTGTCGCCCAATTAGACGAATTCCGCTTCATCACCTACCATTATTATTGGCAAGTGAAAAGCCCAAACGAACAATTGCTTATGCGTCATTTTAAAATCGGCAGACGCGATTATCGCTGGCTGGACGACCATCGCCACGACCCAATTCGCATTCGCCTGAAACAAAATATCGCAGGCTCAAGCGTTACCGTGATTAAAAAATAAGGCTTCAGGCTGCCTGAAACAAATTTTTTGTATTTTTATACTTGAAATTTGTTTCAGGCAGCCTTATTTTGTGGTTTGTAACAAACTTTTCCTTTTTTTAACACATCAATTTTTCGGAGAATAAAATATGAATATCCGTCCTTTACACGACCGTGTTGTCATCAAACGCTTGGAAGCGGAAGAAAAAACCAGCTCTGGCATCATTTTAGCCCCCAGCGCAACCGAAAAACCCGATATGGGCGAAGTGATTGCAATTGGCGAAGGCAAAATTGGTCGCGATGGCAACCGCCGTCCATTAGACGTGAAAGTAGGCGACAAAGTGATTTTCGGCAAATATTCAGGTCAAACCGTAAAAGTGGACGGCGAAGAATTGCTGGTCATGAAAGAAGAAGACATTTTTGGCGTGATTGCTTGATGTTTCCGTAGGGTGCAACTTATTCACCTTAACATCTTGCATCCGCTAGGACTTTCAGGCAGCCTGAAACAATGTTAGGGTGCGTATCACGCACCAAAATTTCCCATTTTTTGACAATTCGGTGCGTGATACGCACCCTACAAATTGATTAAATACAACAAATTTTTGGAGCATATTAAATGGCAGCAAAAGACGTACAATTCGGCACAGACGTTCGTGCCAAAATGGTCAATGGCGTAAACGTATTGGCAAATGCCGTGCGCGTAACTTTGGGCCCGAAAGGTCGCAATGTGGTGCTTGACCGTTCATTCGGCGGCCCCCACATCACCAAAGACGGCGTGTCTGTGGCAAAAGAAATTGAATTGAAAGACAAATTTGAAAACATGGGCGCACAAATGGTCAAAGAAGTTGCGTCCAAAACCAACGATGTGGCAGGCGATGGCACCACCACCGCCACCGTATTGGCACAAGCCATTGTTGCCGAAGGCATGAAATACGTTACCGCAGGCATGAACCCCACCGACTTGAAACGCGGCATTGACAAAGCCGTAGCCGCCTTGGTGGACGAATTGGCAAACATCGCCAAACCTTGCGAAACCTACGAACAAATCGCCCAAGTTGGCTCAATTTCCGCCAATTCTGACGAACAAGTCGGCAAAATCATCGCAGACGCAATGCAAGAAGTGGGCAAAGAAGGCGTGATTACCGTAGAAGACGGCAAATCATTGGAAAATGAGTTGGAAGTGGTTAAAGGTATGCAGTTTGACCGTGGCTACTTGTCGCCTTATTTCGTGAACGATGTGGAAAAACAAATCGCAGGTTTGGACAATCCTTTCGTGTTGTTGTTTGACAAAAAAATCAGCAATATCCGCGATTTGTTGCCCGTATTGGAGCAAGTTGCCAAAACTTCACGCCCCTTGTTGATTATCGCAGAAGACGTGGAAGGCGAAGCTTTGGCGACTTTGGTGGTAAACAGCATTCGCGGCATTTTGAAAACCGTTGCCGTAAAAGCCCCTGGTTTTGGCGACCGCCGCAAAGCCATGTTGCAAGACATCGCCATTTTGACTGGCGCAACCGTGATTGCCGAAGAAGTGGGCTTGACTTTGGAAGCCGCCACTTTGGAACACTTGGGTCAAGCCAAACGCATTGAAATTTCAAAAGAAAACACCACCATCATTGACGGTTTTGGCGACAAAGCCCATGTTGATGCGCGTGTTGCCGAAATCCGCCAACAAATTGAAGTGGCTACCAGCGACTACGACAAAGAAAAATTGCAAGAGCGCGTAGCCAAATTGGCTGGTGGCGTGGCTGTGATTAAAGTGGGCGCGGCAACCGAAGTGGAAATGAAAGAGAAAAAAGACCGCGTTGATGACGCTTTGCACGCGACCCGTGCGGCTGTGGAAGAAGGCGTGGTAGCAGGCGGTGGCGTGGCATTGTTGCGCGCACGTGCGGCTTTGACCAAAGTGCATGCCGACAATGCCGACCAAGAAGCTGGCGTGAAAATCGTGTTGCGTGCGGTGGAATCGCCATTGCGTCAAATCGTTGCCAATGCGGGCGGCGAAGCCTCTGTGGTGGTAAACAAAGTGTTGGAAGGCGAAGGCAACTTCGGCTACAACGCAGGCAACGACACTTATGGCGACATGATTGCGATGGGCGTGCTTGACCCTGCAAAAGTAACGCGCTCTGCTTTGCAACACGCTGCGTCCATCGCTGGCTTGATGCTGACCACCGAGTGCATGATTGCCGACATTCCCGAAGACAAACCTGCTGCACCTGATATGGGTGGCATGGGCGGTATGGGTGGCATGGGCGGTTTCTAATCCCTGCATTCCATTGATTTAAAATGATATTCAGGCAGCCTGAAAACTGGGAAACTGGTTTTCAGGCTGCCTGAATATATTTTGATGGTGCATAGCTTGGGTTATTTTTTCAGGCAGCCTGAACGCGCTCGCCCAATAATTCGCCCATTTTAGTCGCCACACCAGCGTGTAATTGACTATTTAGCAACACTTTTTCGGCAGGAAATAAATTAATCACCGTTGAACCCAAACGGAATGCGCCCATCTCCGCGCCCTTGTCCAAACGCACCACGCCCACGCCTTCGGCTGGATAATCCCACACTTTAACCGCTTGATTACGCGGCGGATTGACTACACCATGCCACACCGTACTCATGCTCGCGGTAACGGTTGCGCCCACCAAAATTTGTACCATCGTGCCAAATTCGGTGTCAAACACGCAAATCACGCGCTCGTTTCGCGCAAACAAATTGGGAATGTGTTGCGCCAAAAATGGGTTCACCGAAAACAATTCGCCCGACACATAAATCATTTTACGCAACACGCCAGCGCAAGGCATATGCACGCGATGATAGTCTCGCGGCGACAAATAAGTTGTAATAAATGAACCATTTGTGAATTTTTGCACCAATTCGCTATCGCCAGCCAACAAGTCTGACAAAGTGAAAAAATGCCCTTTGGCTTGCAACAATAAATCATCTTTGATGTTGCCACATTCGCTCACGCGCCCATCGGCTGGCAGGGCTAATTGGTGGCTGCCTGAAACAATGGGGCGCACGCCATCTTTTAATTCGCGGGTGAAAAATTCGTTAAATGTTTTGAAATCCGTTGCTTGGGATTTTTTGGCTTCGTCCCAGTTGATTTTGTAGGCGCGGGCAAATTGTTTGATGACAAAATGGGTGGTGCCGCCCCACTCTTTTTCGGCAAACCAGCCAGCCAAGCGCGTTACCGCCAATTGGGGCAGCAAATAGTGGAACGCAATTTTTGCGCGTTGGCAACAAGTGGGTTTGGGGTAAGGTGTTAAATTCATAGCAAAACTCGTTTTTTTATCCAATCAAAAATCTTCAGGCTGCCTGTCAAAATAAGATTTCAGGCAGCCTGAAGATTGATAAATTAAAATCGCAATACAGTTTTCAAATAACCAATTGAAGAAGCAGGCAATTTCACCGCCAACAATTCATCTGCCAACGCCAAATAGGCTTGTGCGCCTTTGGATTTGGGGTCGTAGGCTAATGCGGGCATGCCATGACTGGGGGCTTCCGCCAGTCGTACATTGCGCGGAATGGTGGTGGCGAACACGCGTTGCCCAAAATAATTTTTCAATTGTGAGCTGACTTCTTTGGACAAATTGTTTTGTGTGGTAAACATAGTAAACACCACGCCTGTGATGTCCAGAGTCGGATTGATGGTTTGGCGCACTTTTTTGATGGTGGCGAGCAAATCGGAAATGCCTTCCAGCGCGTAATATTCGCAAACCATGGGAATCAAAACGCTATCCGCCGCCGCCAAACCGTTTAACATCAACAATGACAAGGTAGGCGGACAATCAATCAGGATAAAATCGTATTCATCGCGCACTTGGACAATCGCATCGCGCAAACACATTTCACGTGCGGGACGCTGCATCAGGGCAATTTCCACGCCTGTTAAATCGCGGTTGGCGGCAATCACATCAAATTGTCCAGATTCGCTGGGAATAATGGCTTGTTTCATGCTCGCTTCGCCGAGCAAAATATGATAAGTACCGAATTGGAAAGTATTTTTATCCACGCCCGCGCCCATAGTTGCATTGCCTTGTGGGTCAATATCTATCAGCAAAACTTTGCGGTTGCGGTGCGCCAAACTGGCGGCGAGATTGACGGCGGTGGTGGTTTTGCCCACACCGCCTTTTTGATTGCAAATCGTAATAACTTTATGTTTTTGGCTCATTATTTGACCTTAATGGTTTTATTTTTCGTGAATTCAGGCTGCCTGAAATCCATTATTTCGGGCGCATTAATACCATGTGGCGTTCTGCGCCCAAAGTGGGCACATCTAATTTATCAATTTGATAAACATCAATATTTTTCGGCACATTTTCCAATTCTTCGTAGGGATACACACCTTTCATGGCTGCCCAATAGCCATTTTCGTTCAATAAATGCTTGGTTAGCGCAATAAAATCGTGCAATTCGGCAAAAGCGCGACTGGTTACCACATCTACTTTTTTATCGTGCATGGCTTCCACGCGACCACTTGCCACCGTTACATTTTTCAAACCCAATTCAATCACTGCTTGTTGCAAAAAGGTGGTTTTTTTCGTATTGGAATCCAGTAGGGTAATCTGTAAATCGGGGCAACAAATGGCAGTCGGAATCCCCGGCATACCGCCGCCCGAACCCACGTCCATCAAAGTTTTCGCATTCGCCACATAGGGCAACAGGGTTAAGCTGTCCAATAAATGATGGCTAATCATGGTGCGCTCATCGCGCAAAGCAGTTAAATTATAGGTGCTGTTCCATTTTTTCAGCAAGGCAATGTATTCCAGCAACAATAACTGTTGGGTGGCAGGCAATTCCAAATTCATTGCCTGCAAACCCGCTTTGAGTTGTTCTTTTAAATCAGTCATTTTTATTTTCCTATTTTATTTTGATGATTAGCCTAAATGCTAACCGAATTTGTGAAAATATGTAAGACGTTGGCATAAATTTTGCTATTTCCACGATAATAATGAACTTTATTTTAGGAATTGAGCATGCGCACGCAAAAAGGTTTTACTCTGATTGAATTGATGGTTACCATCGCGATTTTGGCGATTTTGGCAGCCATTGCCTATCCATCATACATTGATTATATTCGCAAAGGGCGTTTGGAAGACGCACGCGCTACGATTTTGGACAATAAAAAATTGATGGAACGCTATTACGGCGCAGCGCGTACTTTTGAATGCAAAGCCCCCTATTCCACCAATATCGGTGTAGCCTGCAATGCCAACAAAGCCATTGTTGCCAACACCAGCAATTCTAAAGTGAACAAATACTACGATTTTGAAGTGCAATTAGCCGATAATGGCAGCAATTACATCATCACCGCCACACCCAAAGAGGGCGTGTATAACAATAATGTATTGGAAACCCAACAAGTATATTTGATTTACCATTCAGGCAGCGAAAGTTATGCCAAATGCACTTCTAGCGGCAAAACCAATTCTCTGAAAAATGACAAAAACATGAAAACCATTGAAGGTTGTGTGGCATTGTAATTTGCAGGCTGCCTGAAATATCGTAAACCCCAATAAAACACGCCAAATCATACGATTTTGGCGTGTTTTTTATGAAATTTGTTAAAATGGCGCGTTTTTGAATTTTCAGGCAGCTTGAATATGAATTTCCCCCTTCCCAAACCCGCGCAAAAATCCTTCTGGACAGATTTATCATTAGGCTCAATGCCTTATTTATTAAGCGAAAATCTCCCCAAAAATTCAAGCAAAATCATTTTAACTGCCGACAGCGAAACCGCCCACCGACTTCATCAAGCATGGCAATTTTTCCGCCCACGCGACAATGCCCTGTTTTTCCCCGATTGGGAAACTTTGCCCTACGAACATTTTTCGCCACACCAAGACCTTGTTTCTGAACGATTATCTGTATTGTGGCAACTGAAAAACGGTATGGTGGACGCGCTGTTTTTGCCCGTTGCCACCGCCATGCAAAAGCTCGCGCCTGTGTCGTTTTTGTTGGCACGGACGTTTTGGTTGAAAGTCGGTCAAACTTTACACATTGATTCTTTAAGGGAAAATTTGATTCAGGCAGGCTATCATTTGGTGGACAATGTGTTGGCGGCAGGCGAATTTGCCGTGCGCGGTGGCATTGTGGACGTGTTCCCCATGGGTGCGGATTTGCCCTATCGCCTTGATTTGTTTGATGAAGAAATTGACACCATCAAAATTTTCAACCCCGAAACGCAGCGAACCATTGAAAACATTCAAGAAATCAGATTGTTGCCCGCCCACGAATTCCCTACCGATGCGGACGCGCAGAAAATCTTCCGCAGCCGTTTCCGTGAAGAAATTGATGGCGACCCCAGCGCGGCAGCAGTGTACAAAGCGGTGGGCAATGGGCAATTTGGCGCAGGCGTGGAGCATTATTTGCCTTTGTTTTTTGAAGAGAATTGTGCCAATCTGTTTGATTATGTTGGCGAAAATGCGATTGTGGTTTGCACGGACGATGTCCACGCCTACGCCAACCGTTTTTGGGGCGATGTGAAGCAACGCCACCAATTCGCGCAGGGCGAGCCGCATTATCCGCCACTTGCACCGCAGTTTTTGTATTTGTCGCCCGACCAGTTTTCAGGCTGCCTGAAACCGTATCCGCAAATTTGGACTTCGCCCGACCACCGTCACGATTTGCCCAATCTTGCCGTAAATCGTCAGTCGGAACAGCCGCTTTTGGCGTTGCAGGATTTTCAGGCAGCGTTTGACGGCAAAATTTTGCTTTGTGCCGACAGCTTGGGGCGCAGGGAAACCATGTCCGCTTTTTTCAAACAAAATGGTTTGGACGTGGCACAAGTGGCAAGTTGGCAGGATTTTGTTCAACAAAACCATAAATTGGCAATTTGCGTGTCGCCTTTGGTGCAGGGCTTTCAAATTGCCGACAACCTTGTTCCCTCCCCCGTCTCAAACGGGGGAGGGTTAGGGTGGGGGCAATTTGGCGAAACCACCCCCCCCCCAGCCCTCCCCCGCCAGTCGGGGGAGGGGGCAGATGTGTGGCAGCCTGAAAATGCGTTGGCACAATCCCATTCACAAAATGTGAAAAATCAAGTTTCAGGCAGCCTGAAAATTGCCGTCATCACCGAAACCGAACTTTATCAATACGTTGCTCGCCCCAAAACGCGCCGCTTGAAACACGCCAAAATTGCCGACACCGCCTTGCGCGATTTGGCAGAAATCAACATGGGCGACCCCGTTGTCCACCAAGAACACGGCATTGCGCGGTATCAAGGCTTGGTCAACATGAATTTTGGCGATGGCGACACCGAAATGATGTTGCTGGCATACGCCAACGAAGCGCAACTGTATGTGCCTGTTTCACAACTGCATTTAATCAGCCGCTATTCAGGCAGCGCGTCCGAAAACGTGCAATTACACAAACTCGGCACAGGCGCGTGGGGCAAAGCCAAACGCAAAGCCGCCGAACAAGCCCGCGACACCGCAGCCGAATTGCTCAATTTGTATGCCCAACGCGCAGCACAATCGGGTTTCAAATTTGAAATCAACGAATTGGATTATCAAGCCTTTGCAGACGGATTCGGCTACGAAGAAACCGAAGACCAAGCCGCCGCCATCGCTGCCGTGTTGAAAGATTTAACCCAAGCCAAACCGATGGACAGGCTGGTGTGTGGCGATGTCGGTTTTGGCAAAACCGAAGTGGCGTTGCGTGCCGCATTTGTGGCGGTGATGGGTGGCAAACAGGTGGCGGTACTCGCGCCCACCACTTTGCTGGTGGAGCAACACGCGAAAAATTTTGCCGACCGTTTTGCCGATTTTCCCGTTAAAACGGCGGCGTTGTCGCGTTTTAACAGCAGCAAAGAAACCAAAGCCACACTCGCAGGCATGGCAGACGGCACGGTGGACATCGTGATTGGCACACACAAATTGGTGCAAGATGATATTGCGTTTAAAAACTTGGGCTTGGTCATCATTGACGAAGAACACCGCTTTGGCGTGCGCCAAAAAGAGCAACTCAAACGCCTTCGCGCCAATGTGGACATGCTCACGCTGACCGCCACGCCCATTCCGCGTACATTAAGCATGGCTTTGGAGGGTTTGCGCGATTTTTCATTGATTACCACCGCGCCATCGCGCCGCCTTGCCGTGAAAACTTTTGTCAAACCCTTTGGCGATGGCAGCGTGCGCGAAGCCGTGTTGCGCGAATTGAAACGCGGCGGACAGGTGTTTTTCCTGCACAATGAAGTAGAAACCATTGAAAATATGCGAGAAAAATTGGCAGAACTCTTGCCCGAAGCCCGCATTGGCGTGGCACACGGACAGTTGCGCGAACGCGAATTGGAACAGGTCATGCGCGAATTTTTGCAACAGAAATTCAATGTTTTACTCTGTTCTACCATCATTGAAACGGGGATAGACATTCCCAATGCCAACACGATTATCATCAATCGTGCCGACAAATTCGGTATCGCCCAGTTGCACCAGTTGCGTGGGCGCGTGGGGCGCAGTCATCATCAGGCGTATGCTTATCTTTTTACTGGCGAATTTGTCAGCAAAGACGCGCAAAAACGTTTGGACGCGATTGCGGCTGCCGATGAATTGGGTGCAGGTTTCGCGCTTGCCATGCAAGATTTGGAAATTCGCGGCGCAGGCGAAATTTTGGGCGAGGGGCAATCGGGCGAAATGGCGCAAGTGGGTTTGACTTTGTACACGGAAATGTTGAAACAAGCCGTGCGCGAGTTGAAAAAAGGGCGTGTGCCTGATTTGGACGCGCCTTTGGGTGTGAACACGGAAATCAAGCTCCATGCACCTGCTTTGCTGCCTGAAAGTTATTGCCCCGATATTCACGAACGTTTGGTGCTGTACAAACGTTTGGCAACTTGCGAAAACATCAATCAAATCAACGATATTTTTGAAGAACTCATAGACCGTTTCGGGCTGCCTGAACAAGCCGTGAAAACGCTGGTGGAAAGCCACAAATTGCGGATTATGGCAAGCGATTTGGGCATCAGCACGGTGGACGCGACTGCCGAAGCCATCACATTGGCGTTTGGCAAAAACATGGTGCTGAACCCAGCCAAAATCATCGCCATCATGCAACGCGAAAAAGGCTGGCGCATGGCTGGCAGCGACAAATTGCGCGTGGAAATGAAAAGCGCAGATGTGGTGGCACGGATTGAAAATGCGCGGAAAGTGTTAAAATTGTTGGCGGAATGAGGGTTCAGGCTGCCTGAAAAGGTTTTTTCCAACTTCAAGCAGCCTGAAAAATATCTGTTAATAATCATTAAAGTATGTTAAAATAACGGTTATTTTTATAAGGAAAATATAATGCAAGTTCGCAAGTTCGCAAGTTCGCAAGTTCGCAAGTTCGCTAACGCTTAACGCATTTTCAGGCTGCCTGAAACCCTTTTTCGCAATGAAAGGGGTGTAATCATGGCAGGAAACAAAAGTCTACACGCTGCCAATAAAGCGAAAAACGATGAATTCTACACGCAACTTTCTGATATTGAGAAAGAATTGCGCCACTACAAACATCATTTCAAAAATAAAATTGTTTACTGTAATTGCGATGACCCGCGTGTAAGCAATTTCTTTCACTATTTTTCATACAATTTTGAACAGCTTGGTTTGAAAAAACTAATTGCCACTTGCTACAAAAGTCAAGAACGCGATTTATTCAGCCAAAACAACAGCGAAACCGCCGTTTATTTGGAATATACAGGCGATAAAAATGGCGACAATTTGCCCAATCCCGATGAAATCGCCGTTAAACTACTCAAAGGTGATGGCGATTTTCGCAGCAAAGAATGTATTGAATTACTGAAACAAGCGGATATTGTGGTAACCAATCCGCCATTTTCACTGTTTCGTGAATATGTAGCACAGTTAATTGAATATAAAAAGCAATTTCTGATTATTGGCAATAAAAATGCCATTACTTATAAAGAAATTTTCCCCTTAATTCAAAATAATCAAATGTGGTTGGGGGTAACACCAATGGGGACGGATATGTTGTTTGGTGTGCCTGATGATTATGCGGCTATCTTGGTGGAAAAGAAAAAAGCAGGCAGCAGCTATCGGATTATTGACGGTGTCATTAAAGCACGCGCCCAAGCGTGTTGGTTTACCAATTTAGACCATGATAAACGCCATGAAAATTTGATTTTGTATAAACAATATAATCCAGAAGATTATCCAAAATATGATAATTATAATGCTATTGAAGTAGGTCAAGTTTCTGATATTCCGATAGATTATGATGGAGCAATGGGTGTACCCATTACATTTTTAGATAAATACAATCCTGAACAATTTGAAATTATTGGAATTGACAGATATGTGGAAGACAATCCAAATTATGGAAAACGTTTCACAATCAATAATAAAGAAGTTTATGCCAGAATTTTAATTAAAAACAAAAAGGTAAAAAATCATCATGAAAATTGAAATGACCACCATCACAATCCGCCAATTGGTTGAAAATTATCAAGATAATGCCGAAAATGGTGTCCGTGCATTTGGCGGAAAATTGGATGTGCGTCCACCCTATCAGCGTGAATTTGTTTATAAAGACAAACAGCGTGATGCCGTAATTAACACCATTAACAAAGGTTTTCCACTCAATGTAATGTATTGGGCAGTACGCGATGACGGCACATTTGAAATTGTGGACGGTCAGCAACGTACCCTTTCCATTTGCCAATATGTGAATGGTGATTTTGCTTATGAAATGCGCTATTTCCATAATTTGCAACCTGATGAACAAGAAAAATTTTTAAATTATGAATTAACGGTTTATCAATGTACAGGCAGCCCTAGCGATAAATTAGATTGGTTTCAAACCATCAATATCGCTGGCGAAAAATTGACCGACCAAGAATTACGCAATGCAGTTTATGCAGGCAGTTGGGTTACAGACGCAAAACGCCATTTCAGTAAAAATGGATGTGTGGCGTATCAAATTGGTAAGGATTATTTAAATGGTTCGCCAATCCGCCAAGATTTTTTGGAAACAGCAATTGCTTGGCACGCCAATCAAAGTAGCGATACTGCCATTCGGCAATATATGGCGATTCATCAGCATGATAAAAATGCCGATGATTTGTGGCTGTATTTTAAAAATGTGATTGAATGGGTTAATTTGAAATTCCCAGTTAAACGCGCTAAATTGATGAAAGGACAAGATTGGGGATTTCTATATAACCGTTTTCAGGCTGCCAATTTGGATAAAGATGCATTGGAAAGTGAAATTGCCAAATTGATTGCCGATGATGATGTGGGAAATCAAAGGGGGATTTATCCCTATGTTTTAACACGTGATGAGAAATTTTTGAATATCCGTGCTTTTTCAGACAGTTTGAAACAAAAAGTTTTTGAAAAACAAAAAGGTATCTGCCCGAATTGTAAACAAAAATTTGAATTAGCCGAAATGGAAGGCGACCATATCACACCTTGGAGTGAAGGTGGTAAAACGGTGGAAGAGAATTGCCAAATGTTGTGTAAACCGTGTAATCGCCGTAAATCCAATAAATAATTATTGCATGAGAAAATGCTTACGATAAAATACCGTGAGCATTTTTTTATTTCAGGCAGCCTGAAAGGACTTCCCCCCATGCCCCAAGACTGGAACCCCCAAGCCTATTTAAATTTCGCTACCCAACGCAACCGCCCAGCCCTAGAATTGCTCTCCCACATTCTCCATCGCCCCGCACAACACATTACCGATTTAGGTTGTGGCGCGGGCAACAGCACCGCGCTGTTACGCGAAGTTTGGCAACACGCCCACATCACAGGCGTGGACAATTCGCCCAATATGCTGGCAGCAGCGCGTGAAAACTTGCCATCGTGCGAATTTATTCAGCAAGATTTTCACGACTGGTGCAGCGATGTGCCGCAAGATGTGATTTTTGCCAATGCTTCTTTGCAATGGTCGCCCGAACCCGAAACATTGTTTTCGCATATTATTGAACAACTTGCACCCAATGGCGTGTTGGCAATCCAAATGCCCGATAATTTAAACGAGCCATCTCATCGTCTGATGAACGAAGTCGCGCAATTACCACAATGGCGCACCACCATGCAACAGGTCGCCAGTCGCCCAAATATATTAAAAGTACATGATTCTTATGATATTTTTGTAAAAAATCATTGTCGCGTGGACACTTGGCATACGGTTTACCACCATGTTTTGCCCGATGTTGCCAGCATTGCCCAAATGTTTGCCAGCACCGCACTGCGCCCCTATTTGGCGTGTTTAGATGAAACGCAACAATTTGAATTTCAAGAAATTTATATTCAAAAATTACAACAATATTATCCTAAACAATACGATGGGCAAATTTTATTGTCTTTGCCACGTTTGTTTATTGTGGCGGAGAAAGTTCAGGCAGCCTGAACATTTGCCACACAATAAAGGGCGGATTTGCTTTCCGCCCTTTTTTATTTTTTAACAACACAACCATCACACCCGTTCAATCCCCTTGACACATTTATTCACTTATTTTATAAAATCATTCCGATAAAAAAATTACATCTTATTACATTATGCTTACCCTACACCCCATCAGCGAAAACGGCATTGTTTGCCAACTTCCCCCGCCAGCCGAATTAGCCAAACAACAAAAAATCTGGGCATTTGCCGATAAACTTCAAACGCTTGAACATGTGGCAGAAGTGGTGGTTGGCATGAACAACGTTACCATTTTCACAGACTATGGCGTGGATTTGCACGATTTTTCAGGCAGCCTGAACGCGATTTGGGACGAAACCCAAGCGGCAAACTATCAAGGCAAACACGTTGAAATCCCAGTCGTTTACGGTGGCGAATTTGGCATGGATTTGGCGGACGTTGCCAAGTATCACAATGTTTCCATTGAAAAAATTGTCGCCGAACACACCAGCCACACCTACACCGTTTTTATGATGGGCTTTCAGGCAGGTTTTCCATATTTGGGCGGATTAGCCGAACATCTGCACACGCCGCGCCACACCACGCCACGCACGCGCGTGGAAGCGGGTTCGGTCGGCATTGGTGGGGCGCAAACGGGGGTTTATCCCTTTGCATCGCCAGCAGGTTGGCAGATTTTGGGGCGCACCAATCTTCCATTGTTTCAAGCGGATAACACGCCACCGACTTTGCTTAATGCGGGGGATACGGTGCGATTTGTGGCGGAAAAAATTGAGAAATAAGGTTACAAAAAATATTTTTCAGGCTGCCTGAAACCGTAAAATAACCACAAACCCGTCCCCTCTCCTTTGGGAGAGGGTTAGGGAGAGGGGAAAACTGACGATGCTCAACGATTTTTCCCTCTCCCCAGCCCTCTCCCAAAGGAGAGGGAGTGGGTTTGTGGCAAGATTAAAATTGGTCGTGTATTTTCAGGCAGCCTGAAAACAATTTAAAAATAACAGGATAAAACAAAAATGTTAGAAATCACATCATGCAACGCATTGGCGAGCGTACAAGATTTGGGGCGTTACGGTTGGCGGCGATTTGGCGTGGGACACGCTGGCGCAATGGACACTTTGGCGTTGCGGACGGGCAATATTTTGCTGAATAATCAAGAAAATGCCGCCGCGATTGAAATCGCATTGGGCGGATTGAGCGTGAAATTTGAACGCGATATGCCCTTTTGCATCACAGGCGCGATTTACGAAGCGTTTTTGGACGATGAACCCGTGCATTCCTACTGGCGTTACAGCGCGAAACGCGGTCAAACTTTGCGTTTGGTGCGCGCGGTGCATGGCATGTACGGCTATTTGTGCGTGGACGGTGGCGTGGACGTACCCGAAATATTGGGCGCAAAAGCCACCGATTTAAAAGCGCAATTTGGCGGATTTCACGGTAGAAGTTTGCAAAAAGGCGATAAATTGGGCGTGTTGGGCGATTCAGGCAGCCTGAAAAAAGTCGGCGTTGCGCCCATCGCGCTGACCAACCGCATTCACGCCTTGCCCTCATCGGAATACGGGCAATTCAACCGCAACGCGCATTTCCGCTTTTGGCAAAACGGCTGGACACTGCAAAGCGACAGCAACCGCATGGGCTACCGTTTGGGCGGTGGCGTGTTGGAACGCGCGGAAAATGTGGAAATGTTGTCGCACGCGGTGCAATTTGGCACGGTGCAAGTGCCGCCAAGCGGTCAGCCGATTGTGTTGATGGCGGACACGCAAACCACTGGCGGTTATCCGAAAATCGCGACTGTGGTGGCGGCGGATTTGGGACGTTTGGCGCAAATTCGGTTTGGCGCGAAGGTGTTTTTTCAGATTGCCACGCCACAAGAAGCCGCCAAATTAAAACGGCGCAATGAAGCGTATTTGCATCAAATTGAAGTGATTGCGCGGTCAAAATAAATTTCAGGCAGCCTGAAAATCGCGCGAATTTGTTTTAAAACCATGTTGCATAAGGAAAAATCATCATGTATGCCACACGTTCATTGTCATTCACACATCAAAAGCACATTCAACTCCATGCTTTAAAAGGCAAATTATTGGCAAATAACCGCGATTTGGAAACGGTGGTTTCGGGTTACGGTGGTGGTGGCGAAATCAAAGGCAAGGCTTCAGGGTCAGTGTTTGGCGGTTCAGGCAGCCTGCACGGTACGATGAAAGGCAAAATTGACCCAGTTCGCATTCGCAGCGAAACTCTTGTGCATGAAGAATTGTTTTTACTGGACGAAACGACTGGGCAAGAGCATTCATTTCATTTTACCGATTGGCAAATTTCATGTCGCCCTGATAATCAAATCATCGTGGTTTGGTGGAACGATGAAAGGCGAAACTCGGTTGTTTATGTAGAAAATCAATCGCTTAATCAAAATTATCAAGCACCAGCCAAATTGAGTTACCCCAATTTTATCGGTTCATTTGAAGGTTTTTTGATTGTTTTGGCACGATTGTTTTTGATGATGGCGATTTTGGCTGTGGTTTGGTTTGGGGCGGATTGGTTGTTTTTGCCCACCGATTCATTCGCAAAAGTCATTTATTATGTGGTGAAATTTTTTGTGATGTGTGGCGTGTTTGGGTTTGCGTGGGCAATGAGCAATGATATTGATTTTGCGAAATATTGTGCGCCCACCGCTCAACGCGATACGGCAAAATTTGAAGATGAAATCAGCAATTTGATTGATGAAGTGCGTGGATAAAATGTTCAGGCAGCCTGAAAATGAAAAACATAAAATACGAAAACCAAATTCAATCTTCCAAAATATTCAGCAAACACGCCACTTATGGCAACTTACCCATTCCGAAAAACCGTTTATTTTTAACGCCTTCGCTTATTGGTATGCCAGACGTGTTGTGTTTTCGCTATGGTTCGCACGTTTACCGCGTTTTTTGGCAGGATTTGCAATTGGCATATTGGGAAGAATGCGAGCGTTGGGCGATTAAAGAATGTCCGCCACCGCCTGATTATGATGACGAAAATTGGCGAGCATGGGACGAAAAAATTTTCGCTTTAACGCACGATATGCCCGAAAAACACAATTTAATCATGCGCCCCAGTTGCGTGATTAAACAAAGTTATTCAGGCAAAATCATCAAAATGTCATTGCCAAACAAAGAGATTGTCCCTGAAACGGTTTACGAAATGGCATTGTCCATATTGAAACGCGAGAAAACCATGTTGGACTATTTTCCTGATGTGGTTTATACAAAAGATGATTTTTTCAGCGAACCCAGTCAGGCAACCTGAAAAATGAAAAAAATGTTTTCATTTCCCATTTTGATTTTAATTGTGGCGATTGTGAATTTGGGTTTGACGATTTTATGTTTGTCGCTTGGTTATTGTGTTTCCACCAGACGCTTTTTGCATATTCATGATTTTAATGAAAGAATTTGGCTGTCCGCTTTGCATTTTTTGGCTGGTGTGGTGGCGATATTTCTATTCTACCAGTTTGCAAAAAACGAATAGCCACAACCAAACGCGTAGGTTGGGTTGCAAACCCAACATCAACACAATTTAAATTTGGAAAAATGTTGGGTCAAGACCCAACCTACATTTTTCAGGTGGTTTCCGTAGGTCGGGCATTTATACCCTACATAATCAATCGCGGCACATTGTGTCGGGCATAAATGCCCGACCTACAAACTCTGAAAAAAACACACAACCCATTAAAAGGAAAAGAAAAATGCAAGTGGATTTAAACGCCGATTTAGCCGAAGGTTTTGCGGTGGACGAAACGCTGTTGCAGCGCGTAACGTCCGCCAATATTTGTTGCGGCATACACGCAGGTGGCGCGAAAGAAATCGCCCAAGCCCTTGAATGGGCAAAACAAAATGGCGTTCGAGTGGGCGCACACCCCAGCTTTCCCGACCGTGAAAATTTCGGCAGAAAAAACATGAATTTGCCAGCACACGAGTTACGCGCTTGGCTGTTGTATCAGTTGGGTGCGGTGCAAAGTTTGTGCGACCATTTTGGCGTAGAAATGGCGTATGTGAAACCGCATGGCGCGTTGTACAACCAATCGGCACAAGACCTTGATTTGGCAAATTTAATTTGTAAAACAATCCAACAATTTAACCCCAAATTGAAATTGATGGGGCTTTCAGGCAGCCTGCACATTCAGGCAGCGCAAAACACAGGTTTGGGCGTGATTTCGGAAGTGTTTGCCGACAGACGTTATTTGCCAGACGGCTCGCTGGTGCCGCGTTCGCGCCCTGACGCTACGGTCGCCAGCGATGATGAGGCGGTGGCGCAGGTGTTGCAAATGGTGCAAGAACAATCGGTTACGGCAGTGGACGGCAGCCGCGTGGCGGTGCAAGCCGACAGCATTTGTTTGCATGGCGATGGGGCGCACGCGCTGGAATTTGCGGATAAAATTCGCAAGGCTTTGGCGGATAATGGGATAAGCATTCAGGCAGCCTGAAAATATTTTTAAAGGATAAAATCATGTTTAAAAAAGTTATTTTGGCAATTTTGGTGTGCAATGTGTTGGCGTGTTCCGACAAATCCGACCAAAAAACACAAACCCAATCCAAAAATGCGGTCGCGCAAACCCAAACCGCGCCACCGCCTAAAATCGCGCCCAAACCACAACCCAACTATCGTGTGGAACACCAAAATGGTCATGTGGGTTTGCTCAATCAACAAGGCGAAGTGGTCATTCCATTTGAATACAATCGTTTGGAATTGTCCAATGATGAAAAAACCTTGTTGGCGATGAAAAAAGATTCGGCGTTGTACGGTTTTATTGACATTTCGGGCAAAGAAATTGTGCCATTCAAATACAAAAAAGCGGCTGAATTCAGCGAAGGCTTGGCTGCCGTATCCGAAGATGGCAAGAAAATGGGCTTTATTGATTTAACGGGAAAATGGGTCATTCCTGCCCAATATGATTGGCAAGGTTTGACCCCATACCAATTTACCGATGGCGCGGTGGTGGTGTATCAAGACGCGCCCCAAGAAATCAAAAATCCCCTGAATGGCGAAACCGCTACGCTCAACATTCCGCAAGCTGCTGTCATCAATGCGAAAAATGAAATCATTGTGCCATTTGGTCAATATGCAGGCATGGACGGTTTCAAAGAAGGCTTGGCGCGTGTGGAAATCAAAGCCAAAAGCGATGGCACGATGGACAATGGCAAAATGGATTTGGGGAGACGTTTCGGTTTCATCAACACCAAAGGCGAATTGGTCATTCCAACCATTTATCATGACGCAGCCGTGTTCCGCGAAGGTTTGGCAAATGTCGCCATTAAAGACAAATACGGTTTCATTGACCAACAAGGCAACACGGTTATTCCGTTTGAATACGACAATCATCTGCACAGCTATTTCCACAATGGTTTTGCCACCATGGTTAAAAGACGGAACGGCAGCATTATTTGTGCATCGGGCGTGATTGATGTGAATAATCGCGTGATTGTACCGTTTGAATACGACAAAATTCAATACACGGAAGACGGTTTCAGTGCAATCGGTTGCGACAATGATAAGAAAACTTTATTTAATCGTGAAGGCAAACGCATGTAGTCATTGATGGTTTTCAGGCAGCCTTTCAGTACACGACAAAAATCTTTCAGGCTGCCTGTAACCTGTCCCCTCTCCCGCTTGCGGGGGAGGGTTAGGGTGGGGGTTCGTTGATTTTCAAGACAATTAATTTATTCCACAAATTTTCCCCCACCCTAGC